>NZ_JBPMMS010000030.1:0-50929 GCF_054025815.1 Desulfolithobacter sp. | reverse complement strand
TGCCAGGGTGAAGCGTGAGCTTGCCGTTACCAGAATGGAGCGTGACATCCTAAAAAAAGCAGCCGCGTACTTTGCCAGGGAGTCGCTGCCAGGTACGCGGCGATAAAAAGTCTGCGACTCCAGTATTCTGTTCACCTGCTTTGTCGAGTTCTCCAGGTATCCAGGAGTGGATATTATGCCTGGCTCAGCAGGTGTTGGTTCTTAAATTCCCTTCACAAAAAGCTGAGATATTTTTCAGATTCTGTTAATAGGGACCAGTGAGAAATCGGATTATTTGAATGACGTCTTCCTTTCATGAATAGAGGTGGAGTGATGGGCCTTCCGCTCTACGCTCCATTTCTTGGTTATTACAACCCTGCCGACAATCTGATCATGGCCACGGGAGGACGTACAGGATACGGCACCCTGCTGCATGAAATGATCCATGCGTTGATAGAGGCCGATTTTCCCCAGGCTCCGCCGTGGCTCAATGAAGGTCTTGCCAGCCTTTATGAGCGGACACAATGGACTCCTGCCCGACTCAACACCCTGCCCAACTGGCGAATGGACAGGATGCGTGAAGACAACATACCCTCGCTCCAGGTACTGGCCGGAAAAGCCAAGGAAATAGGGCTCCATTCCAATGAAAACGCTGAAATTCGTCTCCTGCTCCTGTTTCTGGATCAGCGGCAGCTGGTCGATGATCTGTACCGGATGGCGAAAGAGGAAGGCTCCTCTTTTTCGCTGGAGGAAGCACTTCCTGCAATGGGGGTGAACGAGAAGGATTGGCGGCTTTTTGTGAAGAACACGTTTCGTGACTACAGGGCAGAGCTTGCGCGGGATCGCGGAGCACTCAGCAATCCCGATGAAGTCCGGTTTCTCCAGCAGGCGCTGAATCAGATCCTGGGGGCACATCTCAAGGTCGACGGGATCTGGGGTCCGTCATCAAGGGAGAAACTGGTGCGGTTCCAGAAAATGGCAGGTCTCAAGCCCGACGGCATTCCTGGCCCGAGAACCATGGCCGAGCTGAAAAGACGCTACATGCTTAACCTGGTGGAGCAGCTGGAAGGGGGAGTCAGAAGATAGAGATGGCTGGCCCTTTTCTCTTTCTTGAGTCACGGTAACTGGCTGTATCCGTGCCGCATTTTCCACAGGAAATATTTTTCAAATCTGATCTTGGCCCATTTCGCCCACCTGGCCTCCTTGAGGTATGATTTCTGGCGGGGCGGCAGGACCGGATCAGCTACCATCAGGGCGGCGGTTTTGCCCATGTCCATCAGGCAGATGATATCCAGATCCTTGCTTGCCACCGGTGGCTGGTTGTCGATATCGGCCGCGATGTTGACGGCCGCTGCCTTGGCCATCTTCACGGTCATGAAGCCGGTCTTCGGCACTCCTGTGGGCACCGGGGTCGGCTCGGCCGGGGCCAGGGCCATGGCCACCCCGATGGTGTAGATGTTTTGATGTTCGGGATGTCGGTAATGGTCGTCGGCCGGGATAAATCCGCGCGGGTTGCCAAGGCCGGCCACTCCGGCCACGCCCTTGAAGGGCGGGGCCAGCATGGCCAGTTTAAAGGGCAGGGTGATGCCGCTGGCAAGGCGGATTTCATCCGGGGTGATCTCGTCCACCGACTGGTTGATGACAGCCTTGATGTCACGTTCTGCAAACTCATCTTCCAGAAACCGGCGAGACTTTCCCAGACCTCCAACCCCCATATGGCCAACGTATGGTTCTGAAGTGAGATAGACAAGGGGGACCTTGTGGCGCATCTTCCTCTTGCGCAGCTCGTAATCCATTTCAAAGGCGAGCTCGTAATAGGGACCGAAACAGCTGGCCATCTGTGTTGATCCCACCACCACCGGACCAGGCTCAGACAGCAGTCTGGCCCAGGCGACTCGGCTCTTCTCGGCATGTTTCAGGCTGAAGGTGCAGTGCGTGTGGCCGCCTTCAGGTCCCAGGCCGGGTATTTCATCGCAGGAAAGATGCGGCCCTGTGGAAATAACCAGGTAATCATAATGATAATTGTCCTGGTCTGTGTATACGGTGAGCGAATCCGGGTCGACTCCGGTCACCGTGGCATGGATAAAGGTAATTGCCCGCGGTTTCAGAATGTCTTCAACCTTTAAGGTAATGTCCCGGGCCCGGCGGCTGCCCATGATCAGCCAGGGCAGCGAAGGCAGAAAGACAAAATCACGGTCATTGCTGATCAGGGTGACATCGGCCCGATCCTTGAGCAGCCGTTTGATTTCAAGGGCCGCGGTAAGTCCGCCAAAGGAACCGCCCAGGACAACGATCTTTTTTCTCATGCGACCACCCTTGTTTTTTAGTTGATAGCGGGGTCGAGACCGCGCCCGGGGCTCAGAAGGTTACGATCCGGTCACTTTCTCTGACGATATCGTACATCTTTTTCATGTTGGAGAGAGGACAGGTGTCACTGCCCGGTAATTGTCTGAGCTTGAGGCAGGTACCGCAGGCGTATATCTCTCCACCGCCGTTGACCAGGGCTGCCATCTGTTCTGTCACCTTGAACTGGTCGGTATCAAGATTTTCACTTTCAACTCCTTTGGCGGTTAGAAATACTTTAACTTCGTCCCCCTGCTTTACGGAAAATACCCCGAAACGAAAGGCGTTCCAGACCGTTTCCGGCTCGTTGGAGCTGATGATGATTCCAAGTTTCATGATTTGCCTCCCTGTAGGTGGTTTGGCGCAATGCGCTGCCTCTTGTTCTGGCGCTGGTTACCAAATGTTTTTTTCTAACCGGACGGTACAGGAAATCAGGATATTTTCTCCTCCCGCCGGAGTTTGGTGAGCAGAAAGGATACGCCGTTGTCGCTCAGACCAAGCTCCCGTGCAATCCGCTGGGGATCGGCAGAGCCGGTAGCCATGACGAGATCACGGACTTCCCGTTCCAACTCGTCAAGCCAATCCTCGAACAGGGGCTGGATGTCAGGTTCAGTTACCGCCCGCAGTTGTTTCGACAGTGCTACTTTTTCAACCAGGCTCTGGCACATGTGTGTTGGATCGACACCTTCGTCCATGCATTCGGCCAGTCAGAGGTCAACCAGGCTTGCGACCTTGTCACTGCCTGATTCACCAATCATGCTGACCACGAACTCGACCCTGGCCTGTTCATCCAGGTGGGCCAGTATTTGTTTTGCTGCCTCGGCAAGCGCGGCCAGGGCCTTATCCGGCTCCAATTGGGCGATAATTTTATGCAATTCTTCCATAACAGAGGCCTCCAAAAAACTAAAAACGTGTTCGCTGCTCCAGCAGGCGGGCTGCCAGGTCTTTAAGCCCGGCAATAATTTCAAGGACGCTCTTGTCTGCGATCTGGTAATAGACAAAGGGGCCTTTTCGCTCAACTGTAACCAGCAAGGCCCGTTTCAATTCCTTCAGGTGGTGAGAGACAAGAGGCTGGGAGATGCCCAGTTCCTCGACAATGCGGGAAACCGCTTTCTTCTCTCCGCTGACCGCCCGCAGAATCCGGAGCCGGTTCTCGTCGGCCAGGCTTTTGGCCAGAAAGGCTGCGGCATGCAGGTCGTCTTCCGATGATTGAACAAAAAGGTTTTTCTCCCCACGCAAAACAGTCTCCCATGGAGTAAAAATTTACCATGCCATAAACATATAAATAAACATTTATATGTTTATGCGCAAGTGTCAAGATTTTTTCCCTCTGTTGAATTTTTCGCCACCTCCTGCAAGGCCGGGTCGGCCGGGCCTGCAGAAGATCAATACATTGGAAGATCCTCTGGTAACGGGTTTGCCTTGTCCAGCAACCATAACAGTGGAAACGAAGGATTTTGCGAACCTGATCCAGCAGCTTGTGTTTCAGATCTTCTCGAAATTTCGTTTTACTTTCTGTTTTTGCTGACATACTGTCGCAATAAGAGGGATGGCGAACCGTAAGGAATGAATGGGGAAGAGTTTTCCATATGTCCAGCTCTATATCGAGATAAATGGAAAAGTATCCCGCCTATTACTTCCAATATCATGGAAAGCTTTCATTTCTACTTATCAGTACAAATAGAACGAGAACGGACCGCTTATGCCTCCCCCTGTCAGGTCAATGGAACCGATTTCGAGTCTCGCGGCTCATTCGGCTTTGTTCGACTCTGAAAAACCAAAGTTATTAAAGGAGGGAAACGGAACATGACTATTATGCTACCTGACCTGCCGTACGAAAAAGATGCTCTTGAACCTCACATCAGCTCAATGACCCTGGATTTTCATCATGGAAAACACCACAATGCGTATGTTACCAGCTGCTCCCGGACGGCACCAGTTTGCCGTCTAAAGTTTGATTTTTCATAGTCAGCAGGCAGATTGTTTTATGAAATAGCTCTCCTGACCCGCACCTTTGGTTAAATTTGTTAGCCAAAGGTAAGATTTTCCGTTTTTTGGACGGATCTATCCCGTCGTCCTGGCCTGTTTTTTTCAAGCCAGGGAGCAGATCTTTGAAATAACCGGTTACCTTCTTACAGCGGTAACGGCACCTGTTTATGATCCAACAGGGAACGATAGAGATCCTCCATGGTTTCAATGTAAAATTCATGGAATTTGCTCCGTACCTTTTCCCACAGGGAACGTTTGCTCTTCCATTCTTTCCAGGCCGCATTGAACAGGGGACAGCATAACTGTTGAATCCGATCAACAAGAAAAGCAAGCATCATCAGAAAAACAAACACTTCCGACAGGTTTTTCTTGCCAAGACCGTAGTTGTGACCAAAATTATACCCCTGATTCTTCAAGGTGTTAAAGGTCTCGTTCTCTATTTTCCACCGCGCCCGGGCACCACGCATGAATTGGTACACATTGTCCTCGGTAACGTCCAGATCTGTGATCCAGCTGAAACGGAGAATTTTTCCGGTTTTGGTATTCTCCTGCCAATATTCGACAGCAGTGAAACTGCGAAGGTTACTCGGATATCCTGGTTGGATTTGTTGATAGGAGCATCATGGATAATTCGAAAATAATGAACGATCTCCTCTTTGTCTTCATCCGGTATGGCCACTTCAACCGCCTCCCCGTTCTCTACGGCCTGGTCAACGTGCTGAAAAAGAAATTCATGATCCTTTTCCTTGACTCCGAGGATGTAATGACAGTTATATCGCTCCAGATCCCTGATATGCGGGGCATTGGAGCTGAGGGCATCCTCGTTGACAATAACCTTCAGATGAGGATGATCTTTACGGAATTTCTCCAGAAACCTTCTGACGGCGTTGCGCTCACAATCCATTTTTTTCTCGCCGTCCTGCTTTCTGATTATTTCCGGGCAGAGAGGAATAACAACTTTTGAATCCGGGTGGACAATGGCCGCACCGACAGCCTGCAGATACCAGGTGACTTTTCCGTTCCTGCTGACCTTCTTCATGCATGCGTCGGAATACAGAGTGCTGGAAGAAAAATACCCGGTGCCGTCAAGGTTCAACAGATAACAACCGTCCATGAACACCATCTGTTCAAGGGCTTTACCCCGTTGCAGAGCCCTGAATGCATCTTTAAATAACGGCCTGAGATTGTTGGGATCAACACCATCTAAAATCTCACGCATGGAGGTGTCGCATGGTATACTGCCCATGCCATAAATCGTCATCAGATTATGACTGGAATCACCGGCCGGAATCACGTGGAATCGGTGGCCGGAATGATCTGGAATATGCACAAATTCCAGAATTTTGTGATTCTGTACCGAAGGTTGTCCGGCAATTGCTCACGTTTTATCCGAAAATCGCCCCGGAGCGTAGTGTTGCCAGGGTGATGTTCATGGTTTGTTGTGGCTGGACAGATCTGAAACATGTCCGGCTATGCCGGCTTATCTGCGTGGATGCCCGGGAGGCATCATCATACCCCTTGGGGACAGGCCGGAGAGTTCCACCTCGATCTCCAGTGTTTCATCCGGCAGCAGGGTATGTTTGCGCAGTACTTTCAGGGTCACTTTGTCGCCAGCCGTTTTGTTCAGGAGACCAAGTTTCAGATCCTCTATCGTCCGGACCTCGGTTTTGTCGAGAGCCAGGATGATGTCACCTTTTTTGATTCCTGCCTTCCCGGCCTTGCCGTGCGGGCTGAGTTGAACAACCTGCATGCGTGTGCCCAGTTTTTCATCCTCAACTTCATTTAAGACTATGCCGATCTTGCCGGCCGGGGGAAGCTTCCTGGGCTCGGTATACATCAGGTAGTCCACCTGTTTGCCCTGCTCTGTGCCGGTATCGACAACGCTTGCGCTGACAATAACGCATTGTCTGATTCCCGGTATCCGGCGGGCTACCCGCCTGGGTATGGCACTGTCCTTGTACACGTGTCCGGTACCGGCAATGACGACCATACGCTGGTCGGGATGAGCGGTGAGGTAATTTACTACGGATTCGGCCATGCTTTCGTCCCAGATGGCCTGGGCCTGGATGAATCCGTCAAAACCGCTTCCTTGCGGCGAACTGTTATGCATGGAGTGGATTTGCTGCAGCCGTTTTCGGTAGCCGGGAACATCAAGGTCCCGCTGCGCTGGTATTTTTTTTACCTGGTCCTCGTCCAGGTTGTCCAGGCTGCCCTCCCGGAAGACCTGGCTGGTTATTTTTTTGTCTATGTTCAGGGCAACCAGCGGGATCCGGTGTTTTTTGGCATAACCGATGATGTCCTGGTACATACGATAATCGTAACCCCAGACCTTGAAATAACGGGAGGCCTTGATGAAATCCTTTTCGTCTTCGATCTTGCCGTTAATGTAGTCGTCAAGGGCCTGCTGTGACGAGCGCGGGAACATTTCCATGCCAATGGCAATGGAAGGGTCACGCCGGTACAGGGCCTGGATGACCTGGAGTTGCAGCAGGTGGCTGGGGTAGTCGGTATGCATCTCGCCCACGTAGACAACCCGTTTTTTTTCAAGATCATCGACGATCTTGTCGAAATCAAGAATCCTGCCGGTCGGAATTCCTGCGGGCGGCGTCAACAGGTCCACGGCGATACCGTCCAGAGCCTGCGCAATCCTCTTTTCGTTTATCCGGCCTTTCTCAAAGTGCAGGTAACTGTACTTGCCATAATGTCTCAACCGGTGCGCCACTGCACTGGTCTCTGTTTCCGATGCACTGGTCACAAGGACCATGACCTGGTTCGGGTTAAGAGGGTTTTTGCGCACATCCAGGGTGAAGCCTGAGCCGGGGTGACCGGGATCCGCAAACAGGGCTCGGCTGTGAACCGATGGGCCAAGATAGAGAAAGCTCCCCTGGGACAATTCGCTGTTTTTGACCTCATCTATTGATCGTATCTCGCATCCCATATCCTCAAGCGCCCTTTTGAGTGGCTCAAAGATTTTCACGTTATCCTCTTCCGGGAGGATAACTGTTTTTTTCTCCGAGCCCATGAACCAGCTCCAGGTGGGGGGAGTCTCGTCCAGGGTCAGCATTCGCATGGTGTCATACCGCGGATCCATGACCATGGATACGGGAAGGTCGGGGGTGTCAATCACAAACTCCTGATCCTTTTTCTCCAGAACCAGAGTCTCGGCCTGTTGGCCGGAGAGGGTGGTTACTGTAAGGGGAAGGCGCAGTTGATAGGCTTTGTCTGTCTGCTGAACAACGTGGAACCGTATCTGGGAGCTGCCATCTGCCTGGCGGACCTCGACCCGGGAAACTTGCAGCCTGGGGATATCCGCGCGGGTGAGCCACTGGGTGAAAAACGGTTCAAGGTTTTGACCGCTGACTCTGGAAAAGGTTTCCTGCAGATCCTGCCAGCTGGCACGTTTAAAGGAAAAACTCCGGTAAAATTCCTGCAGGCCCTTGTAAAACATATCGTCGCCGATATTTTTGCGGAGCATGTGAAAAACCATACTGGCCTTATCGTAACCAATGGCCCTGATTTTTCTGGCAGTGGGGCGGGAATCACCGGCGCCTTGAAACTGCGCCAGGGTCATGGTGTTGTCCGGGTGGACATAGGCCATGTAGCGGAGCAGCTGGTTTTTCCGGTAGTCTATATCCTCTCCTTTGTCTGCCGCATAAAGCTGGTCGGCAAGATAGGTGGTCAGGCCTTCACACCAGTTGCCTGTATCCAGAGGCCCCCTGTTTCGCTCATTGGCCTTTTTTATCCCGATACTGTTACCAAACCAGGAGTGGACGATCTCATGGCCAAGGGACGTGTCCTTGATAAAGGGTAAACGGACTACCGCCTGCCCGAGCAGCGTAAAGGTAGGCATGCCGTATCCCGTGGGAAGCCGGTTTTCGACAATGGAGTATCGTTTGAACGGAAAGGGACCGATCAGTTTCTCGTAGCGCTCGATGTACGCAGCGGCACGGTTCAGGTATTCGGTAGCCAGGGCGGCATCCTCTTTGAAAAAATACGAATAGAGTGTGGTTGAGGATACTTTTCGTTTTTGTACTGTATATGGTCCTGCGACAAAATGGAGCCCCTGCACGGGATAGGGGTAGTCACCCTGGAACCGTCGACCCTGCCGGGTTGTGGAAGAGAAAATGGTTTCAGCTTCAAAGACAGCAGAGAAGGACCCGGGCAGGGTTGCCTGCAGGCTGTAGAGCATGTCTTCTTCGGCCAGGGGATGCCAGAATCCTGCCAGGGTGATGCCATGTTCCGTGATCAGGTTGTCCCCGGAACCCTCGGGAGCTGTCAGGGACCAGGACACATAGAGGGTCTGGGGCCGGGGCGCGGCCGGGATGAGCAGGGTCTTTTCCGGTCCGGTTTTCAGGATCTTTGGAGTGGTTTCCTTCTGTTTCAGCAGCGTCCCGGTGATTTCCAGCGGCCCGCAGTGGAGCGTAAGAGAGCGGTTCGGCGGCAGCTCGATACGCGAGGTTCCCAGGACCTTGTGGTTTTTAAGGTCAAAGCTCAGGGAAAGAGTGTGCCTGAGTCGGTCCATTTTCTGGTCTCCGGCCTGGCCAGACGATGCGCCGACGAGAAAGGAAAAGACCAGAAGAAGGGTGAAGAGGACGGGAGAAACGGAAAAGCAGCAGGTCTGGTGTCGCATGATATATCAGGTATTGTGTCGGTTGCCATGAAAAGGGCCTTTTTGCCGGATCTTTGGACGACCGGCAGGGATCGGCCTTGTTTTTAAGGACAATTATTGGTCTGGAAAGCACGATGGCAATGAACTACGAACCTGCCATAATAATCATTTTTAACAAAAAGGAAAGGGGGAAGTCCTGGCAACGGCCCGGCTTTTTCTTGACAAAAAGTGGACGAACATTGTAGGTCTGTGGCGAATCTGCATAATCTCAGTCAATTGAGGAATGAGTATGGATACATATCGCATCAGGACTATCAACGCCATTGCCGCGGAGGGTCTGGAACTTTTCGGGGACCGCTACCAGGTCAGTCCGGATGAGAAAAATCCCCACGGAATAGTGGTTCGTTCATCGCCGGTGGATATAGACAGCTATCCGGAGCTGCTGGCTATTGCCAGGGCCGGGGCCGGGGTTAACAACATACCGGTGGATGCGGCCACGGAAAAGGGCATCTGCGTGTTCAACACGCCCGGAGCCAACGCCAATGCGGTGGTCGAGCTGGTGTTCACCATGCTTGGCATCTGGCTGCGCAACGTGCATCAGGGCATCAGCTTCTGCCAGGATCTAGCTGGTCTCAAGGGAGAAAAGCTGAATCAGGAGGTGGAAGCGAGAAAGAAAATGTTCAAGGGCGTGGAAATGGCCGGTAAGACCCTGGGGGTGATCGGACTCGGCCAGATTGGTGTTCGCGTTGCCAATGCAGGCGTCCATCATCAGATGCGGGTTGTCGGGTTTGATCCTTTCCCGGTGATGGGCAATATCCACAACCTCTCCCCGGACGTGGAACTGGCCCGCTCGCGCAAGGAGGTCCTGGAGCAGGCCGATTATGTCTCGGTGCACGTGCCGCTCAACAAGAATACCCGCGGCCTGGTGTCTACGGATTTTCTCAAGGTGATGAAGGACGGGGCAGTGCTTTTCAACTACGCCCGCGGCCCGGTGGTGGATGAGGACGCTGTTCTCGAGGCCCTGGCCAGCGGCAAGCTCAGCGGGCATATAACAGATTTCCCTTCAGAGAAATTTATCGATAATGGCAAAATACTGATTACCCCGCACCTGGGGGCTTCCACTTCTGAATCCGAGGGAAACTGCGCCTGTATGGCTGTCAGAGAACTGAAATCCTACCTCGAGTACGGCAATATCACCCACTCTGTGAATTTTCCCAATGTGGAAGCCATCCCCACGGTCTGGGTACATGCTCGTTTGATTGTGATTAACCATGACAAACCGGGTATGATCGGACAAGTGACCAATATCCTTGGCAAGCATCATATCAATATCATGAGTTATTCCAACGAAAGCAATGGTACCGTCGGCTACAATATCATTGATTGTGAGAATGCTGTACCCCCGGTAGTGCAGCAGGAGATAGAGGCCTGCGACGGCGTGATCAAGACCCGGGTCATCGCCTATAAATAACACGGGCCGGAGACTGGTAACCCGGACGATTCATTAAAATCTGAATTTTGGACGATATAACATGGGTTTGACTGTAGCAGAAAAGATTCTCCATGCGCACCTTGTTGAGGGTGAGCTGAAAAAGGGCGAGGAAATCGCCCTGCGTATTGACCAGACATTGACCCAGGATGCCACAGGAACCATGGCCTATCTTGAATTCGAGGCCATCGGTATCCCCCGGGTGAAAACCGAGCTGTCGGTTTCTTATGTGGACCATAATCTGGTTCAGTCGGATTTCCGCAACGCCGACGACCACCGGTTTCTCCAGTCCGTGGCCCGCAAGTTCGGACTATGGTTTTCTCCGCCAGGCAACGGCATTTGTCACCAGGTCCATCTTGAGCGTTTTGGTGTTCCCGGTAAGACCCTGCTTGGATCGGATTCTCACACTCCAACCGGTGGCGGTTTGGGTATGCTGGCCATGGGAGCCGGTGGCCTGGATGTGGCCATGGCCATGGCTGGCAAACCGTTTTACCTGATCATGCCCAAAATTTTCGGTATACGTTTGACCGGCAGGCTTCAGCCATGGGTTGCGGCCCGTGATGTCCTCCTTGAGGTACTTCGCCAGCTTACCGTCAAAGGGGGGGTGGGATATATCATGGAGTATTTCGGGCCTGGAGTGGCCGAACTCAGTGTAACTGATCGGGCTACGATCACCAATTTTGGGGCCGAACTTGGCGCTACCACTTCGGTTTTCCCCTCTGATGAAAAGACCCGGCAGTTCCTGGCCGCCCAGGGAAGAGAAGACCAGTGGCAGGAACTCAAGGCCGATGAGGACGCAGTTTACGATCGGGTGATCGAGATCGATATGTCTACCCTGGAGCCCATGATCGCCTGCCCATCGTCACCGGATAATGTGGTTAAGGTCAGCGAGGTGGCCGGTAAACCCGTGGCCCAGGTTTTAATCGGATCATGTACCAATTCGTCCCTGCGCGACCTGACCGCAGTGGCCAGGATACTGCAAGGCAGGGAAACAAGCCGCGATGTCAGCTTTGAGGTCAATCCCGGCAGTAGACAGGCCCTGGAAAACCTGACCGCCCAGGGTGATCTCCTGCCGCTGCTCCAGGCCGGTGCCCGGGTCCATCAGTCCGGATGTCTCGGTTGTATCGGCATGGGACAGGCACCGCCCACCAATGCCATTTCACTGCGGACTTTTTCCCGTAACTTTCCGGGACGGTCCGGGACTCAGAATGACCAGGTGTATCTCTGCAGCCCCGAGGTGGCGGTGGCATCTGCCATCTCCGGCGTGATCACCGATCCGCGAGACCTGGGTGACTATCCCGAGATAGAGCTGCCGGAGAAGTATCTGCCCGGAGACGAGCGCATCGAAGCCCCGTGGCCGGAAGATGCCGGGGTGGAGATCATTCGTGGACCCAATATCGCCCCTTTTCCTGATTTCGCGGACCTGCCCGAGACCTGGAAGGGACGGGTCATGCTCAAGGTGGGCGACAACATCACCACCGATCATATCATGCCGGCCGGGGCAAAGATTCTGCCGCTGCGTTCCAATATTCCGGCCATCAGCGAATACGTTTTCCATGCCGTTGACCCGGATTTTGCCACCAGTATGAAGCAGGCTGCTGAACAGGGCGTGGCCGGAATGATTGTCGGGGGTGAAAATTATGGTCAGGGTTCAAGTCGCGAGCATGCGGCCCTGGCGCCGCGCTATCTCGGGGTTCAGATTAAACTGGTCAAGAGTTTTGCCCGGATCCACAAGGCGAATCTGATCAATTTCGGTATTGTTCCTCTCTGCTTTGCCAGCCCTGAAGATTATGATCTGGTGGAACAGGGAGCCGAAGTCGTGATCCCCGGCATCCGCGATGCCCTGGCCGGTGGTCAGGACAGTCTCATCGTGGAGGTCGACGGTAAACCGGTGGCCGCCACCATCGATCTTTCTCCGCGGCATCGGGAGATTCTGGTCGCCGGTGGTTTGCTGAACTGGGCCCGGGGTGTGTAGAAAGTATCCAGTTACAGCGTAATTGGAGAAAGAAGTTTAAAAAACAAATCTTTCTTGTAATTGCTTGCTTTCGGTAGTTTTTTGTTTGGTGGGGAGGGTGGAGAACAGTCTTGTCTGTATAAATTATTGTACTTTCCGGGGTGTTGTTCAGGATCAATGAATGAATGTTTTGCGCAGTAACGCATCGGAACTACGTGGAAGTGATATTTTTTCTTTTTGTTTTCTGAAGTGGCACGGCGGGTGCAATAATAAAGGTACTTTCTCATCTCTTCTCTCCTTTCTCCTTTTCCGGCTCGGCCATTGTGGCTGAGCCGGTTTTTTTTCAGGCCCATGCAGTCAAACACCACATCCATGATCAGCCGGGATCAAACCGTTGCCCTTGCGCGGTGTGCGACCTATGATCACGACACTCTGCTTCCCTGCCTGGATAAGGTCTTGCGCGCCACAGCCATGCCGGAGTGCCGGTCTCTGCGGGTCCTGCTCAAGCCGAATCTGCTTACCGGTCGCAAGGGTAATCTTCCCTGTACCGAGGCAGCGTTTATTCTGGCTGTCGTCCGCTGGTTCCTGGATCAGGGGGCCCGGGTCAGCCTGGGTGACTCCCCGGCTTTTGGCTCGGCAAGCAGGATCCTTGCCCGGTTGGGAATCCTGGAGAAGCTCCGTAGTTTCGGGGTCCGGGTGACGGATTTCCAAACCGTGCGGGAGATAGTGTTGCCCTCCGGCGTCAGGGCCGGGGTGGCAGCCGAGGCCCTTGGCTGTGACCTGCTTGTCAATATGCCACGGGTCAAGGCCCATGCCCAGATGCGCATGACCATGGCGCTGAAGAACTGTTTCGGTTGTCTGGTGGGGATGCGCAAGCCCTGGTGGCACATGCGCCACGGCGGAGACCAGCATTTTTTTGCCCGCCTGCTGATCGAGCTTCCCGGGGTCCTGCCGGATCAGATCGTGGTGGTGGACGGGATCACCGCCATGCACACCACCGGACCCATTGGCGGTGAGCCGTTTTCTCTTTGTCTGATTGGGGCCGGTAGAGACCCGGTGGCCGTGGATACGGCTCTGCTGGCCGTGATCGGGGTCGATCCCCGGACTGTGCCTCTCTGGCAGGTTTGCCATGAGCAGGGACAGGTGGCGACTGAACTGGGAGCTCTTCATTTTCCCCTGTGTCATCCTCATGATCTGCGTGTGACCGGTTTTGTCGCTCCGGAGCAACTCAATCCGGTTCGCTTCAATCTCTTCCGTTTCATGAAGAACTCCCTCAGGCGTATTTTGCTCCGAAATTCCTGCTGAGCCGACCGTTTCCTTGCAATCACCACCCAGTCGCATTACACTGCACCAGTTCTTGGCAACCGGGAACTTCTGTGTTGTCCGACGGGAACGTATTGAAATATAACTGTCTGTGTTTGAGTGGTTTTTATAGAGGGAGTTGAGATATGTTTGATCTGAAGGGAAAGGTGGCCCTGGTAACCGGTGGGTCGCGGGGGATTGGCCGGGCCATTGCCCTTAGGCTCGCCGAAAACGGGGTGGACGTGGTGGTCAATTATGTCCGCCACCGGAAGGATGCCCAGTCGACAGTGCAGGCCATTCAAGAGCTGGGAGGACGGTGCCTGGCTGTCAAGGCCAACGTGGCCAAGGAAGAGGATGTGGCCCGGATGTTCGAGGAAATTGCTCAAACGTATCAGCGTCTGGACATTCTGGTTTCCAATGCGGCATCCGGTGTGCTCAAGCCGGTGATGGATCTGACCACCCGCCACTGGAACTGGGCCATGGATATCAATGCCCGGGCCCTGCTGACCCTGAGTCAGCATGCCGTGCCCATGATGGAAAAGGGTGGCCGGATCATGGCGGTCTCCAGTATCGGTGCCGTGCGGGCGGTGCCCAACTATACCGTAGTCGGGGCGTCCAAGGCGGCTCTGGAATCCCTGGTACGGCATCTGGCCGTGGAACTGGGGCCCCGGGGGATTCATGTCAACACCATCTCGGCCGGAGTGGTGGATACCGATGCCCTGAAAAAATTCCCCAACCGCGAAGAAATCATTGGCGAATCACTGCGGCGTACCCCCATGGGGCGACTGACCACACCCGACGATGTGGCCGACGTGGCTCTGTTTCTCTGCAGTGATCTCGCCCGGATGATCCATGGCCAGACCGTGGTTGTGGATGGCGGGTATGCCATTGCCGGTTGATCCGGGCCAAACTCGGAGGATGCGGTATTTTTATTGAATTTAGCCGATGAATTTTGTATTTGTACAAAATTCAACATTGCTTCGATATTATAAACGTACACTGTACAGAGAAGGCCTTTCAGCGGGCCACCATATTCTGGAGGATTGACCACGCATGGAAACCATGTTCACTTCCAATGTTTTTGAAACAGAGGTAATTAAACTCGCCGATACGCAGGAAACGATTGTCCGGGGCGGGCGCGACAAATTTCCCCTTCTGCCCAAGGCCTTCGCGGGAATCAAGCAGATCGGTGTGATCGGCTGGGGCTCCCAGGGGCCGGCCCAGGCGCAGAATCTGCGTGATTCTCTGGAAGGAACTGATATTCGGGTCAAGGTGGGGTTGCGCGATGGATCCTCGTCCATGGCTTCGGCCCGGGAAGCCGGATTTACCGAGGAGAGCGGCACCCTGGGTGAGATGTGGGAGGTTATCGGAGAGTCCGATATGGTTATCCTGCTGATCTCAGATGCGGCTCAGGTGGAGCATTACAGACGAATTTTCGAGACCATGAAGGAGGGTGCCACCCTGGGCCTGTCCCATGGCTTTCTGCTGGGCCATCTTGAGTCCGTCGGCGAGGGGTTTCCGGACAAGATGAACGTTATCGGTGTTTGCCCCAAGGGCATGGGGCCCTCTGTCCGTCGTCTCTACGTCCAGGGCAAGGAGGTAAACGGCGCTGGGATCAACTGTTCCTTTGCCGTGGAGCAGGATGTCGATGGCCGGGCCACGGATCAGGCCCTTGGCTGGGCCATTGGCGTTGGAGCCCCTTACGTGTTCAAGACCACGCTGGGTCACGAGTACCGCTCGGATATTTTTGGTGAGCGCGGTATTCTGCTCGGGGCCGTCCACGGCATCTCCGAGGCAATGTACCGGCGTTTTGTCATGGAGAAAGGCATGGACGAGAAAGATGCCTTTATTTCCGTGGTCGAGAATATCACCGGCCCCCTGTCCCGCACCATTTCCCATGATGGTATTCTGGCTGTTTACAGGAATCTTGATGACGAAGGGAAAAAAATCTTCGAGCGCATGTATTCGGCTGCCTACCATCCGGCTTTTGATATCCTGATGGAGATCTACGACGAAGTCTCTTCAGGCAATGAAATTCGCTCCGTGGTCATGGCCGGAAAACGGTTTGACCGCTATCCCATGGGCAAGATTGACGGGACCAGGATGTGGAAGGTGGGAGAAGAGGTTCGGGCCAGCCGTTCCGGTGAGCCTCCGGTCAACCCGGAAACCGCCGGCCTCTACTGCGCGGTGATGATGGCCCAGATCGATCTCCTGATTGAAAAGGGTCACTGCCTGTCCGAGGTCTGCAACGAGTCGGTGATCGAGGCGGTGGATTCGCTCAATCCCTACATGCACTTTAAGGGTGTGGCCCACATGGTCGACAATTGCTCCACCACCGCTCGCCTGGGCTCCAGAAAATGGGCCCCGCGCTTTGATTACAATATCATGCAGCAGGCCTTTGTGGCCTATGATCAGGGTGCGCCGGTCGATGAAAACCTGGTTGAATCATTCAAGACGCATCTGGTCCATGACGTTCTGGCCACCGTGGCGACCATGCGTCCCTCCGTGGATATCTCGCTGACCGAGTAGCTGCTCGGGGCAGTGGATATGAAACATCTCTTCCTGCATGGCGGATCCGCACCGGCTGGTCCGCCATACCCATGTTGCGCTGCAGTAAGCCTTTGTCCTCCTGCTTGCGATTTTCTTAGGTAATGAAACCTGAGTTTCAGGAATATATTCGGGATCATGTGGTTCTGGGTGACGGTGCGCTGGGTTCCTTTCTTTTTGAGCGGGGTATCGAGCGCGGTCGGAACCTGGACCTGCTGAATCTGCAGGCGCCCGAGGTGATTTTTTCCGCCCATGAAGAGTATATTCGGGCCGGAAGTCAGCTTATCGAAACCAACACGTTCGGGGCCAACCGCTTCAAGCTGCGTGAGTCCGGGGCCGAGGAACAAGTACGGGAAATCAACCGTGCCGGTGCGGCCATTGCCTGCAAGGCGGCCGGACACCAGGTGTATGTGGCCGGATCCGTGGGGCCCACAGGGATCAGCTTCCCCCTGGACGAGGAGTGTGTCGAAGACAGGCGGGAGGTGACCGGGGATGAAATCCGGGCCGGGTTCCGGGAACAGGTGCTGGGCCTTGTTGAAGGCGGGGCGGATGTCCTGATCTTTGAGACTTTTTCCCACCTGGAGGAAATCCTTCTGGCCATAGGCGTGGCCAGGGAAGTGGCACCCGACGTTCCGGTTATTGGCCAGATGGTCTTTCCCGCCCGGGCCATGACAGTCCGCGGCAAGGATGCCCTGGATTGCTGTCAGCGTATGAGCGAGGCCGGGGCCCTGGTGGTGGGCTCCAACTGCGGGCGCGGCATCGATACCATGGTGACCGCTATTACCCGGATGTCTGCCGTTTGTGAGCAGGAAGTTCCGCTTTCAGCCTTTCCCAATGCCGGAATGCCGGAAATGGTGGGACACCGGATGATTTACCCGGCCCAGCCCGGCTACATGGCCTCCCGGGCCAGGGAGATGATCAAGCTCGGGGTCCACCTGATCGGGGGGTGCTGCGGCACAACACCGGCCCATATCCAGGAGTTTCGTTCCGCCCTGCGGATCAAGCCGGTGCGGGTCAAGGGAGGCAGGGTACTGAGTTCCCCTGAACAGACCAGGGTCCGAACCGCTGAACCGGTGTGTGGAGGGTTACTTGCCGGTCTCAACCCCGGCCGGTTACCGGTGATCGTCGAACTCGATCCGCCGACCCATCTGGACGTGGAACCGGTTGTCGAAGGGGCCAGGCAGCTTGCGCACGCAGGCGTTGACGCCATCTCGCTGGGTGAGAATCCCCTGGCCATCCTCCGGGCCGGCAATCTTGGGGTGGCGGCGCTTATTCGTAAACAGACAGGAGTGCAGACCATTATCCATCAGACCGGACGTGATCTCAACGCCCTGGGGCTGCAGTCGCGGATGATGGAAGCTCACCTGCTGGGGATCGAGGCGGTTCTGGCCGTATCCGGTGATTCAGCCGCCGGTACGGATCAGCCTGGAGTCACCGGGGTCTTTGATCTGCGGTCCATGGGACTTATCCGCATGCTGGACGGCCTTAACCACGGGGTGAACATGGCCGGGCGTTCTGTCAAGACCTCAACCAATTTTTCCATCGGTGCGGCCTTCAGTTTTCGGCCGGCCAGCCCGGGGTTGCAGATTGGTCGGCTGGAAAAGAAGGTAGCGCTCGGAGCCAGGTTCGCCATGACCCAGCCTCTTTTTTCCCGCGATGTGGTGGAACAGATGATGGAGAAGGTCGGCCATATCGATGTGCTGATGTTCCCCGGGATATTTCCCCTCATCTCTTCCCGCAATGCCGAATTTCTCCACAACGAGGTTCCGGGAATATCTGTACCGGCCAAGTTGCGGGCCGAGTTGGCCAGGTATGAACAGGTCGTCGATCAGCGCAAAGTCGCCCTGGAGTACACCGGGCGGTTGATCGAGGACATTGCTTGCTTTGTCGACGGCCTCTACCTTATCAGTCCGCTCAACAAGTGGGATATTGTCCTTGAATTTGTCAAACAGGTTCGGGCCGCAGGCTGGAAAGGCAGCGGCCGGGCTGATCGTTTTGTAACTGAGTCGTTGCAGTAGCAAGATATTTTTTTGGAAGGAGCACGACATGCCAACACATCTTTTTACCTCCGAGTCTGTTTCCGAGGGCCATCCGGACAAGGTTGCAGATCAGATTTCCGATGCAGTCCTGGATGCCATTTTGATCAAGGATCCCAACCCGGAACACGCGCGGGTGGCCTGTGAGACCATGATCAAAACCGGGGCCGCCATTGTCGCCGGTGAAATCACCACCGAGGCCTGGGTCGATCTGGATGAACTGGTTCGCGAGGTGATCTGTGAGATCGGCTACACCAGCTCGCGGGTGGGTTTTGATGGCTCCACCTGTGCGGTCATGTCGCTGATCGGCAAGCAGTCCGGCGACATCGCTCAAGGTGTTGACCGGGGAAACCCCGAGGAGCAGGGTGCCGGGGACCAGGGAATGATGTTTGGCTATGCCACCA
Organism: Desulfolithobacter sp.; assembly: GCF_054025815.1. Taxonomy (NCBI): domain Bacteria; kingdom Pseudomonadati; phylum Thermodesulfobacteriota; class Desulfobulbia; order Desulfobulbales; family Desulfobulbaceae; genus Desulfolithobacter; species Desulfolithobacter sp. Next base: position 32,277 of record NZ_JBPMMS010000030.1, on the reverse strand, counting down.
ATGAAACCGATGTGCTCATGCCGGCGGCCATCACCTATGCTCACCGGCTGGTGCAGCGGCAGTCCGAGATCCGTAAATCAAAGGTACTGCCCTGGCTGAGGCCGGATGCCAAGAGCCAGGTGACCCTTCGTTACGAGGATGACCGGGTGGTGGGAATCGACGCCGTTGTCCTCTCCACTCAGCACGATCCGGATATAGACTACTCGCGGCTCCAGGAGGCGGTGATGGAAAATATCATTTTGCCGGTGCTGCCCAAGGAGTGGCTGCACAAGGATACCCGCTTTCATATCAATCCCACGGGCAGTTTTGTGATAGGTGGGCCGGTGGGAGACTGCGGCCTGACCGGACGCAAGATCATCGTCGACACCTATGGCGGCATGGCTCGTCATGGAGGTGGCGCGTTCTCCGGCAAGGATCCCTCCAAGGTAGACCGGTCCGCTGCATATGCCGGTCGCTATGTGGCCAAAAATATTGTCGCCGCTGGCCTGGCCGACCGGTGTGAAATCCAGGTATCCTATGCCATCGGCATTGCCGAACCCACTTCGATTTCCGTGGAAACCTTCGGTACGGCCAAGATTCCCGAGGAGCGTATTGTCGAGTTGATCCGTAACCATTTCGATTTGCGTCCCTATGGGATTATCACCATGCTGGATCTGGTTCGTCCCATATATCGCAAGACAGCCGCGTATGGACATTTTGGCAGGGAAGAGCCGGAATTTACCTGGGAGAGGACCGACAAGGCTGACGAGCTGCGGGATGCGGCCGGCATCAAGTAGAGTTCGGGTTGCCGGGAAATGAACTTTGGCACGTAGTAACGAGGATCAAAGTAAAAGAAGTTTGAGTACCACTGAAACTCAGCCTGCATTACGGTATTATTTTTCTGAGCTCAGGTGACAGGCACCAAAAAGAAAAAACTTCCGGAAACGGGATCCATGGAGAAGACAATGACTGATTATAAAGTGGCGGACATAAATCAAGCGGAATGGGGTCGCAGGGAAATTTCCATTGCCGAGACCGAAATGCCGGGGCTCATGGCCCTGCGGGAGGAATATGGCCAGGAAAAACCGCTGGCCGGGGCCAGGATAGCCGGCTGTCTGCACATGACCATCCAGACGGCGGTTCTCATGGAAACCCTGGTGGCACTGGGAGCCGAGCTGCGCTGGTCCTCCTGTAACATTTTCTCGACCCAGGACCATGCAGCCGCAGCCATGGCCGCGGCCGGTATCCCCACCTTTGCCTGGAAGGGCGAGAGCGAGGAGGAGTTCTGGTGGTGTATTGATCAGACTATTTTCGGGCCGGATGGCTGGCGGCCGAACATGATTCTCGATGATGGTGGGGACCTGACCCAGGTCATGCATGAAAAATATCCAGAACTTATGAAGGATGTGCGCGGGCTGTCCGAGGAAACCACCACCGGTGTTCACCGGCTCAACGAGATGGCCCGGAAGGGAACCCTTCTGTGCCCGGCCTTTAATGTCAACGATTCGGTCACCAAGTCCAAGTTCGATAACCTTTACGGCTGTCGGGAATCGTTGATTGACGGTATCAAGCGGGCCACCGATGTGATGATTGCCGGTAAGATAGCCGTGGTGGTGGGCTATGGTGATGTGGGTAAAGGCTGTGCCCAGGCCCTGCGCGGCATGGGAGCAACCGTGCTGGTGACCGAGGTCGACCCCATTTGTGCCCTGCAGGCGGCCATGGAGGGATACCGGGTTGTGACCATGGAGGAGGCCGCCCCGGTTGGCGACATCTTTGTCACCTGCACCGGCAACCTCAAGGTGATCACCCGGGCCCATATGGAGGCCATGAAGGATCAGGCCATTGTCTCCAATATCGGCCATTTTGACTCAGAGATTGATATCGCCGGGCTCCGCGACCTGACCTGGGAAAACATCAAGCCCCAGGTCGATCATGTCATTTTTCCCGATGGCAAGCGGATCATTGTTCTGGCGGAGGGGCGGTTGGTCAACCTTGGATGTGCCACCGGCCATCCCAGTTTTGTCATGTCCAATTCTTTCACCAACCAGGTCCTGGCCCAGATCGAACTCTGGAAGCATAGCGAGAAGTATGAGAACAAGGTCTACTTCCTGCCCAAGAAGCTTGATGAAAAGGTGGCCCGGCTCCACCTGGAAAAAATCGGCGCCCATCTCACCAGGCTGACCCCTGAGCAGGCCGAGTACATCGGTGTGGATGTGGATGGACCTTACAAACCGGATTATTACCGGTATTGAACGGTTGCTGTCGTATATTTCCGCTGTTCAAGTTTGCCTGGTTGTCCGATGAAGGCATCGGGACGAGAATGATTGTTCTCCCGATGCCTTTTTACGTTAACTGGGGGAGTCTGTTACGGGAGGGTTCAGGAAAAGGGATGAAAATTGGCTTCTTACTTTCAGTGTTGTGTGTGGGCGTGGTTGTTGTCCTGTCTGGTTGTGCTCGTTACGAGACAAGAGTCATGGAAACCACCGCCTATTGCGGGTGTGGGAAATGCTGCTCCTGGGAGCGTGGATCCTGGAAGTATATGAAACTGGACTTCTGGAAACGCTATGTCAGCGAAGGACGGCGGGCCGGGACCCCCTATACAGGCAAGACTGCAAGTGGCAGCGAACCGGTGGAGCCTCATCCGGGGCTGATTTCGTCAGATACGCTCCGGCATCCTTGGACCATTCCCGCCCGGATAGTCTTTCCCTGGCTCTGGCTTGAGCGTGATGGAACCATTGCCGCGGATACGCGTTATTATCCCTTTGGGACCCGGATGTATGTCCCTGGTTATGGCTGGGGAGTGGTGGCGGACCGTGGCGGAGCCATCAAAGGTCCGGATCGGATTGATCTTTATTTCGACTCCCATGATCAGGCGCTGCAATGGGGCCGGAGGCGGCTTGAGGTGAAGATCGAGCGATAGAGGTTCCTGCTCCCGGCCTGGTTCAGACTCTCATTATCCTCTTTTTATTCCGTCTGCGTGCGCCTTGAGTATGGCGATACAGCGTACGGATCTTCTGGCACCCTGTTTGTTTCCCTTCTGTTCATAATAGATCTGACTCAGTTCCAGGGACTCTATGGCAAGGCGTATGTTTTTGCGCTGTACCTGGACCGGTTCTTTTTTCCACTCTTCAACTGCCTGGAGGGCCTGAGCCTCGGTGCCAATGGTGATTGGTTCCATAACTGACAGGTTCCTTGTGAAAATTATATTTCTTCCAGTTCTATTTCTTCAGGGGGGACGGACAGGGAGGAGGCGATGTCTAAGGCCACCTCCTGCAGGGAAAAATAGGGCTTGCCCTGGTCGACAACAAAGGTGTAGTCGGTGCCGTTTTCATCAAGCAGCTCCATCACCTGAAAGGTGTCGCCGCGCACGCCAAAACTTTCGTAATCACAGGTTATTAGAAAAAGCATGGCCGTTCTCCAGCGTCCGGGGGGCGACCCGTGGCCAATGTTGTTTGCGTCAAGGGGGGCATAACCACGATGCAGATGTTCCCAGGCAAGTAAAAAAAAATCGTACCCCTGCCTGCTGCCACCGGACAGGTCTCCTTAAGACACCTAACCTGTGGACATCAGGTACATATTCCAGAGTGACAGGTGTGTCAACAGTTTTTCCCGCTGACAGGAGGTATCTTTTATATCCCTCGGTGGTTCCGGGACTGTTGGAAAACCTCTGCGCTTTTTCGCCTCATTTTTCCTTGTCTCATCTTCGCTCGTTACGTTTTTCAACATCCTCTTACCTGTGGGTAAAGGCATAACTGTGCTATGCTGTGACTGATAATTGGGCGTACTTGATCGCCATTTTTCTACGGAACCTTTTTGGTGTGTTTTGAGGCAGAGATCGAAAATGAATGAAATTATCGTTGTCGGCGGCGGACTTGCCGGCTGTGAAGCATCCTGGCAGGCCGCCCGTCACGGAGTGCGGGTCACCCTGTATGAGATGAAGCCGCACCGCTTCAGTCCGGCCCATGAATCAGAGTTTCTCGGTGAACTGGTCTGCTCCAATTCCCTCAGGTCCAATGCCAGGGATTCTGCAGTAGGACTTCTCAAGGAAGAGATGCGTCGTCTTTCCTCGCTTATCATGCGGGCGGCGGAGGCCACCGCAGTGCCCGCTGGAAAGGCCCTGGCCGTGGATCGGGAGAAATTTGCCGCTTTCATCAGTCGGGAGATGGAAGAAAGCGAGCTTATTACCGTGGTGCGTGAGGAGGTGGTGGATATTCCATCCAGTGGATCAACTCCGGTGGTCCTGGCCACGGGGCCCTTGACCTCCGAATCCCTGACGGAAAAACTGATCCGGCTGACCGGGGAGCGCCACCTGGCCTTTTACGATGCCATAGCCCCCATTGTCACGGCCGAATCCCTGAACATGGACATCATCTATCGCAAGTCGCGTTGGGAGGATGGGCCGGGCGACTATCTCAACTGTCCCATGGACAGGGAGCAGTACCTTCATTTTATCGGCCTGCTGGCCGAGGCCGAGACCGTACCGCTGAAGAGTTTTGAGCAGACCAAGTATTTCGAGGGCTGTCTGCCCATCGAGGTGATGCTCTCCCGGGGTGAGGATACCCTGCGTTTCGGGCCCATGAAGCCGGTGGGGCTTGAAAATCCCCGCACCGGCGAAACCCCGTATGCCGTGGTGCAGCTCCGGGCCGAAAATCTGGACCAGACCATGTACAACCTGGTCGGTTTTCAGACCAAGCTGACCTGGCCCGAGCAGAAGCGGGTTTTTCGGACCATTCCCGGGTTGGAACAGGCTGAGTTTGTCCGTCTCGGCTCCATCCACCGTAATACCTTTATCTGCGCTCCGGCCCTGCTGGATGGGACTTTGCAGATGAAAAAACGGCCCGGTCTCTTTCTGGCCGGTCAGCTCTCCGGAGTTGAAGGCTATGTGGAGTCAGCAGCCATGGGACTGGTCGCCGGAATCAATGCGGCCCGGCTCAGCCGGGGCCTGGAACTGTTAGTTCCGCCCGAGGTCAGCGCCCATGGCGCCCTTATCCGCCATCTGACCCTGTCGGATCCCAACCATTTTCAGCCCTCCAATGTTAATTTCGGCCTCTTTCCACCACTGGGCCGCAAGATCAGAAAACGGGAGCGGGGTGCCCTCCGGGCTCGACTGGCCCTGGAAGCGCTCCGTGAATGGCAACAAAAGCTGGGAATTTGATCGTGAGCGAGAACACATCCCAATGTCCACCAGAAAGTCCGGGCAACCTCCCTCCGGTAACCATAGGCTTTGTGCTCGACGGCGGCGAAAGTCCGGAGGTACAGCAGCGGGTTGCATGGCTGCGGGATACGCTTGTGCGCACTCTGCAGCGGGATTTTTCTGAATTTGCGTGGTCGATCCGTCTCATGTCACGACGGGATTTTCCTCGGGATCTGCCCCTGGACCCCCTGGAACTGCTTGAGTTCGGTTCGGACATCAAGATCGAATACGGGCTGGATTTTCTCCTGGTCTTCAGCTCCCTGCCCCTCAAGGCCAGGTTTGACCAGACAGTAAGCGGCGTACCTTCCAGCATGCTGGAAACCGGGGTGGTGACCCTCTCCCGGCTGCTGGAAAACAGCGACAGGCAGGTCATTGACCGAGCAATGCTTGCCCTCTGCCGGCATATCCTCGGGCATCTCTGGGGACTTGATCATAACGAAGACTCCGTGATGCGGCCCCGCGAGTTCTGGAGTGGTGATGAGCCCCTGGACTGGAGTGTGGAAGAAAAGAAAAATATCGGGGCCTATCTTCAGAATATTGCCGATCCTCGGCTGGAAGAGACCTCGACCGCCGCCACCAGTGTCTGGCGCTTTTATCTTCAGGTGCTCCTCCGTGAAGGCGTGGCGCTGGCCAAAGATATCCTTCTTTTTCGCTCCTGGCTGATGATGCTCCATCTGGGACGGTTCACGGCCGCCACCGCGGTATCCATTATCTTTCTCTTTTTGAGCGCAGAGGCCTGGGAAATGGGGGCGGCCATCCGTTCCGGCTGGCTGGACCTGATCCTTGCTTTAGTCCTGCTGGCAGCCACCCTGTCGCTCTATTTCGGGCAGAATCTTCAGGGAGTTGGCCGGTCTGACCGGATGATGGAGCAGGCGGTTCGCTCACGGATCGTCCTGTTCGGGACCCTGCTGGTCGGCATGGTTTCTTTCTGGATCAATCTGTTTATAGTATCACTTGGGGTCATCTGTCTCCTGCCGGACGGGGTTCTGGCCGGCTGGGCCGGCCTGGGCGACCAGGACCTGCCCATGGTCCATTTTGCCAAGCTTATGGCGACCTTCGGTATCCTGGCCTCGTCCCTGGGCGGGAACCTTGAGGAGGAGCACGATCTCAAGGCTGTGCTTGTCTATACAGAGGAGACGTAGAACGCATGCGAAAAAAACTCTTTGACATGCTGAGCCACCAGGCGCCCGGCTCTCTACAGCGGGGTTCTACCGTCTTTATGGTAGTTGTCATCTTTTCCAGTTCCATTGCCCTGGTTCTCACCTCCGAACCTGCGGTGGAGATACGTTTCGGTCGTCTGCTGGGGGCGGTGGAGGTCGTGGCCAGTCTGACGTTCATGGTCGAATATCTGCTCAGGATCTGGACGGCCCCCGAACAGTACCCCCTGCGTTCGCCCTGGAGCAGCCGGGTCCGTTATCTTACCTCGTTCATGGGGCTGGTGGATCTGTTTTCCTTTCTGCCGTCCCTGATCATGCTGGCCGGGGGGCAGCAGACGCCGATACTCATGCTTCTGCAGCTCACCCGGTTGTTAAAGCTGACCCGTTATTCTCTCGCCTTTGATCTGTTGGCCGATGTTCTGCGCGATGAGGCAGAATCGCTCTTGGTTTCGGTCATGTTGATGTTTATTATTTTGATATTCGCCTCAGTGGGTATCTATACCTTTGAACATCAGGTGCAGCCAGAAGCATTTGGTTCCATTCCCCACGCCATGTGGTGGGCTATTGTTACCCTGACCACCGTTGGCTATGGAGACGTGACCCCGGTCACTGTGCAGGGAAAAATATTTGCCACCCTGATCACTGTGGTCGGGGTCGGGTTGGTCTCCCTGCCCGCCGGTATCATTGCCTCCGGTTTCACCGAGCAGCTGCGGCTGCGGCGGGAGCGGTTTCAGTCCGAGGTGGAACAGCTGCTCCAGGACGACGGCCATCTTTCCAGTGAGGATATGGGCCAGCTCGAACGGGATCGGCAGGAGCTTGGTATCAATCGGGACAAGGCCGAGTTGATTATCAGCCAGGTGCAGCAGAGGGAACAGCAGTGGCTGCGCAAACACCAGGACAGCAGTGGAGCAGGTGATCCCGGGGCCAGGGCTTGAGGGATGGAATTTTCCGGGATCTGGCCCCTGTGCCAGCCAACGGCCAGTTCACTGCCTGCAGGCTGTCAGCATTAATGCTGGTTTTTGGAAACAGTGTGTTTTTCAACCATGTTTCACTTTCTGAAGAGGAGGGACAGCCATGAATTTTGCGAACAAGGCGATAACCATTCAGGAGAAGCTTGTTGACCTGCTGAACAAGAAGGAAGATCCGGCAATTTCGATAATCATTGGTAACGAGTCGAGGACCACGGAAAACACGGCGCTTAAGATAGCGCTCAAGGATGAGATAAAAAAGGTAGTGGCGACTCTTGATGAGCGGGGCTACCCCAAGCGGGTGGTGCGAATGCTGGATGAAAAGATGCGGCAGGGCATGGACGATGTTGATTTTACCGGTTTTCTGCATGGGATCGGGATTTTTGTTTCTGAAAATGAATATGAAATCCTTTATTTCCCTTTTCAAATTACCAGTAAGACCACGGTGGACACTTCCTTTGAGATTCGTGACCTGCTGATGACAGTCAACCGCAGCTTCCAGTATGATGTGATTTTGCTCAGCAAGAAGAAAACCCGTTTTTTTAACGCCTATGGTCCTGAAATCCAGGAATTTCTGACCAGTGCCATTCCCGGAGGGGTGGATGACGTTATCAAGATGAAAAAGGACGGCGCCATTGATCCGGAAAAAGTCGAGACCGATGCCCTGAAGAAATATGTCCGTGATGTGGACCATTTTATTCGGATTTTCACCCCCATGAACCGGCCGCTGGTCGTCATCGGCGACGCCCGGCTGCTTAGCTATTTCAAGGAGACCACCCGAAGGCCGGACAAGATCATCGGCGAGATCCAGGGTAGTTTCGATGACGCCCGGGTCTCTGAAATCCAGGAGCGGGTGGCGGAAATCTACCAGGAATTCCAGGAGAAGTGGGAAAACCAGCTGGTTGACAACATGCAGGAGGATATTGATCGGTTGCGGTATGTTTCCGGTATCCAGGAGGTCTGGACAGTGGCGGCCATGAAGGAGGGGCGCGTTCTGCTGGCCGAGCGTGATTACCGGGAAAAGGGCTGGAGTGTCAAGAACAACGTCTTCCTGGTCCTCGGCGAGGAAAAACCTGAAGAAGAGGCCGAGTTCCATGAGGACGCGGTAGATGATGTTGTTGAAATGGTTCTCTCCCAGGGGGGAGAATCCTATTTTGTCGGGCCTGGAAAACTCGAAAAGTATGATCGGATCATCCTGTCCACCAGGTATTGATCCTCCTGTTGTCCATGGGTCTTGAAGAGTGCACAGGCAGGCCGGATGTCTTCCGACCTGTTGCTGTGTCAAGGGATACCAAGATACCCGGGCCAGCTGCTCCTGTCCCGGGCAAACCGTGAGCGGTCGGTCACATACGGAGGAGTCGCATTGGAAGAGAAACACAAAGAGAAAGAGTCTGGACTGCTTGGAATCTATGAAAAATATGAACAGGTCATTTCCCTGGGACTCACCGGGCTGATAGCGGTTATAGTCCTGATCGCCTTTGTCCGGCTGGCCGTGGATGTCTATGACCTGCTGATTACAGGGATGCTCGATCCCCTGGATCATGAGGTGTTCAAGAATATCTTCGGAATGATCATGACCCTGCTCATTGCCATGGAGTTCAAGCATTCCATTATCAAGGTCCTGGAACGGAAAAATCATGTGGTTCAGGTGAAAACCGTCCTGCTCATCGCCCTGCTGGCCCTGGCAAGAAAATTCATTATCCTGGATGTGAACTCACTTGGGGCCGGAAGCCTGGCCGCTCTGGCCCTTTGTGTGCTCTCCCTTGGAATCGTCTTCTGGCTGATTCGGGAACGGGAACACAGGGAAAAGCAGATTTCTTCCTGCTGAGCTCCATTTCCTGTCAGTACTTGACGTCCTGCCTCTGGAGACATATTTTTGAACCTGAGGGGTTTCTCCGTGACGCAGGTCAAGCGCGGTTCGGTGAAAGTAAAAAACGCGGTTGGAATGTATCGGTATTGGAGGTGGAATCATGGCAACGTTGACTCAGATTCGTCAGGGGATAGGGCAGGTTTGGGACAGTATGGTCGAGGGCTGGCGGGCCCTTACCAGGCGTGCATACGGCGCCATAACCCGTTTTTCTCTGCCTGGCAAGGCTGTCAGGGGCGGGGATGAGATTGCCCTGGTGGAAAGCAACCGCAGGAATGTCGGCTGGGGAATCCTGGCGGCAGAGGTTTTTGATGATTCGGACCGGGTGGTTGTTCGGGTAGAAATGCCCGGAATGAAACGGGATGATTTCGATATCGAGGTGGTGGATGATATTTTGTTGATCCGTGGAGAGAAGAAGGTCGAGCACGAATCCACCGTGGGGCAGTACCATCTGGTGGAATGTGCCTATGGTTCTTTTGAGCGGGCCATACCTTTGCCGGTTTCGGTCGAGCCGGGCAAGGCCAAGGCCCGGTATCGGAAGGGAGTTCTGCGGATCGAGCTGCCTAAGCGAAAAAAGGCCCGCTCAAGGGTCCGTCAGGTTCCCATCAAGTAATCCCTTCATATCAGGCCCGGAGGAATGGATAAAATCAGGGGCACTTTTTTGCAAAGTGCCCCTTTTTGGTCTATGACGATTGAGGCTCAGCCGAGGATCCTCTGGAGGGTTTCCCGGTCAAGATCTTTGTTGAACCTGATATGGATGGAATAGTCACTTTCCGGTAGATGGAAAGGCTGGACTCCGATTACCGTGCCGGTGACATGCATAATCTCGTCGGAATCGCTGGTTGGAATGGAGAGGCGCATTGTCCGCCCAAGGAGCAGGCGACCGTTTTCTTTTTTCGAGATACGGACCAGAAAGGCAAGACCGCCGCGGGAAATATCGCTGAGGCTGCCTCTGAAAGCCCGGCCCAGTTTTTTTCCCTGGGCATCGATCATCTGGACCTGGATTTTGCATGAGTGTTCGTAGCGGCGGCTGGTGCGACGATCCAGGTTTTTCTTCCTCAGCATTGACTGGATATCGTTGAAACGGTTGTAAAAGTCCTGTAGCTTCGATTCCAGACCCGGAAACTCCTCGTGCCAGCGGGCAAAGCTTTTTCGCCGTAATACAGAGAGTCGCACCGGAGTCAGGGCTGTCAGGGTAACGGTCCAGAGCGAGGCGTTGAAAAAGTTTTCTCCGGCCAGTTCTCCGCTGCCAAGTGTCTTGATGAACAGTTCTCGATCGCCCTGGAGGTAGGAAACCCTTATGTTGCCCTGGTTGATAAAGAACAGTTCGTCGTTTTTTTCACCCTGTGACACTATGATCTCTTCTGGCTGGAAGTTACGTTCTTCCAGTTCATGATAGATGGCGGCAAACTCTTCCGACGTAAGCTCGTCCATCAAATCGGCCCATACTTCGAGGTGATCTTTATTGATGGCGTCGGCTTTTTCCTGTTCTATAATCTCTCCAGTCCGAATTATTTCTTTTAGTGCCAGGGGATCTATTTCATAGATTCGATCCCTGAGGCGCTCGGCGTTGGCAAAATCGTGATTGCGGGCGCAGGTAAGAATGAGGTCGACCAGTTTCTTTTTGGCCTTGTCCGTTTCGCCGCTTGCTGCGAGGGAAAAAATTTGCTGTTCCCGGCCCTGAATGCCGTTTTCTGCAACCTGCCTGAAGGTGTCCGATTTGCCCGTTCCTGAAGAGTCTTTTTCGCTGGAACGGTTTTTTGCCATAATACGGGCCAGGGCAATCTCAGCTGTTTCGCGGACTTTATCTGAGACTGATTCCGGCGTTTTTTTCAGATCCAGGATTTTCTTTAGAGCCGGGATCGCTTTTTTTGACCCGATTCTACCCAGGGCTCTGCATATTCTTTTTTCAAGTTCGTTCCGATGATGCGGGTCGTTGAATGGATTACGTTCAAGGAGTTCGCACAAAGGGGTGGCGAAACGCTCGTTTTCAGTTTCCCCGATCAGGGTGATTACGGTGCCGATCAGCTGCCGGGGACCATGTTGCAGCGCGTGGAGAAGAAAGTCGTTGAGTTTTGGTCCGCCAATATTGCCGGCAGCGACCAGGACCTCTTTTTTGACCCGCAGGTCCTTGTGGGAGAAGTAGGGCAGTATGGCGTCCATGCATGATCCATCCCCCACCTCACCAAGAAGCCTGATGATGTTGCGAAGAAGGTACCAGGGTGCATCCTTTTTGAGCCGGCACAGGAGCTCGCTCTGGGCTCCAGAGCCGATTTCCAGGAGCAGGGCGAGCAGCAGTCGGCGTTCAGAACGTTCCTGGCTTTGTCCCAGAATATCTATAAGCCAGCCGGCTGCCGACCGGCCCAGAACGCTGAGGAGTTTACCTGCTTTCCGTCGGCGCTCTTTCTGGTGCAGGTATTCTTCAGTCAGCCACTCAAGTCTGGATGGGGTTGCAATGGTTTGCCGGGTCCGTTCCAGCGCTCCGAGGAGAGATTTTCCGTCAACCCGGCCCAGGATTGTGTCGTGAAGCCGCTGGAGGATATCATGGGCTGCTTCGTAACGTCCACTGTCAATGAGATGGGCAATGAAAGGGCCCAGGTTGATAATCAGGGTCCGGGCCGTTTCTTCATCTGTGGTGTCCAGGGCAAGAGTTTCCTCCAGGGCCGGCAGCAGTTTTTCGGTTCGGTGCCAGTCCTGGTTCAGGTTGAGAAATTTGGTTGTCTCAGCCAGGGCCTGCCCGGCGTGTTGACGAACTTCGGCATTGACGTCCTGGAGCCCGATAACCAGTTGTCCCAGCAGACGGTCGGCTTCACGTTCCTGGTTGTTATCCATTAGCATTGCCAGGTGAGCCGGCAGAGTCGAGCTGCAGGCTGGTTCTTTCAGCACGTCCAGGTCTCCGTCAAGCAGGCGGGAGAGCCTCTCTCCGGGTTTCTGTGTGCCAGCCTGATCTTTTGCTGGGTCGACCCTGATCGGGTTTGTGGTGACTGATGCCTGCTCATCATTTTGCAGGGCAAGGTATCGTTTGCCATCGATAGTGATATGCCTCAAGGAAAGCTCGCGAAGAGATAAACCTGAGGTGGAGAAGATGTGCTGGGTGGAAGTGCCCTTGGCCATTTCTTTCAACAGAGTCTCGCATTCGTCCCTTGTTATGCCGGGAAGAAAGGAGACCGAATCGATCTGCAGGTGAGACATGAGAGAGACCAATCCTTTGATGTGGGGACGTTTCTGGTCTTTCTCGGGCAGAACAAAGTCATTGACCAGCATCTTCTGGCCGGAAACTCCGATGACCACTGCGTCGGCATGATCTGTGAAAAGCGCATCCAGGCAGGCCTGCAGGCTTTCGATATTTTTTTGCACCTGGGGATTGTCCGGTGGGTATATGCCCACAGTGCGTATCGCCGAGTAGAACCTCAGGGGAAGTTGAAGCAGGGGAGGTATCAGGGTTTTGTTGTCTGCGGCTGATGAACTGTTCATCATCGGGAACCTTTTTGAAAGAGCACCGTTTTTATGGTTCTGAAGATGACCAGCAGGTCGATGAAGATGGAGAGATTCTTTATGTAATAGAGATCATACTCCAGCTTGCGCAGGGCATCTTCTTCCGAGGCGCCATAGGGATAGCAGACCTGGGCCCAGCCGGTGATACCGGGCTTTACCGAATGGCGCAGGGAGTAATAGGGGATGGACTCGGTGAGGCGTTCGACAAACATGGGCCGTTCAGGCCGGGGGCCGACAAAGCTCATTTCTCCCTTGAGAACATTCAACATCTGGGGAATTTCATCAATGCGCACCTTGCGGATAAAGCCACCCACCCGTGTCACCCGGCTGTCGTTTTGTCGGGCCCACACCGCTCCGTCCTTCTCAGCGTCCTGACGCATGGAGCGGAACTTGATCACCTTGAAGACGCGGCCTTTCTCCCCAACCCGTTCCTGGAGATAGAATATGGGGCCGGGTGATTCAAGCTTGATAAGGGCAGCGATGGGGATGGTGACCGGCAGGGAAGCCGTCAGGCCGACGACCGAAAGAACAATATCCAGGACTCGTTTTATCAGGTAGCGAATCCGGCTTTTCTGGAATCCTTCGGAGAAGATGAGCCAGGCCGGGTTGACGTTTTCCACCAGGATCTTGCCGGTGATGGATTCATAGAAGGTTATTCCTTCCTCTATGGCGATACCCTGCAGTTTGCATTCCAGCAGTTGCTCGACGGGCATGGTACCGCGTCGGTCATCCAGAGCCACGATGATCCGTTTGGCCTCGTGGGCATGACACAGGGACAAGAGAGGGCTGGACCGGGGCAGGACAGAAACCTGGTTGGGGTTGTAGTGGGGCAGGGAGTTGCCGATAAACGAGGCGATTTTATAGCCCGAATCCGCCCTCCCTTCAATCTCTCTCGCGATTTCCGAGGCAATTTTACCGGTGCCGATCATGATGATCGGCCGGGAGAAAAGCCTTTTCTTGAGAACCATGTAGTAGAGCACCCGCCAGCCCAGCAGAAGAGCGCAGATCACCCAGTAACTGGTCCAGAACACGACTGTGGAGATCACCATGGGGGGGAAGGTGTAGTAGATCCCTGCCAGGATGACGCAGCCAACCCCGAAGGCCTGGACCATGCGGATAAAGGTATCCAGAGGAGTCGTGACCCAACTCAGGTCATAGAGGTCAAAGAAGTAAAGGGAGAGTTGAAAGATAATGGTGACAACCAGCGCCCGCAGGGTGTCGAGAAAAAACTGGTCGAGGAAGAGTCCCCAGCCGCTGAACGCAATATAGACTAAATTGATGGTGAGAAAGATGAGTAACCCTTCGCCGAGGAAGAAGATAATGTTACGGACCGGGTAATATTTATTGAGAATATAGGGCATCGACCGTAGGCGGCAGCAGAGAGCGCGAGAATTTATTTAGCCACTGAGAAAGAAAGAAAATTTACTATATATTGGATAGCATAGCTCTGGTCCAGATGTCAAGGAAATCACAGGGAATCCTCTCGGGAGGGGCAGGGAGCGACAACCTGGTGGTGGAGCAGGAGCGTGACAAGTTGGCTGACCGGCAGGCCGATGACATTGGAGCAGGAGCCCCGGATATGCCTGACCAGAAAACCGCCGATGCCCTGGATGCCGTATCCTCCGGCCTTGTCGAAAGGTTCTTCGGTGGCCACGTAGGCCCGCAGTACTGTTTGCGGGAAGCGGGCAAAGGTGACCTCGGTGCTGCAGGTCTGCAGTTCAGTGATTCCTTTTTCCCGGTGATGGAGGCAGAGGCCGGTGATCACCGTATGGGTCGTGTCCTGGAGGGCAGTGAGCATGGCCAGAGCCTCTTTACCATTGGCAGGTTTGCCCAGGATTCGGCCTTGGATTGTGACCACGGTGTCAGCACTGATGATATAGCTTTCTGGATGGATTTCGGCCACCTGGCAGGCCTTTTCCAGGGCCATGCGCCGGGCGAAGTGCTCACTGTTCTCTCCGGGCTCCGGAGTTTCGTCGATGACCGCCGGCAGGACCTGGAAATCAAGGCCGAGATTTTTGAGAAACTCCTGACGCCTGGGGGAACCCGAGGCCAGGATGAGGGAGGCGGTGCTGCGGAAGGGGCCGTCAGGTTGGGAAACAGCGGGTATCACGGCAGGGGACCATAGAAAACCTGTTCCAGGAAAAGTCCACGGGCCGGGGCTGTGGGGCCGGCCAGGTTGCGGTCCCTTGCCTGGAGAATTGTTGAAAACTCGTCCGTGGTCATCTGGCCCCGGGCCACCAGTAGCAGGGTGCCGACCAGATTGCGCACCATGTGGCGGAGAAAACCATCGCCCAGAAAGCGAAAACTCCAGTTTTCCGGCTCTGTTCCCGGGGTGCAGGAGCAGTGAAACAGGGTCCGCACGGCTCCCCGTCCGTTTGTACAGGCCGGATCGCGGGAACCACTGGCCTCGAAGCTCGAGAAGTCGTGGCTGCCCCTGAGCAGCGCCAGGCAGCGCAGGACCGGTTCCAGGGCAAAGTGGGAGGGGACATGGGTTTCATACAGCCTCCTGGTGGGCTGTTGGACAGGCCCGGTATAGAGGTCATACCTGTACGCCTTGCCGGTGGCGCTGTAGCGGCTGTGGAACTTGGGATCGGCCTCCAGGGCCTTCAGGATCCGTATGTCGGCCGGCAGCATGGAGTTGAGGCCCCGCCACAGTCCGTGTACAGGGATAGAGGTGCGGGTATGGAAGTTGGCCACCATGCCGAGAGCGTGGACCCCGGCATCGGTCCGGCCAGCCCCGTGGAGGGTGACCTTCTCTCCGGTCATGCGTTCCAGACAGGCCTCCACAGTGGCCTGAATGGTGCGGCCCTCGGGCTGTCGCTGCCAGCCAGAGTAACCGGTGCCGTCATAGGCAAGGCAGAGTCTGATGTTTCGCTCTTCTCCGCTCACGGAAAAAAGGGTGCGCTCTCAAGTCCGGTGTTTTCGGCAAGGCCCAGCATCAGGTTCATGTTCTGGACCGCCTGGCCGGAAGCACCTTTTACGATATTGTCTATGGCAGCCATGACAATGACCCGGCCGGCACGTTCGTCCAGGCGCACAGCCAGGTCGCAGCAGTTGCTGCCCCGGACATGCTGGGTGGCTGGCAGGGCCGGCTGCGGACAGATCCGGACAAAGTACTCGTCGCCATAGGTGGTTTCATAGAGCTCCTGCAGTGCCTGTGTTGTCATCGACTTCTCCAGCCGGGCGTACATGGTGGAGAGGATACCCCGGTTGACCGGCAGGAGATGGGGGGTGAAAGAGATGGTTACCCGGCTGCCGGAAAGAGCGCTCAGCTCCTGTTCCATTTCCGGTATGTGCCGGTGGCTGCCGCCGACCTTGTAGGGTCGGAATCCATCGGCCACTTCACAGTACAGGGTGGCCACCGCAGCGGAACGTCCGGCTCCGGTGGTGCCGGATTTGGAGTCGATGATCAGTGTACCCGGGTCGATGAGATGGTTTCGCACAAGCGGCGCCAGACCCAGGATCACCGAGGTCGGATAGCAGCCGGGATTGGCCACCAGGTCGGCTTTGCGGATCTGGTCCCGGTACAGTTCAGGCAGCCCGTAGACCGCCTGCCTGACCAGCTCCGGGCTGGAATGGGCCTGGTACCACTGCTCGTATACCGCTACGTCGCGGATCCGGAAATCGGCGCTGAGATCAACCACTTTCTTTCCTGCAGCCAGCAGGGGAGGGACAATATCCATGGCGGTTTTATGTGGCACCGCGGTAAAAAAGAAGTCCGCCCGGTCCTTCAGCTCGTCGGGCTGCAGGTTTTCACATACCATCTGGACTCGATCCCGCAGGTTGGGAAAGACTTCCGACAGAGGCTTGCCGGCATATGTCCTGGAGGTGGCGACGGTGATCTCCACCTCGGGATGGGTGGACAGTATCCGTGCCAGTTCGACACCGGTGTATCCGGAAGCCCCGACTATTCCCACTCGTATCATGATCTGTTTTTTCCGTGGAGGTTGAAAATAAAAAAAGGGAATAACGAAGCATCGTTATTCCCTTGAACACGCAAACTGAAGATATCGGTTGCGATATCCTGACCAATGGCTCCGTTGTGTTTAACGCTTGGAGAACTGGAAGCGGGCGCGGGCACCACGCTGACCGTATTTCTTCCGCTCTTTGACGCGGGGGTCACGGGTCAGCAGGCCGGCCTTTTTCAGCGGAATCCGCATATCGGGATTCATCTCCTGCAGTGCCTTGGAAATGCCATGAACCAGAGCGTCAACCTGAGCGGACTTGCCGCCTCCTCTGACTGTGGCTTTGACGTCATATTTTTCCATGGTTTCGGTGATGGAGAAGGGCTTGTTGACTTTCGGCTCAAAGTAGATCTGTCCGAAATACTCCTCCAGCGGCTGCTGGTTGACAGCAATGTTTCCGCTCCCAGGGGTTAACCAGACCCGGGCAATAGCGGATTTACGTTTGCCGGTTGCGTAATATGTGTCCTGCGCCATGATATATGTACTCCGTTAGAATCAGATATCCAGGGTTTCCGGCTGCTGTGCCTGATGGGGATGGTCGCTGCCAGCGTACACCTTGAGCTTTTTGAGCTGCTTGCGGCCAAGCTTGTTTTTCGGCAACATGCCCTTGACCGCCATGCGGATCAGCTCCTCGGGTTTCTTGGCCAGGACTTCCTTGGCACTCTGCTCTTTGATGCCACCCATGTAGCCGGTATGACGGTAGTACTTCTTGTCATCCCACTTGTTGCCGGTCAGGTGCACCTTGTCCGCGTTGATGACCACGATAAAATCGCCGTTGTCCTGAAAGTTGCAGAAGGTTGGCTTGTGCTTGCCGCGCAGACGGCGGGCAATTTCCGAAGCTACGCGCCCCAGTACCTTGCCGTCGGCATCCACGACGTACCACTTGCGTTTGATTTCATCCACAGGCGTATAATAGGTTTTCATTGCTGCGCCTCAGCTTTGCAAAAAGAAAATAACAAAAAAAGGTTCGAACGGTGTCCGAACCTTGAAGTGTCAGTGGAGCGGGAAACGAGATTCGAACTCGCGACTTCAACCTTGGCAAGGTTGCACTCTACCACTGAGTTATTCCCGCTCAGTCGTTTTCCGTGACAGCCCAAGACTATAACAGGGCGTCTGAGAATCTGTCAATAAAAAAATATAAAACCAGGGAAAGAGAAAACAGCTTTGTCCTTCCAGGGAAGAACTGTTGCCAATCTCTGAGAGAGAGAATAGTATATCAGAAGAAACCAGGCAACAAAAACAAGTAATTTTCTGTAAGGGAGCGTGCTGTCCATGGCCATGCAGGTCGACCGCAGGGCCGATATCCATCGGCGAACCAGAGAAACCGATATCCAGCTCAGCCTGGTGCTTGACGGGAGCGGTTCCACCGTCATCGACACCGGGGTGGGGTTCATGGATCACATGCTGACCTTGTTTGCGGTTCACGGCATGTTCGATCTCGAAATTACCGCCCGCGGAGATACCGTGGTGGACGATCATCACACCGTGGAAGACCTGGGGATCTGCCTGGGTCAGGCCCTGAAACAGGCCCTGGGTGATTTCTCCGGCATATGCCGGTACGGACACGCCTACGTGCCCATGGACGAGACCCTGGCCCGGGTCTGCATTGATGTCTCCAACCGGCCCTGTCTTCATTACGAGGTTCCGGTTCCGGACCAGAAAGTGGGATACTTTGATACGGCTCTTGCCAAGGAATTTTTTCGGGCCGTCTCCCTGCACGGAGGTCTGACACTCCATGCGGATCTGCTCCACGGGGAGAACAGCCATCATATTCTTGAGGCTGTCTTCAAGGCCTTTGGCCGCTCACTGTCGCATGCTGTGAGCCGCCACCCAACACTGCGCGGGCAGCTTTCCAGCAAGGGGACGCTTTAGTCCCGACCCTGGTCCATGGCTTGTTTCCCGTGCTGGTGCGGGATGAGCCAGGCTTTATCCCGGGACATTGGACCGCCTATCTTTTTCAGACCAGAACCATGGAACCTGCCTTGAGAAAAGGCCATGAATCGACAGGAGTATACATATGAAATCTGGTTTTTCGCTGCTGGTTGTAGCCCTGCTTGCTCTGATTTTGGTACTCGCTGGTTGCGGGGCTCCCAAGAGTGTGCCCACAGGCGGTGATACACTTGTCTCCGACTACCAGATCCGCTGTATCACCGTGCTTCCGGCCCGGAAGCCGCAGAGTCCTGATAAAGATATGTCTCCGGAGGCGGCTGCGGAAATGGCCCGGGGGGTATCGGTGCTTGACCAGTTGTTGCGTGAACATCTTGCCGGATGCTGTGATGTGCGGTTTGTTTCCGGACACCAGCTCGCCGGCCTGGGAGAAGGCCTGGAAGCCGGGGAACAGGCCCTGGTCAGTGAGGCAGGCAAGCGGTTTGGCTGCAATGCGGTGCTTGAAGTTTTTCTGGAGCGTTACCAGGAGCGGGTCGGTGGAGAGTATGCGGTGCAACAGCCGGCGTCGGTGGCTTTCAGCTACCGGCTGGTCGGGGTTGACAGTGGGGAGGTGCTTTGTCGGGGAACCTTTGACGAGGTCCAGCAGTCTGTGGCAGAGAATATTTTTGCCTTCGGCAAGGCCAGGCAGCGTGGCTTCACCTGGGTGACAGCCGGGGAACTGCTGCGTGAGGGATTGCGGGAAAAGTTTTCCGGCTGCTCCTACCTGGTTCCGGCCCGGTAAGCGAGCATGAAAAGTCCTCTCAGTCGAGCCATCAACCGGCGTATTGGCCAGACCATGCACCGGTGGAACATGCTTGCCCATGGAGACCGGGTTCTGGTTGCTGTTTCCGGGGGGATCGACTCTCTGGTACTATCCTGGCTGCTGCTGCACTGGCGGGCCAAAGCCCCCATTGATTTTACCCTTCATCCGGTGCATATCGATACGGAAAGTGTCGATGGCCGGCCTGGAAAGGCTGCCCGGGACGTGGCCATGGAGTTGGAGAAAATCGGCCTGGCCTGCCAGGTGATTCCCTCAATCTGGAAGCCTTCCCTGCCGGAGGACACTCCATTGCGGGAAAACCAGCGCAAGGACATTTGTTTTCATTGCTCCAGTAACCGCAGACGGCAACTCTTTGACACGGCCAGGAAGACAGGTTGTAACAAGCTGGCTCTGGGCCATCACCAGGATGATCTCATAGAAACCTTTTTTATCAACCTGACCAGTGCCGGCAATATCAGCACCATGAAGCCCAGGCAGGAGCTTTTTGAGGGCCGTTTGACCATTATCCGGCCTCTGGCCGGGATTGAAAAGGCCGAGATACGAAAGATCGGAGCGGCTGTTGGGGTCGTCCCGGTCCCTTCCTCCTGTCCCCTGTCGGAACAGACCCGGCGCCGCGACGTCAGAGATGTTCTGGAGTCCATCTACGAGCAAATCCCCGGGTCCAGGGAACACATCTTTGCCGCTCTTGCCAATGTCCGACATGAGTATCTGCTGCACCGTTAGGCTGCAGGTACTGTTCGTGACCCTGCAAATTTCTTGAATATTCACACGATACTGTCGTCACCATGGATACCACTCTGGACTGCCTTGTCTGTTTTATGCGCCAGGCCCTGACAACCGTCAGGCTTTCCACCATTGATTCTCTGCTCCAGCGGCGGGTGGTCAACGAGGCCGGTGCCCTTCTTTCCAGGGTTGAGTTCGGCCTGACGCCGCCGGAAAATGCCGTGGATCTCTATCAGATGATTGCCAGGCTGACCGGGGTCGAGGACCCGTTTGCCGAGCTCAAGGTCCAGGGTAACGAGCTTGCTCTGGCCATGCGTGATACTGTCCGGGAACGAATCCGCGCTGCGCCGGATCCGCTGCTGGCCGCAGTTCGTTTCGCAATCGGCGGCAATATCATAGACTATGCGGCCCAGCACAGTTTCGACGTCGATGCCACTATGGCCTCCTGCCTGGAGACGCCCTTTCTCCTGGATTCGACACCCGCTCTTGTGGCTGCTCTTGACAGAAGACCTGAAGTGCTTTACCTGGCAGATAATGCTGGGGAAATAGTATTCGACGGCCTGCTGGTGGAAGAGCTTTTACGTCGCAACTGCCGGGTGACACTGGTGGTGCGGGAGGGGGCTATCATTAACGACGCCACCATGGATGATATCAGGGCCTGCGGGCTGGATGGTCTCTGCCCGGTGATAACCAGTGGAGTTGTCTGTCCGGGGACTCCTCTTGCGCGTTGCAGCCCTGAGTTCAGGAAGCTTTTTCACCGGGCTGACCTCATTATCAGCAAGGGGATGGGCAATTATGAAACGCTTTCCGATGTGGTCGCGCCCCTGTTTTTTCTTTTCACCGTCAAGTGCCAGGTGGTGGCGGAAGATATTCGCAACCGGATGTCGCTGGCACCCGGCAGTGTGAAAGGAAAGGGCGAGATGGTGGTTATGATGCAGAAGCAGAACTGAAACGAGGCAACATGAAAGAGCGGATAAAAGATATTCTCGATCCGAACCAGGTGGGCAGGACACTGGAGGTTGATGGATGGGTGCGGACCCGGCGTGATTCCGGGGCGCTGTGTTTTCTGGAAATAAATGACGGTTCCTGTCTGACCAATCTCCAGGTTGTTGCCGAATCGTCCCTGCCAAACTTTGATAAAGAGGTCAAAAAACTGGGGACCGGTTGCGCTGTTCGGGTCCAGGGAGAGCTGGTGGAATCTCCGGCCAAGGGCCAGGAAGTGGAGCTGCGGGCTGGCGAGGTGACGGTTATCGGCTGGGCGGATCCCGGCAGCTATCCGCTCCAGAAAAAACGTCATTCTTTTGAGTTTCTCCGTTCAATCGCCCACCTGCGGCCGCGGACCAATGCCCTGGCCAGCGTGGCCCGGGTCCGCAGCGAGCTTTGCTTTGCCATTCATCGTTTTTTCCATGATCGGGGTTTCTTCCTGGTCAACACCCCGATTATCACTACCTCGGATTGCGAAGGGGCTGGAGAGATGTTCACTGTCACCGCCCTGGAACCAGGAGAACTGGCAGGAAGTGATCCCTGGAAAAATGATTTCTTCGGTCGTCATGCCGGGTTGACTGTGAGTGGTCAGCTTCAGGCTGAGATTTATGCCCTGGCCCTGGGGCGGGTGTACACTTTCGGTCCCACGTTCCGCGCCGAAAACTCTAATACTTCCCGTCATCTGGCCGAGTTCTGGATGCTGGAGCCGGAGATGGCGTTTTGCGACCTCGGCTGTAACATGGACCTGGCCGAATCCCTTATACAGTACCTGGTTGAGTATGTGCAGAACAGATGCAGTGAGGACATTGCACTTTTTGACCGGTTTGTTGCCAGGGGGTTGTGCAAGCGCCTTGAAAATGTGGTTGCCGGCACTTTTGCCCGTATAACCTACAGCGAGGCTGTGGAAGCACTGAAAAAATCCGGACACGAATTTGCTTTTCCCGTGTCCTGGGGTATGGATCTGCAGTCCGAGCATGAACGATGGCTGTGTGAAGAGCTGGCCGGTCGGCCAGTGATTGTCACCGACTATCCCAAGGAGATCAAGCCGTTTTACATGCGGGTGGCCGATGATGAAAAAACCGTGGCGGCCATGGATATCCTGCTGCCCGGGATCGGTGAGCTTGTGGGCGGCAGCCAGCGGGAGGAGCGGCTTGAGGTCCTGGAGCCGAGGATGCGTGAAGCCGGCCTGGACCTGGATGAGTACAGCTGGTATCTGGACCTGCGTCGCTACGGCTCGGTGCCCCATTCAGGTTTTGGTCTGGGGTTTGAGCGCTTGGTCCAGTTTGTCACCGGCATGGCCAATATCCGGGACGTGATTCCCTTTCCCAGGACACCGGGCAATGCCCCGTGCTGAGCGAGTATCGTCGTATAGGTGACTTTTTTGATGAATACCGCCCAGTTTTTGGTGGGCCGGGATATATTTTTTTGAGGACAGAGCAGCGTGATTACGGGCAATAGGGCAGGATTGAAAACCAGGCAGCTCCGGGCCCTTGAGCGACTTGCTCAGAAACGGGTCGATCCCGATGAGATAATCGGCCGGGATCTGGCCCGCAGTGTGGCGGCTCTGTCCACGGAACTGAACCGGCAGATCGGTCTGCTCATCCACCGCTCCGGCCAGGTGGAGTCGGTGATCGTCGGTGATTACGACCGGATCGTCATCCCAGTGCTCAGCCATGTACGGACTGCCGGCGGTCGGCTTCGGGGCCTGCGTCTGGTCCATACCAGTTTCGGTTCCGGAATCATCGATGAAGATATCATGGACATGGCCTGTCTCCGGCTGGACCTGGTCTCGGTCCTGACCATGGAAGGTGGCCTGCCCGAGCTGCTGCATACCGCCCATCTGGCCCCGGTACCGGTGGCGGGCCGTGATTGGATTCTGCTGGATCCGGTCCATCCGGCCCGTCAGACCCTGTCCTGTCGCGATCTTATTGAGGCGCTGGAAGATGAATTCGTTCGGGGCCGGCCAGTGCGCGAGGTGGATCAGGGCCAGGACCGGGCTATCCTGGTCAGCGTGACCACCGGCTCACGGGCCGGAGCCGACGACTCCATGGCCGAGCTCAGGGAGCTTGCCCGGGCGGCCGGGGTGGTGGTCCTGGATCAGGTCATCCAGCGACGACGCAAGATTCATCCACGTTTCATCCTCGGTCGGGGCAAGCTCATGGAAATCATGCTGTTGTCGCTGCGTCTCGGGGCTAACCTGCTTATCTTCGACCAGGAGCTCAGTCCGTCGCAGATCCGATCGGTGACCGATCACACCGATCTGCGGGTCATCGACCGAACCCAGCTCATCCTTGACATCTTCGCCAGTCGGGCCCGTTCCAGGGAGGGCAAACTGCAGATCGAGATGGCCCAGCTCAAGTACATGCTGCCCAGGCTGTCCACCCGCGATGACGCCTTGTCCCGGCTGACCGGCGGCATTGGCGCCCGGGGACCGGGAGAGACCCGGCTGGAGATAGATCGCCGGCGGATCAACGACCGGATTGCCCGACTGGCCAGAGAACTTAAAAAGGTGGGTCAGGAGCGGTTTCACCGGCGCAACCGACGGCGGAAGCGCGATGTGCCGGTCATTTCTCTTGTCGGATACACCAATGCCGGCAAATCCACATTGCTCAATACCCTGACCCGCAGCGATATCCAGGCCGAGGACATGCTTTTTGCCACCCTGGATCCCACCAGTCGACGGTTGCGTTTCCCAAGGGACATGGAGGTGGTCATCACCGACACCGTGGGCTTTATCCGCAATCTGCCTGCCGAATTGCTCAAGGCCTTTGAGTCGACCCTGGAAGAACTCTTTGAGGCCAACCTCCTGGTCCATGTGATCGATGCGGCCAATCCGGCCTGGCGGGAACAGGCTGAGGTGGTTGAGCAACTGCTGCACCGGCTCGATCTGGACCGTATTCCGCTGCTCAGGATCTACAACAAGATGGATCTGCTCGACCCCCAGACCCGCGCACAGGTGGAACGGATGGAAGGTGTTGCGATCAGTGCCCTTGACCGGTCGACACTGCGGGAATTTTTCGTCCAGGCCCAGGCCGTGCTGCAGCGGGAACTGGGCGGGTGAGGGCTCTGCTTTGAGAGAATTTCAGGGCTGGAGAAAAAAACCAAGCTCCTTTTCCACTTCTTTGTCAAGGAATTCGCAGCCGATGTCATTGCCCCGTACCGAGCGGACCACGGCTTCTTTTTTCAACTTGGTCTGTTTCTTGTCGTTGAGGTGAAACTCAAGCAGGAGGATCTGGTCCTTTTCGATGTTGTGCAGGCCTGAAACCGTAAAGCCGATTCCGGAGCGGGAGATATTTTTTATGTGCACCACTCCGCCCCCGCCGGCCGGTGGCCTGATGATGGTATAGGTCCCGGGCAACCGGATCTGTTTGCGGTAATGGCTCCGGAAATCCAGGTGGACGGTGAAAACCTGTCCGCAGCGGCACTTGACGTTCAGGAAGTGTTTTTTGTTCAGGTACCTGCCCACGGCGACCTTTTTGGCTGTTTTGCAGGCGGGGCAGATAATGGTGGCGATGTTGTCGTGGCGGACGAACGTCTTGACAGAGATCATGGGTTCAGTCGTAGATGATACACGTATAGCGCTCCAGGATCTCTTCTGTTTCCCGGTCGAGCTCCGAGGCCAGTTCATGGATCTGGTATTCATGGCCGCAGCGGCTGCACTTGAGTCGAACCTGACGGCAGCGTCGGCTTACTTCCAGTTTTCCCTGGCATTTTTTGCATTGCATGATCTTATTTCCCCATGAGTTCGGAACGGGTAAAGATGGCCTTCAGGGGATAGCCCTGTTTGGCAAGCGCTTCGGCTCCACCCTCTTCCCGGTCGACAACCGTGGCCACAAGGGCGACCTTGAATCCCTCGTTTTCCACCCGCTCGATGACCTTGAGCAAGGTCCCGCCGGTGGTGACCACATCTTCCACCAGGGCCACTGTTTCCCCGGGAACAAGGTTGTTCTTGCCCTCGATGAAATTTCCGGTCCCGTGTCCCTTGGCCTCCTTGCGGACGATAAAGGCGGGGATCGGCTCTTTTTCCAGGTAGCTGACCAGGGATACGGCGGTGACCAGGGGATCGGCACCCAGGGTCATGCCGCCCACGCCGGTTATTTTTTCCGGATGATTCCTGATCATTTCAAAAAGCAGTCTGCCGCAGAGATAGGCCCCCTCGGCATCAAGGGTGGTCTGTTTGCCGTCCACATAGAAGTCGGATGTCTTGCCGGAGGTCAGGGTGAAGGTCCCTTTCCGGTACGATTTTTCAAGCAGCAGTTCTTTGAGGCGTTGCCTTTCATTCATGGGTGTGATTCCTGTTGGATGGGGGCGGTTTTTGGTTGACAGGATCACAAAATACCTGGTTTGGGCTGCGGTGCAAACGGTTTTTTTTCCGGCCACCTGTGCACGTCCCGGCAGCAGGGAAGAACTCGCGCATCTGTCCCCGGCCCTAATCGGAGTGAGCAGCTAAAATTATGTGAAAAACCGCACTTTTCGGTGTTTTTCATTTTTTCTCTATGCTACCATGAGAGTACGCATGCAAAGTGGTCCTTCTGTTGCAGAGTGTCCTCGATGCGCAGCTTTCCGGTGTCCCTCCCGGACCAAATTGTAACATATATTATAGTACAGGCCTCTGTTTCCGGCCGGCAGGACGTCGGACAGAGAGGCTGGCTTCAGTTGGTTTTTGTCATCTAAAAGGAGCTTTTTATGTGTGGTATTGTGGGCTATGTCGGTACCAGGAGAGTTGTTCCCGTATTGATTGAAGGACTGCGACGGCTGGAATACCGTGGCTATGATTCGGCAGGGCTGGTGTATCACTACGAGGGCGAGCTGGTCCGGTACCGGGCCCGGGGCAAATTGTCCAATCTGGAAGAGGCAGTGGACGAAAACATCGGGGTGGCGAGCCGCACTGGTCTTGGCCATACTCGCTGGGCAACTCATGGCGCCCCGACCAGGGATAATGCCCATCCCCACACCGACTGCACCGGTGAGCTGGTTGTGGTCCATAACGGTATCATCGAGAACTACGGGGCTCTGAAAGAGGAACTGCGGGCAAATGGCCATGAGTTTTCCTCTGAAACCGACACCGAGGTCCTGGCTCATCTGATCGAAGAGTATCTGGAAGACGACCTGGTGGCAGCGGTCCGTCAGGCCCTGGCCCGGGTGGAGGGATCGTATGCCCTGGGGGTACTTTGGGCCCGGGAACCGCAGAAACTGATCGCCGCCCGCAACCACAGCCCCCTGGTTCTTGGGGTAGATGAAGAGGCCTGTTATATCGCCTCGGATATCCCGGCCCTGCTGCCTTATACCCGGCAGGTCATCTTTCTTGACGACCAGGAACTGGCAGTGCTCGAGCCCGGGCGTTACACCATCACCCGGATTGATGGTGAGGAGGTGCTTGACAAAAAGATTTCGACCATCGACTGGAATGCCTCCATGGCGGAAAAGGCCGGCTTCAAGCATTTCATGCTCAAGGAGATCTTCGAGCAGCCCGAGGCTATCTTGAACACCGTCAAGGGGCGGATCATCCCGGACTCCGGCCAGGTCGACCTGCCCGAAATCGGCCTGGATGACGAGACTATCCGCAGTGTCGAGCGCATCGCCCTGGTGGCCTGCGGGACCTCCTGGCATGCGGCCCTGGTGGCCAAGTACTGGATCGAAAAATGGGTCGGGGTGCCGGTGGAGGTGGATATCGCCTCGGAGTTCCGCTACCGGACCCTGCTGTTGAACGACCGGGTGCTGACCATCGCTATTTCCCAGTCCGGGGAGACCGCCGATACCCTGGCCGGCATCCGTCTGGCCAGCCAGCTCGGTTCACGGATTCTGACCATCTGTAACGTGGTCGGTTCCACCATGACCCGGGAGGCGGACGGAGTGATCTATACCCATGCCGGGCCGGAAATAGGAGTGGCCTCCACCAAGGCCTTCACCAGTCAGCTGGCGGCCCTGTTTTTGTTGACCCTCTATCTCGGTAAGGTCCGGGAGACCATTGAGCCTGGGATTCTGCGCGAACTGGGCCATGCCCTGGTGGGCATTGCCGGCGTGATTGAGGAGGAATTGCCCACCATCCGCTCACAGATCCAGGAACTCATAGAGCGGTATTATGACAGCCGCGACTTTCTTTTCGTCGGCCGGGGTCTCAACTTTCCCATTGCCCTGGAAGGAGCGCTCAAGCTCAAGGAGATCTCCTATATCCATGCCGAGGGGTATGCCTCGGGTGAGCTCAAGCATGGGCCTATCGCCCTGATCGACAAGGACATGCCGGTTATGGCCCTGGTGCCACAGGATGGGGTCTACCAGAAGTCCATCTCCAATGTGGAGGAGATCAAGGCCCGACAAGGGAGGCTGGTGCTGATCGGAACCCGGGGGGATGAGCATCTGGCCACCCTCACCGATGATGTACTCTACCTGCCTCGGGTCCATGATGACCTCAATCCGCTGCTCTACACCATTCCGGCCCAGCTCCTGGCCTATGAGATCGCCAACCGCCGCGGCTGCGACGTGGATCAGCCCCGGAACCTTGCCAAGAGCGTGACCGTCGAATAACATGCCACCGGAAACCATGGCGGTAATTTTTTTATGGACCGGGTTTGATATCAGAAGGTTCACAGCCTGGGCAGGTCTCCTCCGGCCGTTCGCCCCGGTTTTCTGGGAACCGCCCGTTTTCCGTTCACTTCCAGGAGCCAGGAGCCAGCCATGATTCGTATCGGTATCGAAGAAGTCGTCTCTCGGCCGCCGGACTTTCTCCGGGGACGGCGGCTGGCCCTGCTCTGTAACCAGGCCTCGACAGACCGTAACTTTGTCCACAGTCGCGAGCTTGTCAGTCAGGCCTTTCCCGGTCAGCTCTCCTGTCTCTTTTCGCCCCAGCACGGCTTTTACAGTGAAAAGCAGGACAACATGATCGAGTCAGAACATATAATCGACTCCTTGACCGGGCTGCCGGTCTATTCGCTCTATGGTGATAAACGAAAGCCCGATGCGGAGATGTTCGAATCCTTTGATGTCCTGCTGGTGGATCTCATCGATGTGGGAACCCGGGTCTATACCTTTATCTGGACCGTAATCTACTGCCTGCAGACAGCAGCTGAAACCGGAACAGCGGTTCTGATCCTCGACCGGCCAAATCCTGTCAGCGGGCACCTGGTGGAAGGGAACCTGCTCCGTCCGCAGTGGAGTTCCTTTGTCGGGCTGCATCCCATACCCATGCGTCATGGCCTGACCCTGGGCGAGCTGGCCCTGTTGCTGAACCGGGAGATGGATATCGGGGCTGAGGTTGAGGTGGTTCCCATGCAGGGCTGGCAGAGGACAATGTTTTTTCACGATACCGGTTTTCCCTGGGTGTATCCTTCTCCCAACATGCCTTCCCCTCAAACCGCCCTGGTCTATCCCGGACAGGTGATCTGGGAGGGGAGCAATATTTCCGAGGGGCGTGGTACGACTCTCCCGTTTGAGCTTTTTGGCGCCCCTTTTTTTGATCAGGATGCGATCAAATCGCTCCTGGACCCCCGCCATCTGGCAGGCTGTGTCCTTCGGCCTGTTGTCTTTGAGCCCACTTCGGGCAAATGGGCCGGCAGACCCTGCAGAGGTTTTCAGATCCATGTCACCGACCCCCACGCTTTTCGGACCTATCGCCTCAGCCTGGCCCTGCTCGGGGTAGTACTGCGTCTTCATCCGGACGAGTTTTCCTATAAGGAGCCGCCCTATGAATATGAATTCGAGCGAATGCCCATGGATCTGATCCTCGGCGACCAGCAGGTGCGGCTGGCCCTGGAATCCGGGGCGGATGTCCTGGAACTGGAACAGGCGTGGCAACCGGATCTGGACCGGTTCGAGTCGCTGCGCCGCGCTGTTTTTCTTTACGACTAAGTGGAAATACGCTATGCTCCGCTTGGTTTGCGGCTGGCGGCGGGCAAAGGGATTAGGAGATGGAAAAGACATATACAGTGCAGGAACTCGCAAAGCTGGTTCAGGGTGAGGTGATCGGTGACCCCACCATCAGGATTCGTGGTTTCAATGGCCTGGAATGGGCCCGGGAGGATGAGCTCACCTTTATCACCAGCGCGAAGAAAAAGGACGATCTGGTCCAGAGCCGGGCAGGGGCCTTCATCATACCCCGGGACCTGGCCGGGGTGGATCGGCCCGCCATCCAGGTGGACAATCCGGATCTTGCCGCGGCCATTATCCATAATTTTTTTCTTCAGCACCCCTTTACGGCCACCGGGATACATTCATCGGTCCAGGTTGGCAGGGACTGCACCATCGATCCCTGTGTCTCGATCCATCCCCTGGTCAGTATCGGAGATCGGGTGCGTATCGGCCGGGAGGTGGAAATCCACCCCGGAGTGGTGCTCGGTGACGGGGTAACCATCGGCGAAGGAACTGTCCTTTATCCCAATGTCACTGTCTGCGCCGGATGTGTGATCGGCCGGCGGGTTATTATCCATCCAGGGGCGGTGATCGGCAGTGACGGCTTTGGCTTTGCCACTGACCAAACCACCGGCGAGCATGTGAAGAGACCCCAGGTTGGTATTGTGCGCATTGACGATGACGTGGAAATCGGCGCCAATACCTGCATAGACCGGGCAGCGTTTGGCGAGACCCGGATTCGGTGCGGGGTCAAAATCGATAATCTGGTCCAAGTGGCCCATAATGTGGACGTGGGCGAGAATTCCATACTTGTTTCCCAGGTGGGCATCGCCGGTTCAACCACCCTGGGACGTAATGTGGTCCTGGGCGGAAAGACCGCTGTGGCTGGGCATATACACCTGGGAGACGGGGTCATGACCGCGGCCATGTCCGGGGTGCATAACAGTCAGGAAAACGGCGCTGTCCTGGGAGGGGCCCCGGCCTTTGATATCCGTAAATGGGGCCGGGCCGCCACCGCCTTCATGCGGCTGCCCGAGATGCACAGGGAGATCCGGCGGCTTAAAAAAGAGATCTCGCACCTTTCTGATCTGCTGCAGGCCAGAGACCAGGACGACTAAGCGGCCGCTGGCCGCGGCTTGATACAGGAAAAACAAAGAGGAGTGGGTCGCATGGCGCAGGAAACAGCAGAACACACCATACCTATAGATATCAAGGGGATACTCGATCTTCTGCCGCATCGCTATCCTTTTATTCTGGTAGACAGGGTACTGGAAATGGAGCCGGGCAGGTCGATCACTGTGCTGAAAAACGTGACTATGAACGAGCCCTTTTTCCAGGGCCATTTCCCCGGTGAGCCGGTGATGCCAGGGGTGCTGATCCTGGAAGGTATGGCCCAGGCCGGAGCACTCCTGGCCTATCTGTCCACCCCGGATACCGTTGGTGACAAGCTGGTCTATTTCGCCGGCCTGGACAAGGTACGGTTCCGGCGGATGGTCCGTCCCGGGGATCAGTTGATTTACAAGCTGGAACTGATCCGCCACAAGACCAAGCTCAGCAAGATGTCCGGCATGGCCTACGTCGACGGTCAGCTTGCCACCGAGGCACAGCTCATGGCCACCTTCGCCTGACAGGCCACTCTGGCGGGAGGACGATCCGTTGCTCCGGCTTCAGCTATTAATTTTACAAGTACACATATATATGCCCATACATCCCACAGCCGTTATCGATAACGAGGCGGAAATAGACTCTACAGCCACCATCGGTGCCTATGCGGTTATCGACGGCAAGGTCCGTATCGGTCCGGAAACCGTGGTGGAGCCCCATGCGGTGGTCTCCGGCCCCACCACCATCGGCGCCCGGAACAAGATCGGTTCCTTTTCTTCGGTGGGTGGCCCGCCCCAGGACATGCATTACAAGGGTGAACCCACAGAGCTCATCATCGGTGATGACAATCAGATCCGCGAATATGTCTCTATCCACCGGGGGACCGTCTCCGGCAACGGCCAAACCGTAATCGGCAATGCCAACATGTTCATGGCCTATACCCATATCGCCCATGACTGTATCATCGGTAATCACGTGATCATGGCCAATGTGGCCACCCTGGCCGGTCATGTACAGCTTGATGATCATGTCAGTCTCGGCGGCCTTGTGGCCGTCCACCAGTTCTGCCGGATTGGAGCCTATACCTATGTGGGCGGGTTGTCGGGGATCAGCCTCGATGTGCCGCCCTATATTATCCTTACCGGGACCCGGAACCAGATGCGTATTGCCGGTATCAACAAGATCGGTCTGAGACGGCACGGAATGAGCCGCGAAACAATTTCCAAACTGGATCACGCTTTCAAGATCATCTTCCGTACTCCGCAGCTGCTGCTCAAGGATGCCCTGGTCAAGACTCTGGAAGAAATTCCGGACTGTCCTGAGGTGCGCAATCTGGTGGAATTCTTCCAGTCCAGCAAGCGAGGGGTGGTCAAACGAACCACCGAGGATTGAGTTTACAGTCATGGATGGACCCATCGGGCTCATTGCCGGCGGCGGTCAGTTTCCTCTCCTCTTTGCCCGGGCTGCCCGGGAGGCGGGAAGGAGGGTGGTGGCCATCGCCCACCGGGGGGAAACAGATCCTGGTCTTGAAACAGAGGTCCATACCCTTTACTGGGTCAAGCTGGGGCAATTTGGTCGGATTCTCAAGTGTTTTCATCGGGAACAGGTCCGGCAGACAGTTTTTTGCGGAACCATCACCAAGACCCGTATTTTCAGGGACGTTCTTCCGGACGTGAAGGGACTGGCCCTTTGGAAAAAGATTGATCGCCACCAGGATGATGCCATTCTCCGTGCTGTGGCCGGGGCCCTGGAGGACGAAGGGATCGAGGTCCTGCCCTCCACCTGTTATCTCAAGCATCTCTTCTTTCCCCGCGGCGTTTTGAGCCGGAAAAAACCCACCAGTGAACAGATGGATGATATTCGTTTCGGCTGGAGTATAGCCCGGGATATGGGCCGGCTTGATATAGGCCAGTGTGTGGTTGTGCGGGACCGGACCGTGTTGGCCGTGGAAGCCATCGAGGGCACTGACGCCACCATTCGTCGGGGCGGGGAACTGGCCGGCAGTGGTGCCGTGGTGGTGAAGTTGAAAAAGCCGGGTCAGGACTTCCGTTTTGACCTCCCTGCCACCGGGCTTGGGACCATCGAAAGCCTGGCTGCGGTCCGGGGGGCGGTGCTGGCCGTGGAGGCCGGCCAGTCCCTGGTTTTTGACCGGGGAGAGATGATCCGGGCCGCCGACCGGGCCGGGCTGGTGGTGGTGGGCCTGACCGATGAGGACCTGGGGTATCCTGGATCCAGGTCCTGAGCCTTCCCTGTTCCTGCTTCGTTCTACTCGCCTCTTTTTCCTATCAG
>NZ_JBPMMS010000029.1:0-22944 GCF_054025815.1 Desulfolithobacter sp. | reverse complement strand
CGTTCCAGGCATTGCATCAGCTTGCCGTGGTCTATGGTGTCAAAATAGCTGCTCAGGTCCGCATCGAGGACTTCGGTGAACCCCGCCTTCAGCGTTTGCCGAATCTCGGCAAGAGCGCCATGAGCCCCGCGGCCCGGGCGGAATCCATACGAGCAGTCCTCAAAGTCTGCCTCGAATATCGGCTCCAGAATCAGCAGGACCGCCTGCTGCACCACCCGGTCCTTGACGGTCGGGATGCCCAGGGGCCGCATCTTTCCATTCGCCTTCGGAATATAGACCCGTTTCACCGGCAGGGGCCGGTAGGTCTTTTCCTTCAGTTCCTGCTGGATCTCTCGCAGCAGGCCGGGCACTCCCCCGGGACGGTCCTTGATGGACGTGAGACTTACCCCGTCCACCCCGGCTGCTCCCCGGTTGGCATATACCCGGTTCCAGGCAGATTCCAGTACATCCAGGCGAAAAACTCGGTCGTACAATGCATAGAATCGGAACTCCGGTTCTTGTTTGGCCTTGTGGCCCAGTTTTCTTCGCAGGAGAGAGACTTTCGGGCTCAGGCCGGACTCCTGCCCTGCCCTCTTTACCGTAGTGGGAGACAAACTATACTCCAAGCGGGACTTCCTCCATTGTTGAAAACACGATCAAAGTCCTGTCCCTTCGCTCCACGGGCGTTACCCCGCTTCATCACTACTATGAACAGGTCCGACTCCCGGCCGGAGCCAGACAGGAGGTTATGCATTCCCTCCCACTGTTTGGACTCGGGCTACCTGCTGCCCTGTCCGCTCCGCCGGGTCTCCCAGGTTCCCTGGCGCTCCCTTGAGTACATGCCATCTCCAAACACCCCGGGCGGCGCGGCACAACGCTCCTGTTATCCCCTTGTGCCACCGGCTGGCTTCCCCATTCACTTGGAGGGTCGCCGCCGCCAATCGTGTAACGAGGCCGAATCGAGTTCACTTGCGTTACGGCCTGCACTCTATCTGACCTTACGGCCTTTTCCGACCCTGCTTGACGGTTCGGGTTACCCCTACACGCCGGGTCGGCGATTTCGCGGTGAACAGGCAATTACCGCGGGTGGCATCGCAGCCACCAGGTTCGCCAGAGCTTCGCCTGGCACACAAGCGATCACAGGGTACGCTCCAGATAGCAACCATTCTCTTCCTGTATACCGGCCTGGCGGATAACAGGCTCATAACGGGCCATGAATCCTTCATGGTGATCGATGGACATGGGGTGGCACCGGGGCGTAACAACACGGACCTTTGCGTACTGTTCAGCCACAGCCATTCCACACACTTTTTCCAGGACATAAGCCC
Source organism: Desulfolithobacter sp. (assembly GCF_054025815.1). Taxonomy (NCBI): domain Bacteria; kingdom Pseudomonadati; phylum Thermodesulfobacteriota; class Desulfobulbia; order Desulfobulbales; family Desulfobulbaceae; genus Desulfolithobacter; species Desulfolithobacter sp. The sequence continues at coordinate 21,637 of NZ_JBPMMS010000029.1, read as the reverse complement.
TGGGATCCATAGCCATTTTTGCAGCCAGCCGTGCATAATCCCGGCTTCTCTTCTTCTGTCCGGCCAGGACCCGCTGCCCCTGCACCGTGAGGACATAAAGGATCCTCTCCGAGGTATCCAGGAAGAAACAGGCCTTGGCGATAAAGGTGGCATCCGTCCCGTGGGGTCGCGCCTCATCGGAACGGACAAGGTAACAGCAGATTCCCAGGTAATCCTCCACCGAGCCCTCTTCCATCCGTAAACTGACACCGTGATCCAGTACCACCGGTCCGCCACGAATGGCCATGAAACGGGCCCGATCGGCAAGAGTTTCATGGATGATCCGACCGTTGGCCAGCAGCCGGTCAACCACCTTGTCCAAAGTGGCACAGGCGATACCGTGGAAAAGAAAATGGGGGTAGGGATAACAGGGCAAGGTGTCATCTGCCAGCGGTTCGGCAAAACTCTGCATGGCCCCGGCAATGGCTCTGGCAAACTCCTCCCTGGTTGTATTGTCCTCCAGGGTCGCAAAGGCATGGGCCAAAAGAATCATGACCATGTCGATATGTTCACTGAAGCAGAGCCCCTGAAGCACATTCTTCTCAAGGGAACAACCTTCGGGGCCGGACACCACCTGGTGATATATGGAGTAGAGCGAGGCATCAAACCGCTCCTGTTCAAACGAATCCGGACTGCACAGATACTCTTCAATACAGTCGGCAAAGGCCTCTTTCCTGATTTTCGTCATAATCGATCCATACCATTTTCTCAAAATTTTTGATAATCTTTACTCTCTATAAAAGACGCGATCGGGTACAATCAGATATCGACTCAACACGTGAGTCAAATCAACCGATTCCAGGAGTGAAACCGAAAACATGAAGGATACAACGCACAGAGAACACAGCCGGTATGGCCTGGAACACCATGGCCTGACCAACCTGAACGAAATTTTCTGGACCCTTCCCACCGCTATTCTGTATGAAAAAATCATCACCCGCCACGAAGGACGCCTCTCCCATCTTGGCCCCATCGTCGTCCGCACCGGCCATCACACCGGCCGCTCGGCCAACGACAAGTTCGTAGTCCAGGAACCATCTACCAGAGACGAAATCTGGTGGGGTGATAACAATCATCCCATCTCGGAAGAACAGTTCGATGCCCTGCATCTGCGTATGACCCGACACCTTCAAACCCAGGACATCTTTGTCCAGGACTGCTTTGCCGGGGCCGATCCCAACCATCGGCTGCCGGTCCGGATCATTACCCAGTACGGCTGGCACAGCCTCTTTGCCCGCAACATGTTCATCCAGGCAACCCCTGAAGAACTACAGAACCATGTACCGGAATTCACGGTCATTGATGCGCCGCGTTTTCATGCCTCGCCAAGTCTTGACGGAACTAATTCCGAGACCTTCATCATCCTCAACTTCAAAAAGAAGCTGATCCTGATCGGTGGCACCAGCTATGCCGGGGAGATCAAGAAATCGATCTTCACGGTCATGAACTATCTGATGCCCAAAAAAGACGTTCTCCCCATGCACTGCTCGGCCAATATCGGCCCGGATGGACGGACCGCTCTCTTCTTCGGTCTCAGCGGCACCGGCAAAACCACCCTGTCCGCAGACGCATCCCGGACCCTGATCGGCGATGACGAACACGGCTGGGGCGACCGGGGGGTGTTCAATTTCGAAGGCGGCTGTTACGCCAAGCTGATCCGGCTCTCTCCCGAAGCTGAGCCCGAAATCTACTCCACCACCCGGCGATTCGGAACCATCCTGGAAAACGTCGCCCTGGACGCCCGCAGCCGGAGAGTGGACCTGGACGATGACACACTGACCGAAAACACTCGCGGTTCCTACCACATATCGGCCATCCCCAATGCCAGCCGCACCGGTATGGGAGGCCATCCGGCAACGGTCATCTTCCTCTCGGCCGATGCCTTCGGAGTCCTGCCCCCGATTGCCTGCCTGACCAGGGAACAGGCCATGTATCATTTCATATCCGGTTACACCGCCCGGGTGGCAGGTACCGAACAGGGGGTCACCGAACCGGCACCGGTCTTCAGCGCCTGTTACGGGGCACCGTTCATGCCCATGCACCCCATGCGCTACGCCGAACTGCTGGGCAGAAAACTTGATGAGTACAAAACGCAGGTCTGGCTGATCAACACTGGCTGGAGCAGCGGACCATACGGCGTGGGCCAGCGAATTTCCATCAGTCACACCAGGGCCATGGTCAATGCGGCCCTGGACGGCAAACTCGATAAGGTCCCCACGGAAACCGAACCCTTTTTCGGCCTCCGTGTTCCTGTCCACTGCCCCGGCGTACCTGACAAGGTGCTCAGGCCCCGAACCACCTGGCCCAACCCGGACGATTACGACACTCAGGCCCGCAAACTGGCCGCCATGTTTGCCAAAAACTTCAAGCAGTTCGCAGACCAGATCTCACCGGAAATCCGTAAGGCCGGCCCCTGCGTGGAAGAGGGCTGACCCAGCCATCGGGCATCGAAAAAAGCTCAGCCGGGAAGCGATATCGCCTTCCGGTTGATCATACACCTGTTTCGGACGACTCAGTTCCCTGGCTGCTTCAGGCTCTTTTCCACCATTTCCCGTACATCACGGGACAGTTTAGCCCTTTCAAGCCGTTTGAGCTCCCCCTCCATAAGCTGCCGGCGCTCCTGGTCATAACGGCGCCACATGGTCAGGGGGGTCACGAGCCGGGCGGCGATCTGGGGATTGAGCCGGTCAAGCCGCAGGATCCAGTCGGCGAGAAAACGATACCCTCTGCCGTCCCTGGCGTGAAAACGGACCTGGTTTCCCTGGCAGAATGCCCCGATCAGGGCCCGGACCTTGTTGGGATTTTTCTCGCTGAATGCAGGATGCCTGGTCAACTCCATCACCCGATCCAGGGTTCCGGGCAGGCTGCAGGTGGCCTGGAGCATGAGCCACTTGTCCACCACCAGGGGGTCTCCGTGCCACTGGCCGTAAAAATCATCCAGCAGGGCGTCGCCACTGGCCCGATCCGCATTGACCACAGCTCTCAGCGCCGCCATAACCTCTGTCATGTTATTGGAATTACGAAACTGCTGTACTCCCAGGGCCAACAGCTCACGATCAACCATACCATGGGAATCGATAACCAGCAGATACTCCAGGCAACAATTTCTCAAACTGCGGCGGCCAGCCTCCCGGGCACTGTACCGGTAGGGATCGCGGCTCTCCAGCCGAAGCCAGGTGTCAAGCAGCTCGTCCCGCAGGGCCCGAGTTATGGCGTGACGAAACTGGAGGCGTACCTCGAACACGGCCTCGGGATCGATTACCTCAAGTTGTTCGCTGATCCAGTTTTCCGTGGGTAGCTGCATGGCCAGGGCGACAAAGGCCTGGTCCGCCTCCCGGTCGCCGAGAATCCGGCCAAAGGACTCCAGCAGCGGTTCAGGTACAGATACCGGTCCACCCGGCCGCCAGGCATGGATCTCCTGGAGCAGATATTTCATACCGAGCTGCTGGCCGGCATCCCAGCGGTTGAACAGGTCCCGATCATGGGCCATACGGAAGGCCAGCTCCTCGTCCGAGCTCTGCATGCGAACCCGGACCGGGGCGGAAAAATTACGCAGAAAGGAAAGCACCGGCTTCTCATCCACCCCGGTAAAGGAAAAACGCTGCTCCTCCCCGGACAGGACCAGGATGGCCGTAGTCCCCCGGACCTCCCCTTCTCCATCCAGGATAAGACTCATGTCCCGGCCCTGCCCATCGAGCAGGCCCACGGCCAGCGGCATGGAAAAGGGTTTTTTGACCGACTGCCCGGGCGTGGGTGGACAGAACTGACGCACGGTCAGCTCAAATTTGCGTGCCGCGGGATCATAGACCTTTTCCACATCAAGAACCGGTGTGCCAGCCTGGCTGTACCAGCCTTTAAACCCGGTCAGGTCACGGCCCGCGGCATCGGCCATGGCCTGGACAAAATCATCACAGGTCACGGCCTGGCCGTCATAACGGTCAAAATAAAGATCCATCCCGCGCCGGAACCGTTCGGGGCCAAGGAAGGTGTGAAGCATACGGATGACTTCGGCCCCCTTGTTGTAGACCGTCAGGGTGTAGAAGTTGTTGATCTCCTGGTAGGATTCAGGCCGGACCGGATGGGCCATGGGACCACCATCCTCACGGAACTGGAAGGAGCGGATCACGTTGACGTCCTGAATCCGCTTGACCGGCCGCGAGGTCATGTCGGCGGAAAACTCCTGGTCGCGAAAAACGGTGAGCCCCTCCTTGAGGCTGAGCTGAAACCAGTCCCGGCAGGTAATGCGGTTACCGGTCCAGTTGTGGAAATATTCGTGGGCAATCACCCCTTCTATCCCGTCGTAATCACTGTCCGTGGCAGTCTCGGGCCGGGCGAGAACATACTTTGAGTTGAAGATATTGAGCCCCTTGTTCTCCATGGCCCCCATGTTGAAATCGTCCACGGCCACGATCATGTAGACATCGAGATCATATTCACGGCCATACTGCTCCTCGTCCCAGCGCATGGCCTTCTTAAGCGAGGCCATGGCATGTCCGCATTTTTCGCGGTTGCGCTCCTCAACGTAGATCCGCAGGATCACCTCGCGGCCGGACATGGTGGTAAAAAAGTCCTCGAGACAGACCAAACGGCCGGCCACCAGGGCAAAAAGATAACTGGGCTTGGGGAAGGGATCATGCCAGGTGGCGAACCGGCGCCCGTCTTCCAGCTCTCCTTCGAGGACCAGGTTTCCATTGGAAAGCAGCACCACCTCCTCGCCGGCCCCCTTTTCCGCCACTACAGTGGTGGTATAGACGGCCATCACGTCGGGCCGGTCCGGGAAGCATGTGATACGGCGAAAGCCCTCGGCCTCACACTGGGTACAGTAGTTGCCGTTGGAAAGATAAAGCCCTTCCAGAGCCGTATTTGCCGCGGGATTGATCCGGGTCTCAAGCTCCAGGACAAAAGATTCGTCCGGTACCTGAAAAATATATAATTTTCCCTGGTCAAAAGAATACTGATCCGTGGAAAGAGGAACCCGATCAAGCTTGACCATGACCAGTTCCAACTGTTCACCGTCAAGGACACATTCTCGTGTTCCTGTATAATCCGGGTTGGGCCTCATGGCCAAGCGGCAGCGTACCAGGGTGTCGTCGGGATCAAGCTCCACCCGCAGATCAACGCTGTCAACCAGGTAAGGTGGAGGCGTATAGTCCCTGAGGTAAATTGTTTGCTGTTTCTCTCCTGTCATGTACAGTTACTCCGGTTGTCAGAAACAAAACACATTGTGAGTACTATCAAAATCCAGAAAATGACGGACTTGCGGAAAGTCCATCACAATTGAAAGATGGCTGAGCCGGGAAAGAACATCGTGATTTATACGAACACTGTGAAAAAATGGTCTCTCGCTGGCCCTCCATGGCAGACAGTTCTTCCCGGGCAAGACGATATTATCTTTTTTTGCACCAGCCCGAATGCTGTCACGCAATGTTGGCGCTTGACAGGGCCTGGACAGATAACTATCAACCGGTAAGCGGTAAACGTCAACCTTATTTGACTCCATATGCTGGATCATTACCACACCATAATAATCGGCGCCGGACCAGGAGGGCTGGCCTGTGCCAGGGAGCTGGCCCTTGCCGGGTGCAACACCCTGGTGCTGGAGCAGAAAAAAAACATCGGCCCCAAGGTCTGCGCTGGTGGCATTACCTGGGACGGGCTGATCCGGCGGGTCCCGGAAGAACTCATAGAACGAAGTTTCCGGAAGCAGCGGGTGTTTTCCAACCTGCAACGGGCCCTGGTCCGGAGCAAGACCCCCATGATTGCCACGGTCAACCGGGAGACCCTGGGAAAGTGGATGGCCCGGGAGGCCGGAAATGCCGGGGCGACCATTCTCACCGGGGTTCGGGTCGACGCTGTGGGCGACCACAGGATCGAGGCCAGAAAAGACAGTCGCCGCCTCCGATTTCGCTGCGATCATCTGGTGGGGGCGGACGGGGCCAGCTCGATTGTCCGCAGGGCCCTGAACATCCCTCTAGATCGGGTTGGCATCGGCATCAACTACCAGATCCCGGGCCACCACCGGGACATGGAATGGCACCTCAACAGCCACCTGTTTCATTGCGGCTACGGCTGGATCTTTCCCCATCGGGAGACCATCTCGGTCGGCGCCTACGTGGTCCGGGACAAGCTGGCCCCATCCCGGCTCAAGGCCGCCCTGATCGAGTGGGCCGCCGGCCGCGGTCTGGATCTGCACTCACACAAGGCCAAGGCCGCGCTCATCAGCTTTGATTACCGCGGTTACCAGTTCGACCGGACCTGGCTGGTGGGTGAAGCCGCCGGATTGGCCTCCGGACTGACCGGAGAGGGGATCTATCCGGCCATCGTCTCCGGCGAGGCAGTGGCCCGAAAAATTATCGATCCGGCCTACCCTGCCACCGAGATCGCCTCTATCGTCGGGAAACAGCGCCGGCACCAGGCAATCATCCACCTGGCCACCGCTTCCAACACGCTCAATTTTCTTCTCATGGAGCTGTCGATAACCCTGCTTCGCATGAAACTACTTGATTTTAAGGCCCTGGAAATGACAGAGTAGAATTTCTGTGATACTATAGCCCACCGTCACCGCGGACCACCAGGCATGATAGACAACCGGCCTCTTGGCAAAATGTTCCCTGCAAAAGATCCCGGGGGCGTTTTAACAGGCTGGGAATCACCCCTGTCCTTTGTACAAAAAACAACATATCAGGTCAGATTTACAATATTTTCGAAAGATACCCCATGAAAAACAAACGGAACAAGACCATACTCTACAACATCGTTTTTCTGGCTGTCTGCGGAGGAGTTTTTCTCTTTCTCTGGAACGCGCCGCCGGAAACCACCGCGCACCTGCCCCATGACGAGAACCACGAAAAATTCATGCAGATGGGCAAAAAGGAAGCGGAGAAATACTGCGGCGAGTGTCACGCCAAAGACAAAATCGCCCCGCTACCCGAGGACCATCCCCCGAAGTACCGTTGCCTTTTCTGTCACAAGCGCCAATAGGGATAGAACACCGTTTTTTTAAGAGCAGGGAAGCTATACCAGACGAAACGACCATTTAACGGACCAGGAACCAGACATGTGGCGTGTTAAAGATGTATATTATGTCTCTGATTCGGCGGCCATACTCACCGAAGAACTGGGCCGTTCCCTGCTCTGCCAGTTCCACGAGATAGGATTCAACGAGGAGAAGATCCCGTTTATCCGCAATGTCCAGGACGCCCGCAAGGCCCTGGATCATATCATCGAGCAGTCCGGGGGCATGCTGCCGCTGGTCTTCTGCACCATCATGGACGACACGGTCCGCGAAGTCTTCCATGTGCCTGAAGTCGAATTTTTTGACATCTACGGCAAGTTCCTCGACAAGCTGGAACGATGCCTGGAGACCAAGGCTCTGCGGGAGCCGGGCGCCTACCGGCAGATGGACGATCAGGACATGGGCCGCAGGGTGGAAGCCATCCACTACACCCTGGCCCATGACGATGGGACCAGGACCAGAGAATATAATGATGCCGACATCATCCTGCTGGGTGTCTCTCGCAGTGGTAAAACTCCGGTCAGTGTCTATCTGGCCACGCATATGGGGCTCAAGGTGGCCAACTTTCCCCTGACCGAAGAACACCTGTCCTCCTACCAGCTGCACGAAGACGTGGTCCGGAACCGAGAAAAGGTAGTGGGACTGAGCACATCGCCTCAACTTCTGCACCGGGTACGGGAAAAAAGGTACAGCGGCAGCCGCTATGCATCCATTTCCACCTGCAGCCGGGAATTGCAGCAGGCCGAGCAAATGTACCAGCGCTACGGCATTCCAGTGGTACACACCGATGGCAAATCCATCGAGGAAATTTCGGTCCAGGTAACGCAGCTGGTAGGTATTTCACGTAAAAAATGGCGCCGGGCATAGCTGGCAACTTCGGCTGCACTTTCTGCCGTTTTTCTGCAACAAACATCACATACAAATAAATACCCTCATGTGTACTCTGCACGATATCCTTTGCGCCCGTCCCCATGTCTACCGGTTTCTCCAGCCCACCCCGCTCCACCATTATCCAACTCTTGATCGTCTTTTGGGCGCCGAGGTGTGGATCAAACACGAAAATCATCAACCGGTGGGCGCCTTCAAGGTCCGGGGCGGCCTGAATCTGGTCGCCAATCTCAGCGACAAGGAGAGAAAAGGCGGCATCTACACCGCCTCCACCGGTAATCACGGACAGTCCATCGCCTTTGCAGCCCGGGCCCATGGTCTGCAGGCAACCATTGCGGTTCCCGATGGTGCCAATCCCTCCAAGGTGGCGGCCATGGAGGGCCTCGGCGCCAGGGTGGTTTTCCATGGCCGTGACTTCGACACCGCCCGGGAATGGATCATGGAGGTTGCCCGGGAAAAGAGTGGCCGTTTCGTCGGTCCGACCGAGGAACTGCTGATTCACGGGGTGGGTACCTACGGCCTGGAAATCATGGAGACCCTGCCCGGGGTGGAGGTCATCATCGTCCCGGTGGGGGCTGGCAGCGGTGCCTGCGGCACAGCCATTGCCGCCAAGACCATCAATCCCCGGGTTCAGGTGATCGGTGTCCAGTCGGCCCAGGCCCCGGCCATGCAGAAGAGCTGGGCCACCGGCACGCTGACCACCGCGCCGATGGAAACCATGGCCGAAGGGCTGGCCACCCGGATTCCCTTTGAAAACACCCAGCGAATCATGCGCGAGCTCCTCGATGACTTCATCCTGGTGGACGATTCGGCCATCGAGGAGGCCATCCGGTTGCTGCTGGAGCACACCCATAACCTGGCCGAAGAAGCCGGGGCCGCCTCCCTGGCCGGAGCCCTGCAGCTTGGTGACAGGGTGGCCGGCAGGAAAATCGTCCTGGTACTGAGTGGCGGCAACATTTCCCCGGCCCGGCTGGCAACCCTGCTCAACCAGTAGATGCACGGCTCCTCAAACCGTTTTGTGAGTACCGTAAATAATCAAAAATCTTTTTTCACCGAGAGTTCACCATGAAATGGCTTGACAGAGTTCCATTTTCTCTCATCATTATCGCCAGTGTACTGCTCGGCCTGGCTCCGTTTTTCCCTGAACCACATCTTGTTGAAAAACTGCGTATGCTCCAAAGCGGCACCCTCACCAGTCCCCTGGACATATTCGACCTTTTTTTCCACGGCTCGCCCCTGTGTTTCCTGATACTGAAAAGCTGGCGCCACTACCAGACGAGGAACCTTTCCTGAACGGTACCAATTATCCATTGCTTTGTTCTATCCATTGTGCCACAATATTTCAGGTAAACACTGGATGAATTTCCATTCCTCTCAAACCACAAGTTTCAGGAAAGACACATGACCATCAAGAAAAAAATTTCGCTTCTCACCGCAGGATTATTTTTTATCCTTGTGATTTTGGGCGCCATACAATTCATGTCGATCGCCAAATTGAGCTCGGTCTGGCAGGACTACCGTGACCAGGCACTCGAACGCCAACTCCTGCTGACCAAAATAAAATCGGAATTCGGTTATGGCGGCTTCATTCATAACTTCAAGAACCATGTTCTTCGCGGTCAACAGAAATATGCGGACCGGTTCCGCAAAAACGAAACCGCCATGCTTGATGCCATTGAACGATACGAGAGACAGGACCTGACCCCCGACGAACGCCAGGCCATCCAGGCCATAAAAGACACGGCCCTGAAATATATAGCCGCCATTAAAACGTCCGTAGAGATGCACCGGCAGGGCAAAACGCCTTCCGAGATCGACCGGGCCGTCAAGATCAATGACGGCCCTGCCTTCAAGGGTTTCCAGGTTATATATGACCGGGTCAAAGAACTGGAAAACCAGGCCCGGGAAGCCATGCAAAACACCATCCAGTCACTGTACAGCCTGCTGGTCACCACAGGAATCCTGCTCCTGCTTTTCTTCGCCCTGTTTTTCAAGATCCTTTTCGGAGTCAGCAACCGGCTGAACAAGGTACACCTTTTTGCGGAAAAAGTTGGCCAGGGAGACCTGACATCCAAATCAGAAATCAAGGGAGAAGACGAGCTTGGCCGTATTGCCGCAAGCCTGGACAACATGACCGCAAGTCTCCACACCATTGTCGGGAAAATATCAGGTAACGCCGACAAACTTAACCGCTCATCCGGAGAGCTTCGGCAAACCTCCACGGCAATGGACACCCAGGTCAACCAAGTGGCAGAAAAATCCACCACGGTCGCTGCTGCTGCCGAAGAAATGAGCGTCAACATGCAAAATGTCGCCAACACGGTCGACCAGGCCTCTTCGTCCGTACTGACAGTGGCCGAAGCCCTGGAAGAACTCACCGATAATATTACCTCCATCGCCCGCCACAGCGACGAAGCCAACGAAATAACCGAACAGGCTGTAAGACAGTCTCAAGAGGCATCGGAAAAAGTCAATCTGCTTGGCATGGCAGCGAAAAAGATTGGCTCGGTGACAGAAAGCATCATTGAAATTTCCGAACAGACAAACCTTCTGGCCCTGAATGCCACCATCGAAGCTGCCCGCGCCGGTGAGGCGGGCAAAGGTTTTGCCGTGGTAGCCAATGAAATCAAAGAGCTGGCATCTCAAACCAGCAACGCATCAATCGATATCAAGGACTCGGTACAGCTTATCCAGAACTCAACCGAAGACACGGTCCAACAGATAACCAGCATCACAGACATTATCAACCGGATCAACGAAATTGTTCAGCGCATAACCCTGGCCGTGGATGAGCAGGCAAGCACTACAAGAGAAATCACCGACAATATCAATCAGACAAAATATGGTATCACGGAGATGAGTGAAAATGTCAACCAGAGCTCCGTCGTGGCAGGTGAAGTTGCCAGTGATATCGCAGAAGTCAATCAGGCTGCGACCGGCCTCTCGGACAGCTCCGAACAGATCCGCAACAACGCCCAGGAACTGACCATGCTGGCCGACGAACTCCAGGTCCTGATCAAATCTTTCAGAGTCTGACGCACTACGACAGGGTGACAGGCCCGCAAGTACAAAAAGTACCAACCTCCCGGCAAGACAGCCTTAAAGCGTCCCCTCCTCCATTGATTGAGACGGGACGCTTTTTTTGTTTACCGCGACAGCCTCACATTTGACCGGCAGGCCTGATTCGGCTACTATGACATTCCTTCTGGCATGGCCTGTACAAAAATCCAGGCCCTTAACCCCACAACGAAGAACACCCTGGAGCGATCCATGACTGCAAATCCCCTGGACAGTCCGGAAATACTCAATATACTGTTTCATCCCCGGACCTGTGAAAAGACCCCGATCCCGCCCGGAGCCACCGATATTCCGGTCAAGATGGATGATGAGGCCACCATTGGCTGTCGGCTCTTCTCTGCCGGGTTGGAGGCACCGACCATTCTGTTCTTCCACGGCAACGGTGAAATCGTGGCCGATTACGACGAGATCGGTCCCCGGTACGTGGAAGCGGGTATGAACTTCCTGATCACCGATTACCGCGGTTATGGCTGGAGCACCGGCACCCCGACGGCCTCCACCCTGCTGGATGACGCCCACACCCTGTACCACTTCCTTGGGACATGGCTGAAGGACCAGGGCTACACGGACCAGCTCTTCATCATGGGACGCTCCCTTGGTTCGGCCTGCGCCATCGAGCTGGCTTCATGCTATAACGACGAGATCAAAGGACTGATCATCGATTCGGGCTTTGCCGAAACCCTGCCGCTCGCCAGGAGCCTGGGCCTGGACCTGGAGGCCATGGGTATCGGCGAAGAGGAGACCTTCAACAATGGAGGGAAAATCGAGTCAGTGACCAGGCCGACCTTTATCCTCCACGGCCAGCAGGACGACCTTATTCCCCTGTGGCAGGCCCAGAAGCTGCACGCCAACTGCGGGGCCCGGTCCAAGGAACTGCAGATCGTCCCCGGCGCCGACCACAATTCCCTGATCGCAGTGGGCGGAATCTATTACTTCAATGCCATCAAGACCTTTGTCGACAAGGTCACCGGCGCTTCGGACTGGCGGCGGCGTCGCAAGGCTTACAAAGAGGGACGATAGGACAAATGGCCAAGAGTATATTACCGGCCGAGGAGGTAAGGAGCGTCAGGGAAAAAATAGAAAGAAACTCTCCCCAAAAGCAGATATCGCTTGAATAAACAAAGAAAGGCAAACAAGAACAAAAAAACCGCAAGGGCAGACACGGGATACGATTATGGTTGGCAAACGAACAGACTACCTTTCCTGGGATGAATACTTCATGGCCGTGGCCCTGCTTTCGGGCCTGCGCTCCAAGGACCCAAATACCCAGGTCGGCGCCTGTGTGGCCAACTCACAGAACAAAATCGTCGGTGTCGGGTATAATGGTTTCCCCTGGGGTTGCTCAGATGATGAGCTGCCCTGGTCCCGGGAAGGCAATTACCTGGACACGAAATACCCTTACGTCTGTCACGCTGAACTGAACGCGGTGCTCAACTCCATCTCCTACGACCTGCGTGACTGCCGAATCTACGTCGCCCTTTTTCCCTGCAACGAGTGCACCAAGGTCATTATCCAGGCCGGCATCCGGGAGATTATCTATCTCTCCGACAAGTATGCTGATTCCGACTCGGTCCGGGCCTCCAAGATCATGCTCGACAAATCCAACACCAGCTATCGCCAGTTCACACCCGATCGGGAATCCATCCTGCTGAGTTTTTCACAGTAATCCCTGCAGGATGCAGACCAAGTTCGAGAGAGTCATCATCGCCCTGACTGGCACAATGTATCAAAGGGCAGACGACAGCTAGCGACGACTTTGCACGGAGACATCGAGTGCCAGCAGCTTCTCTCCTTTTTTCCATTGCTGATAAGCACCACTGAATTGAGCTGCTGAGCAGAGAATCAGCCAGCCATGCTTGAACTGCTGTTTCATAGCTCCATCCTGGAAAAGCCAGTGTCCCCTGTCGCTGGTGAATATCAGGCAGAACTGTTCCGGATTTCTGAGAGACCAGGCAGCCTGTTCCCTGAGGGTGCGCATCGGTTTGAGAGGTCTGATCAAGCGGCCTGCGAACTGGAACTGATCAGATAATTCTGCCGGATATACAGCCACCATCCTGCCCTGCTCCTGCACTTTGCTTATTTTCACAGCCAGGGCTGTCTCGTCGTACAGGGTATGCAGAGGTCTGTATAACGCCAGATGCAGAAAAACCATCAGCAGGAGTATTCCCCAGGAAATAGATTGAAGATGTTGCCTGGTGCCGGATGGACGAAAGAAGAGAAAAAAGATCGCCACAATAACGGGACCGATGCCGATCCAGGGGGGAAGAAATTTGAGCATGACTGCATCCCTGCCCTGCAGAGGTAGCCAGGGAACGACAGACAGGACCAGACCAAGAATACCGAGCAAAAGGGCCATCGGCCATCGGTCACGGAAGAATTGCACGCCCCGGTCTGTTACGCCTCGGTCTGCCAGTAAGGCCACCGGCGGCAGCAGAGGCAGGATATAATGAAGCTGCTTGCCACTGATAACAGAGAGCAGAAAAAAGGAGGGCACCACCGCACTCAGACAGAAACGTACAGATCTATCGAGACTGAGTCGCCTGCATCCTGTCCAGAAAGAGGGACAGAAAAACCAGGGGAAGAGGATGGCCGGAAGCAAAACCCCATACCAGTAGAAAGGCCGCTGGTGTGCAAAGGAATGAACCACACGACCTGCTGTCTGGCCGAAGAATATGGCTTGCCCGTATTCCGCTCCACCGGCCCGGGCCGCCGGCAAAGCCCAGCACAGGGCAAGGACCATGCCACCGGTAACAGCGGCAAGAAGCCCGCCATACCAGCGCTGCCAGAAGTGGTTTCCACCATTTGTGCTCCACCAGGGCGCAAAAAGTGCCGGGGGCAGAATGTACACCAGAATTACCGGTCCTTTGGCAAGCAGGCCCAGCCCTGTTGCGAGCCCGAACAGAAACCAGCCCCTGGCTTTCTGCTCCTTTTCCACCTGTATGAGACCAAGCCAGGCCAGCAGAGAGAAAAAGACAAGGAGCATGTCAAACATGGTGAGTGTCCCGTACAGGCTCCAGACAAACATACCCAGGAGGATATGGGGGACGACTCGCCTGACTTCCATGTTTTCAGGCCATAACACGGCTGCCAGCCGCATGGTCAGCAGTATGCCTGCAAAACCAAAAAGCGGAGCGGTCAGCCGGGCCGACCAGGCATTGACACCGAAGAGAAACCAGCCCATATGAATAAGCCAGAACAGCAGCGGTGGCTTGTGGCTGTAAGGCAGGCCGTTGATATGGGGAACCAGAAACTGGTTACTCTGCCACATTTCCCAGGCAACGGAAAGATAACGGGTTTCATCTACCGGCACCGGAGGCCTTGCAACAAGGGCCGAGCCTGACAAAACAGCCCAGCAAACAACCCACTGCCAGTTGGTGTCCATCCTATGCCCTGGCATAGCTCCTTACCCTTTCCTCTTTTCTGATAAAATGAAGATTGCGGAAATAGATGAGCAGTCCGGTGGACTGCCCCAGAATAAACACCGGATCCTTCCGGTACACGGCATAGGAGAACAAAATTGCTCCGCCGACAATGCTGAAATACCAGAATGCCAGGGGAATGATACTCTTCTTCTGCCGCTCACTTGCCAGCCACTGCACAAGAAACCGGCAGGTAAAGCATGCCTGTCCCAGAAAACCGATGACAAGCCAGATTGTTTCCTTATCCATCACGTATGGTTACCTTAGTCATTTCCAGTGAGATCGCCCTGATCAAAAGACTCTCCCTCAGGGCTGCTCCCATACATCGTCATCCGGTCCTGGTCAGCCAGTCGTGAGAAAAGCACCAGGACAGAAAATCAGTCGCCCCCTGTCATGCAGTGAGCTTTACCATGGGAAGATGAAGAAATGATGAAGAGAGGACCCGAAAAAAACAGCGGACCATGGGCCTTTCATCATTTCTTCATGAAAGACTGGTATGGTGGCAAATGGGGATGAGACAGCGCCAGACGACCCATAACACCAGAAAAGAGCGCTTTTTCTCTATCTTGACCGGGGAAACAGGGACATGTTGTATTATCTTCCCAGTTCCATTACGAAAAAGTGATTCTTTTTTTGTTACGGCTCCACCCTGCGGCCCCGGTACTTGACAATGGAGTGGTCTCAGGAGAAACCATGCGAATTCTGATAGTTGACGACGAACCGGAACTGCTGGAACAGATCAGGCAGGCCCTTAACCGGCAGCAGTACACAACAGACACGGCCATGGATGGGGAAGAAGCCCTGGACCGTGCTTTCTCCGATCCCTATGACTTGATCATCCTTGATGTCATGCTGCCGAAAAAAGACGGATTCGGGGTACTTCTGGAGTTGCGAAACGAAAAGATAACCACCCCGATACTGATGCTCACCGCCAGAGGAGAGATTGAAGACCGGATCAAGGGACTTGACTTGGGAGCTGACGATTACCTGGCCAAACCCTTTTCCAAGGCTGAACTGCTGGCCAGAATCCGTGCCCTGCTCAGGAGCAGGGAACGAGCTCGTTACATCGGTACTGAAAACCGGGAATCTCCGCCTGAACACGGCAACCAGGGAAGTTACGCTCAATGATCGGCCGCTCAAGCTCACCCCGAAAGAATTTTCTGTTCTGGAATTTCTCCTGTACAACAGAAATCGGGCAGTATCGCGTTTCAGCATGGCTGAACATGTATGGGGCGATGCCTTTGATCCCTTTACCATGTCCAACAACATCGATGTCCACATTAAAAATCTGCGCCGCAAAATCGGGGATACCGGGGGTGAGGTCATCAGGACGGTACGCGGAGTGGGCTATATAATCAGGGATGATAATTAATGAAGATACGTAACCGAATCACCCTGTTGATTACTGCCAGCGGCCTGGTGGCAAGTCTGCTTTTTTCTCTGGTCGTCTCCTACGAAATGATTGAACAGCCCTACGATTTACTTGACGAGGAGCTGGACATCCAGGCCCATACCCTGATCTCAGGCCTTGAACCGCAATCCGGCAAACTGCAAAGTGACCTCACAGAGAACACCATGCTGTCGTCTCTTACCAGGCCATACTGGATCAAGGTTTTCAATGAACAACAGGAACTCATCTATGCCTCTGACATGGTGCGCTTTACCGATCTGCCTCTGGACCCAAAACGCTCCAGATATACTGTCAGCACCACCATGCCCGGGAAAACCATCAACCTGGAACAGGATGACAATGACGAGGTGGCGTTCCGGGTTCGAATTTTCACTATTGCTATTGCAGGCCATTCCTATCTCGTCCAGATAGCCCGGCCGATAGAAAAGCTGGACGAAGAGATTTTCGACCTGCTGATCTCCCTGCTTATCGGATTGGCTTGTTCAGCCGCTGTTATGGTTGGGCTTGGGTATTATGTTTCCGGACGCATCCTGAAACCGATCAGCGCTATCAACAGTCTGACCCGGGAGATCACCGGCAAGACCCTGGACAAACGAATCCCGCTCGGCAAAAACCGTGATGAACTCTATGAGCTGTCTTCTTCCTTGAACCACATGTTTGACCGTTTGCAGAATTCTTTCCAGCACCAGAAAGAATTTCTTGCCAATGCTTCTCACGAGCTGAAAACACCCATTGCCATGCAACGGTTATTTTTTGATGAAGCGCTGCAGCTCAGTGAGCTGCCCGACAATTTCAGAAAACAGCTTGTTCAGCAAAGCAGGATTCTTTGTCGTATGGATCGGCTGGTGAAAAATCTGCTCGACCTGTCAGCGCTGGAGTTACAGGCAGCCTGCGATCCCGAAGAACTTGATTTAGTGGAACTCACCGCCACGGTTTTCACTGAATTTGAAGATATTATCAGGGCAAACAACATAGAACTCTCCCTCGAGCTGCCCGGGAGCGCTTTCATAAGGGCAGACGGTGAAAAAATCAAACGGGTGCTGATCAACCTCATCGATAACGCCATCAAATACAACCATCCCGAAGATGGCCGGATTGAATGTCGTATCACAACGGAAAACAAGAGAATATGGCTGGAAATATATAATAGCGGTCCCGGCATCCCGGCTGATCAGTTAGAGCGGGTCTTTGATCAGTTTTTCCGAGTTGAAAAATCCCGTTCAACCGCTCTTGGCGGCGCAGGTTTGGGATTGACCATCGTGAAACGGATCATTGAAATGCATGGCGGCACCATCACCATGGAAAGTGAGGCCGGGTCCTGGACCCGTGTCCGTGTTTTTTTCCAACCCTGCAAACAGACAAAAAACGCAGCAATTCAGCGCCGCTGAACGCGTAGCCTCCGCTCTTTCTGCACTGCGACAAGAAGAACGATCGATCCGGCCGCTATGAGCGCGTCCAGCAGAAACGCCTGCGCTGACCCGAAGATCTGCCAGACAGTGCCAAAGAGCAGGGCCCGGGAAGTGCGGCCAGGCCGACAACCATGTGATAGAGGCCAAAGGCCGTGGCCCGTTCCCGGCTCCGTGCGAAATCGCCGACCAGGGCGTGTTCCGCACCTTCTGTCGACGCAAGCGCGGCAGCATATCCCAGAAACAGCATCCACACGATGATAATCTGGTTGGTCAGGCCACAGGACCAGGCAAGGGCCAGAAGAAGAACAATACGCAGTGACCAGCCGACCAGTAGAACCGCCAGTCTGCCGAAACGATCCGACAGACACCCTGCCGGTCCGGCGACCACGGCCTTGACCGCACTGGCGGCTGCCCATAACAGA
This sequence comes from Desulfolithobacter sp., assembly GCF_054025815.1. NCBI lineage: Bacteria > Pseudomonadati > Thermodesulfobacteriota > Desulfobulbia > Desulfobulbales > Desulfobulbaceae > Desulfolithobacter > Desulfolithobacter sp. The sequence continues at coordinate 3,956 of NZ_JBPMMS010000029.1, read as the reverse complement.
GGAACCCAGGCAACCTGCAGGCCCTGATCGCTGGCCCAGAGAACAAGAAACGCCTCTGGTGCACTGGCCAGGGCAAGCCCGCCGGCGGCAAGAGAGACCAGAAAAAGACATGTTGCATGCCCATGCCGCTGCGCAGCAGCAACCAGGCACAAAGAGGGCCCAGCATGGAGCCACCATTATCCAGGGCACGATGAAAACCAAATGCACGACCGCGCCGGGCCGCATCGATTGACCCGGCAATAACTGCATCCCTCGGAGAAGTCCGCAACCCTTTACCGACCCGGTCCAGAAACCGCAGAACCAGTACCCAGCCCCAACCAAGCGCCAGGCCGATCAGAGGGCGGGCCGTGTTGGAGACGGAGTATCACCCCAGCACCAGACGCTTATGGTTCCAGCCCCTGTCCGCCATCCGTCCGGAATAGAGCTTGAGCAGACTGGCCGTGGCCTCGGCGACACCTTCCACCAGGCCCACCACCGCGGGTCCTGCCCCAAGCGTGGCGGTCAGGAACAGGGGTAACAGAGGCGTGATCATTTCACTGGCCGTGTCATTTAAAAAGGACACAAGACCGAATATGATCACCGTACGCGGCAGGAAACCTGTTTTCATGGTTGTCTCTTCACAGCGCTGTAGAGCAGAAGCACCTTGCCTCCTCCGGGTCGCCGGGCCAGTTTCCGGCCAAGATCGAGATGCTGTGCCAACACGTCCGGCGAAACATTTTCAACTGTTCGCGGCAGGTTGATAATGTACATGTAGTTTCGCACCGTCATCCGGCACAGCGTTCCGACCCAGAGCGGTGTTGTATTATCAAGACATATATCTGCCGGCCAGAAACGCAGCACCAGTAAATCATGGGGACTGGTGGAAAGTGCATGTATGAGCAGCAGTTGTTCATGCCGGCCGTCATGCACCTGGGGCAGGATGGGCAAACTGAACGGATCAGGATCGGCAAGCAGCCAGCGCAGGCCTGTCACCACGGTCAGGGGAACAGGTTGCCGCCAATCCCGGGCAAGAAGCATTTTTTTCAGTTTGTCGAGATCCCCTGCATACTGCAGATTAAACACCTGCTCTTTTTCTCCCTCCAGATCCAGCCGGGCCACGGGTAACTGCTGCCAGCCCTCTGTCTGCCACACAGATGTCGGCATGGTGCGCACATCATGACGCTGTCCATAGCGAAGTTTATTCCTGTCAAATCCACTTGACCAGTGTACGGTGGCCGCCACGACCAGAACCGTCAGGCAGAGAGCCCACAGCCCCCGGTAGGTACAGGAACGGGTGGGGACATGGTTGAAATAGGCAACCGAGAGCAAAATAAGCCAGGCTGTGCCGAGGCAGAAGCCACCGACCACATCAGAAAGCCAGTGCGCTCCAAGATAGAGGCGTGACACGCCTATCCCGGTAATCAACACCAGAGCGAAACTCACCGGCAGCCAGCGCCTGTCCGGGCGCAGTTCCCGGCTGCAAAGCAGGGCAAGAAAGCCGAAGATGATCACGCTGATGGTGGCGTGATTACTGGGATAGGCCCAGCGAACCGCACCCTGGTACATATCCACTGGTCGTGGAATGTGGGTAAGAGTTTTCACAGCTGTAACGAGGAAAAATCCTCCCGCCACGGTGATAGCGAGATAAAGCGCCGAATGGCGGTCTTTTCGCCAGAGCAGCCAGATCAGGGCGGCCAGGGCCAGCGATCCAGTGACAGCGGCGTCACCGAGCATGGTTATGGCGACCATGATGGTATCACCCCAGGGGGTACGCAGGCCCTGGAAGAGGTGATAGACTGACTGATTGACCTGCACCAGAGGATCGCCGGTGACCACATCTTCAGTAATGCCGAAAAAGAGCCAGAGTGAGCCGACAAAGACCATGGCCAGCAACACCAGCAGCCGCAGCACGGATTGATCCCGGTCAAGGACACCCCCTTTCAGCCAGCGCTGCAACAGGGGCGAACGCTGGAGCAGCACCATCAGTTTTTCCTCCCAGGCCGGGAAACGGTTAAGAGCAAAACGAAGGAGTCTCCGGGAGAGAAAAAAGACCATCCATCCGCCAACGACACTGACACCGATCAAGATGGCGAGACGTTTGGCCACTTCGCCTGCCAGAGCCAGTGAGGCGCCAAAAGCCATACCTGGCAGCAGATAGGCAGGCGCCCAGCCAAGGGCGGAAAGCACGTTGTAGAAAGTGAAGTGGACCGGATCCATGCCAAGCATTCCGGCAACCAGGGGGATAACGGGCCTGATTGGCCCGATAAAGCGGCCAAAAAAGACGGACTTGCCTCCATGGCGATGAAAAAACGATTCTCCCTTGGCGAGCATATCCTGGTGTTTCGCAAAAATACGCAACGAGCGAATATTGTCTTTATAATAATGACCCAGCCAGTAACTCAGACCATCGGCGAGCACTGCTCCAAAGACCGCCCAGGCCATGGTTGGCCAGAAGGACAGGGCCCCGGCGGCAATCAGGGCACCGGCCGTCAGCATCAAGGCCGCACCGGGAACCAGCAGGCCGATGACCGCCAGTGATTCGGCAAAGGATGTCAAAAAGATGACCAGTCCGGCCAGATTTGGATGATTGGCTATCCAGGTGGTGACAGTGGTGAGCAGTTCAGTCATGGTTCCAGTTTTTTCTCAGCCCGGATGTATCCGAAAATCAAATTTATTTTTCCACCCCGCCGAGCCTGCGATGTTTCCGGTGGTAGAGAAACTCCAGCATCCCGTCAACGGCAAGTGTCAGGATAAAAAATCCCATGAGTACATATTTCATATAGATCCTGCCAAAGGTCAGAAGGTAGAGTCCGGCAAGATGCATATATTTTTTCATACCGGAGTAGGTAATATTCTTGTCTATTTTGACCAGCTCGGTGGTAACCTTCTGCTCCCCGACAGTGACCCGGACATAATGATAGAATGTATGCTCCGGGTCCTTGCCCACCAGCTCGGCTCCTGCACCGCCACTGACGATGGTATGCAGCCCGTGGATTGTCTCGTCATACCAGGCATGAATATGCGAGGTAAAAAGTGTGGTAACCCTGTAGCGCAGAAACAGGTCCTCAAGTCGGCGAGCCACATCCGCGTCTTTCAGGGCATGGGCATAGCGGACAAGCGCCCCGGATTTATCCCTGGGATCCCAGAGCGGCACATGCATGAAGACGAATCGGTATTTGTACTGAAGTCCGTCTTTAAGCTCTTTTTCAAGCCAGGCCTCCTGTTCATCGCCAAGACTCGTCTCATTGCTGTTATCAAGGAGGATAAATTTAGCGTCACCAAGGACAAAGGAATAATACATCCGCCCGAAGATGTGATAGTACATATCCATGTTATGGAAGGCCACATCATGGTTTCCGGGCAGAGTCAGGTTGGGGATTTCCAGATCACGACGCTGATCAAGATATTGACGGAAGGTATCACGGTCCGGATAGAGCACCAGATCGCCGCCGATAATGGCAAACTGTAACGTCTGGTCATTGTTGAGCTTGCGGACAACATCGCTGAAGACCGGGCTGTTCTTGGCGTCAGCGAGAAAGGCAAAGGTGAAGGTTCCTTTCTCATGCCGCTGCTCTAAGGTCTGCAGGGCCTGAAAGTTCAGGTCATGATCTTCAATAGGAAAAAGATCGGCTATTTCAATATATGCCCAGAAACAGAGGATAAGAACAATCAACAGCAGCCGGAACCAGGTCCGGCGACGAAAATAGATCGTAGTCAGTCGGGTAAGTTTTTCCATGGTATCAATTTGTAATTGCTGAAATTACAGGCTGCAGGAATCAGCAGTATGGCATCATCCGTCACTGAAGGTGGCTTGCTTTTATTGTCAGGAAAGCTTGATCCCGGGCTGTTCTGAGGTCGGTCGTCAATAGTGGACACCAATTTCCTGTACAAGCTGTTGTTTGTAGAACCTTTGCTCAAAGGCAGCAGGTGAAAGATAATCAAGTTTTTTCTGTCGCCTTTGTCGGTTGTAAAAGATC
>NZ_JBPMMS010000028.1:0-2066 GCF_054025815.1 Desulfolithobacter sp. | reverse complement strand
AAACAAGCTGTCCCTAGCAGCTCGATCGAGCTGAAAACAGGTTCTAGGGAATACTTTTCAACACCTTTTGAGTGTGCTGGCAAGTTGATAGCTATACTGATAACGGGATCTCACTCTCTCAAGTGCCTGTACAATTCTATCCGGATCCACCTGTTTTGCGATTCCCTCGTAAACCTTTCCGACCACCGCTCCCGTGGGAAGCCCCTGCTGCTGAGCTGTGCCGACCATTATACGTACGGTCTTCCAGACGACCTCCGGATTCACGCCGAAATACTGATGGATAAGGATATCCCGCATACCTGCCATTTCCCGCCACGGGACATTCGGATATTTCTCCCGCACCTCTGCCGGGATCTGCTTCGCGGCCTCACCGGCAACTTCCAGGGCCCGGATCACCGCAAAAACGGTTTTTTCGTCTTCAGAAAACCCGGCAAACTGCATCCCCTCGGTAAACTGCAAACATTTTTCCAGGGCATCACAGACATCCCTGAGATACTCGGTATACAGCCTGCTCATACCGGCACAACCTCTTTGAGTATCCGTTCAGCGATCCCGGGTTTCAATGCGTCACGCATCACCAGGTCAACCTTCACACCGAGCAGATCGGACAGATGGTACTTGAGGCCGGAAAACTGGAGCAGGCCGGGAGTGGCGGAAAAGGTTACCAGCACATCGAGATCGCTGTCTTCCCGCTCCTCCCCCCGCAGTCGTGATCCGAACAGTCCGAGAGAACTGACATGGTACTTCTGCTCCAGCTCCCGCCGGTGGCCGGCCAGAATTTTTTTTATACCTGGCAATATCTTTCATGTTCCCATCCTCCTGCTGCCTGTTCTCACCTGTTCTCGTCCAGATTCAGGCCAAACAGCAGTTCCCGCGCCTTTTTGCGCATCTCCTCGTCAGCCATGGCCGTTGCCCAGACATCGAGCAGGTCACGGATAAGCTCTCTACGTTCTCCACCATGCTGGTCAAGGTAGCTGCGGGCCACAGGTATGTCACCTGTTTCATGGGCCATGAGCATGCCCTGCAGGATGTCCCACTCTGTCCGGGGATGCTCCAGCCGCCGGGGATCACGCTCGTCCGGCCTGGCAAGACGCAGCTTTGATCCCCGGCGGACAAGGGGTGCGTGAAAGCCGTTGTCCTCTGCCCGGGCGGTTCTGCTTCGTCCCGTCCTGGTGGCGGTGTTCACGCCGATGAAACGGCCGTTTTCCTCATAGCCTGCCGCCTTGTTTTCAAGGGCAATGCCCAGCGACCTGGACAGATTGAGGGCCTCGTCAAAAGGAAATTCAGCAAGGCCGTAGATACCGTAGAAGGTCAGGGCCATGGCCGCCTCCGGGGCCAGGTCGTCCACCTGCAACCGGCCGCCGGTTATCCGTTTGATCTGATGTTCGGCCACCACCCGGGAGGCCTCGTTCATGGCCTGCACCGGGCCGACCTCTTCATCCCCGTCCAGAACAGGCCACTGCTCGGACAAAACCTTGAGCGCCCGGCCGTAACCGGAAACCATCTCATCCACCGGGTTCAGCCCCAGGGCGGCAAACTCCTCCAACCCTTCGGCTACGGCCCGGCGAATGCGCTGGGCAACCCCGGAACCGCCGAATCCGGTCCAGGAGGCCGGTTCAGCGCCATCGGTCAGCCGTTTACGGCAGGTGATGAAGATGGAGGAGATGGCCGAGGCCGTATCCCTGGTATGGATTCCATGGCTGGTCTCGGATTCCACGGGAACCGCAGCAGTGATGGTCCAGCCATGCTCGATGAGCGACCGGGTCAGGGTCTCCCAGGCATCCTGGCTCTTGTGGGTAAACATCATGGTCAAGAGCCCATCGTCTTTCACAACCCGGCGGCATTCGGTAAATATTTCCCCCATCAGCCGTTCATACGCCGCTTTGGCAGGTTGTGCGCCACCATCCCGGTCCGGGTTGGCCACGGCCTCATCCCGCTTGTTGGTCAGCCGGCGGCGAAACAGGTCGGGATACAGGTCAGCAAGGGTTCGCCGCTGCCAGACATAGAATTAATCCGAAAGCTCCGCGTACTGGACATTGTTGTAATAGGGCGGGTCCATGCAGACC
>NZ_JBPMMS010000027.1:0-8703 GCF_054025815.1 Desulfolithobacter sp. | reverse complement strand
GCCAGGCTGCCCGGATACCTTGGCTCCACCCTGCGCGGTGCCCTGGGCTGGGCCCTGAAAAAGACGAGTTGTGCGCTCAGGCGGCAGCAGTGCGCCGACTGTTTGCTCCGGCAGCAGTGCCCCTACGCCTGGATCTTTGAAACCGAACAATACCGGGACCAGGGCGGACGAACAATCAACGCCCGGCCGCATCCTTTTGTCCTCCAGCCAGGCCAGGATCAGGAAGAGATGGCCGAGGGGCAAAAAATATCTTTTTCCCTGCTCCTTCTGGACCGGGCCGTGGAACTGCTGCCCCATATCATCTATGCGGTGCAGGAAATGGGCAAATCCGGCATTGGCCAGGGCCGCCGGCACGGCCTGGGCAGGTTCGTGCTGGACAGGATAACCACGGACGATCAGACGGTCTACTCCGCACAAACCGCAACCCTTGCAGCCAGACCGGCCCCAATGGAGCTCGACCCCACCACGGTCCCGGATGATCCGGTCTCCCGGCTCCGGGTCAACCTTTTGACCCCGCTTCGTTTCAAACAGGGCAACCGGATAAAGACCGACCTGGAGTTCCACACCCTTATCCGGACCTGCCTGCGCCGGATCACCGCGCTGGAAGAGGCATACGGAAACGGCGTGCCGGATCTCGATTTTCAGGGGTTGGTGCAACGGGCCGGCGACGTGGAGGCCGTGGCGCCATCCATCCGCTGGCAGAAACTCAGACGTTGGTCCAACCGCCAGCACCAGGGCACCTCCCTGAGCGGCCTGGCCGGATCTGTGACGTACCAGGGAGAACTGACCGAATTCATGCCCATCCTCCGTTATGCCGAGCAGGTCAACATCGGCAAGCAGACCGTTTTCGGCCTGGGGAGGATGCAACTGACAATATGAACAGGCACGCCCCGGACAAAGGGAACCTGACTCCTGAATACCTTGATTTTTTCAAAGAATCTGGCCAGGAGTTGAAAAAAAAATCATAAAACTTTTTGCGAAAAACCCTGCTGGGAGACCGTAAGAACTAGGTGAAACCAAACCTCTTACAACCGAAAAGGAGCAATCATGGACGACAACCTCTTTGATGAAGATGATGCGTTGGATTACCTGCTTTACAAAGAATATTTTGAAAAAGACGAACCGCATCGCAACAGTAACGGCAACAATTATCGCGGCGGCTGTCTGGGGATGATGGTGTTTCTGGTGTTGCTGCCGGCGGCATGGATAATGATATGGATAGAAGGACTATGAAAATAAATATTGCCCGATTTTACAGGCAGGAGCGGCTGAAACTGGACTGCGAGGTCGTAACCCCCTTGTTTCTGGGCGGGGCCGACCAGGAGGCAGAAACTTGGCGCGCTCTCGGCAACTGTCTCGCGGAAATCGCCGGCCGGATCACCACCAGCAGAGACGGTGAGCTCGTGGATGGCAGGTACTTCGGCCACCTCAAGGACCGGGCGGCCGAGTGCTCCGAGATAGAGGCGCCGCCGCCCTTTCGCCCCTGCTGCACCGCATCTCCGAAAAGGCGGCGCCCTTCGGCCGGGACCAGCCCGCCAACTGCCTCGCGGCGGTGCGCTGGTGCATGGAACACGGCCTGGTCAAGCAGGGCCTGACCATGCTCCAGGAGGGCGTGGCCACTGTCCTGGCCGAACGGTTCGGCCTGGACTGGCGCCGGGAGGAGGACAGGACTCTGGTTTCCGACACCTTTCATGTCTTAAACCAGAAAATAAGCGAAGACCGGTGGAACAAAAGTCTCTGTCAGCGCCCCGATGTCGTCAGGAGCATTATTGGCGACACCCGCACCGTCGAATTGGCCCGGATAGCCGATCGTCTCAGCAAGGCCCGAAACGACATCAACCACAGCGGTTTTCGAAATGATGCCACGAGGGCGGACAGACTCGAAAAGGTGCTTGGGGAGTGCTTCGTGGAGGTTGAGAAAGTCCTGGGCTCCACAAAAGAAACTGAAATCAATTCGTCCCGACAGAAAAAAGGTGAAAAATAAATGAATAAAAAAAGGAGGCGGGCATGGAAGAAACGGTATTGAAAATAGCCCTGGCCGGACTCTGCCACGATCTGGGCAAGTTAGCCCAAGGGTGCATGGAAGTGTCGCAGGATTACCAGGACAGAAACTCCCCGATCTATCAGCCTGTACGGGAAGGCCGGTACAGTCACTTGCACGCTCTTTTTACCGCAGCTTTCCTTGAAAAGCACCAGGAGCTGTTCCCGCCGGACCTTTTCAGCCCGGAATGGGGTGACGGGGACATTTTTCTGAACCTCGCGGCCAGTCACCACAAGCCCGAAAATCCCATGCAGTGGATTGTGGCAGTGGCCGACCGGATTGCCAGCGGTCTTGACCGGGCCCGGTTTAACAAGGGTGAGGCCATTGCCTGGCGGGACTTCAAGACAACGCGGCTGCTGCCGGTGTTCGAGGCTCTGGGGCCGGATCGTTGTCAGCAGTATGACGCTGACGACAAGTATCAATACGCCTATCCTCTACGTCCACTTTCTGCACAGAGCATTTTCGCGCAGAAGAGAACCGAGCTGGAACGGCAGCAGGCAAAGACGGAATATCAGGAACTGTTCGATTATTTTCTGTCCCGCCTTCGCAGGCTGTTACACCGTGATAACGGAGTCCGGCTATGGGCACAGCATTTTGATTCCCTGCTTATGGTCTGCACCACGATGATTCCAGCGGCACGGGTGGGTGACGTGGTCCATGACGTGTCCCTTTATGATCACAGCCGGGCCACCGCCGCACTGGCTGCGGCCCTGTACGGTTATCACAAGGCCACAGACTCCATGGACGAGGCAGCGATAAAAAATGGCGCGGAAGAGAAATTCCTTCTGGTGAGCGGAGATTTCTTCGGTATCCAGGAGTTTATTTTCGCCAGCGCAGGTGAGTCATGCCGATTCCGGTCAAAACTCCTCCGGGGAAGGTCGTTTACAGTGTCGCTGTTCTCTGACTTGGCCGCGGAAATACTCTGCGACCGGCTCGGCCTGCCATTTTTATCGGTGGTCATGAACGCGGCCGGTAAATTTCATCTCATCGCCCCCAACACAGACAAGGCCCTCCTGTCCATCAAGGAGGTGAAGGAGGAGTTAAACGACTGGCTGTTCTCCATTTCCTATGGCCAGAGCAGTATCGGCATCAGCGTAACGGCTGCAACACCAGACCAGTTTACAAGCCATGATTTCGCAGCCCTCTGGCAACGACACATGGACAACATGGAGGTCGCCAAGCAGCAGAAGGTCGACCTTTCCCGTCATGGCGGAGTGGTGGCCTCGTTCCTTGACTCTTTCCACAACGAAGCTGGCCTGTGCCCCCTGTGCGGTAAACGACCGGCGCTCATGGAAACCAGGGGGGACAGGATATTCAGAGACGATGAACTCGTCACATGCGCGGCCTGCCGTGACCACGTCATGCTGGGCACCACTCTGGTGAAGAACAGGATGCTGGCGGTATGTGACAAAAACAGTGACCTGCAGGACAAGGGCCTGCTGATGCCGATTTTTGACCGGTACCAGGTGATGGCCACGGATAACATCTGTACCCGACAGGCCAATGAAGGCAGTCTCGTGAAGCTCTGGGAACTCGAGACAGATCAGTCCGGAGCCCTTGCCTGTCGGGCCACTGTCAGGATGATAAACGGTCATGTCCCAATATATACCGAAGATGACAATAAAAATGATCTGCTTCTGGAAGGGGAAAAATCAGACGACGGCATGGACGCCCTGATCGCGGAAATCAACGAAGGAGCCCCGAAAACTCTGAACCACATCGCCATCACGGCCCGCCGTTTTGACAGCGACGGCAAGGCTCGAGGCACTGAAGCTCTGGGGGTTTTGAAGGCTGATGTGGACCATCTCGGAATGCTCTTTGGCTGCGGCTTCAGCCCCGAACGGTTCACCTTTTCTCGGTTAGCCACCCTGAGCCGTCAGCTCAACAACTTTTTTGCCCTCTATCTTCCTCACCTGCTGCGGGATACAGAAGAGTTCAGTCAGGTATATACAGTGTTCGCGGGCGGTGACGATCTTTTCCTGATCGGCCCCTGGAACAGGATGGCCGACCTTGCCGCCCACCTGCGCCAGCGGTTCAGGGACTATGTCTGCGGCAACCAGGAAATCACCTTTTCCGCGGGAATAACGCTCCACAAGCCCCATGTTCCCATTGACAAGCTGGCAGAAACCAGCGAGGAGGCACTGGCCATGGCCAAAGCAGGCGGACGGGACCGGATTACCATGTTCGGCCAGACCGTGACCTGGGACGATTTCCAACGGCTCACCGAAAACCGGGATGCGATGCGGAGCTGGCTTGAGCGTAACTTCATCAGCCGGGTCATGTTCTACCGGTTCAACCGCTTTATCGACCTGGCCGAGCAGGAAGGAAAACTCGGTCAGACGAAGTCGATTCCCATGAGCGCCATGGAGTGTGTCAAATGGCCGGCCATGTTCCACTACCACCTGGCCCGCAATGTCAACACAAAGACTCCGGCAGGCGACAAGGCTGTGGACGAGGTGGCGGTCATGGCGAAATGGCTCACCGATTACCGGGGTGGGGTAAGAATACCCCTCTGGCAGATACTGTACGAAGAACGGGCATAAATTCAAGGAGGACCAGTAAATGGCAAGTATCACTTTATGGAAGGACAAGGCAAAAAGGCAGGTGGATCCGGCTCTCTTCTCCACCATCGCGGAAGACAAGGCCAGGAGTATTGGCCAGGAGGACAGGAGAAAAAACAAAAGTACCCAGTTACGCCGATTTTTCGATGAACTCGTGCGGATCAACACCAGAGCACAGAGTGAAGGAGACGACTGGAATCTCACCCTTCCCATGGTTCACATGATGGTTGCGAAAACCGCCTATGCGCAGGGACGGGGGTTGGTGACCGAATCGTTCGTCAAGCTCATGCGGGACGGAATCACCCAGGTGCATGACCGTGATGATCTCCAGGTTCTCACCAACTTCATGGAAGCCTTTATGGGGTTCTACAAGGTTTACGGCCCGAAATAACGAGATTTTTCAACAATAACAGGGAGCACGAACAATGAAACTCAACAAAATATCCACGATCAACGGCAAAATCATCCTGGAAAGCGGACTGCATATCGGCGCGGGCGACACCGAGATGCATATAGGCGGCACCGACAACCCGGTGGTCAAACATCCCTATACCAACGAGCCGTATATCCCAGGCTCGTCAATCAAAGGCAAGGTTCGATCTCTGCTGGAAATGAAAAGCGGCCTCATGACCTATACCGACGGTAAGCCGGTGGGTGCCGCTGACTTGAGCAGAAACCTCAGTGACAATGAAAAACGAGAGGCTGAAATGATCCTCAAGCTCTTTGGCTCAAGCGGCGCCGACAAGGAACATGTGGCGAAAATCGGCCCCTCACGCCTCTCCTTTGCCGACTGCCCGTTGAGTGAAGCGAGCAGGGAAAGGGTACAGGGCGCCAACCTACCCTACACCGAGGTCAAGTCTGAAAACTCCATCAACCGGATCAGAGGCACCGCGGAAAATCCCCGTTTCACCGAGCGGGTGGTGGCGGGATTGAGTTTCGATTTCGGGGTCACCGTCAAGGAGATGGAGGGAGACGAGGGCCTGATCGAGTACCTGTTGACTGGACTCAAAATGCTTTCCCGTGATGCCTTGGGGGGGTCAGGCAGCCGTGGTTACGGGCGGGTTCGGTTTGAATTCGACGACCCGGAAATCCAGAAAAAATTCGACTCCGCCCTGGCCTGAGGAGGACGCCGTGAAACTCTATGCAATAACCATCCAACCGGAATCACCCTTCGGCACCCCGCTGAAGGGGGATACCCTTTTTGGATCTTTCTGCTGGCAGGCGGCTCTGGACAGGGGGCTACTGACCGGCGGCCTTGACCACTGGATTGAGTCATACCGGAAAAAACCCTTCCTGGTGCTCTCTTCCGCCTTTCCGCAGGTTGTGGACGATAACAGTGACATTACCTATGCCCTGCCCCGACCTGCCCTGCCGCCAAGCTGGCTCGAACCGGACGGCACCGGCCCCTGTGCCGAGCGACTGAAAAAACGGAAAGAAAAGAAATCCCGCCGCTGGTTGTTGACCGGCAGCGACCTGCATATCGACCTCTGCTGGGACAACCTGATCGATGACCGGGAACTGGGCAGCCGAATCTGCGCCATGCTGGGAACAGATAATGACGATGGCGGTTTTGTCCGTTTCTTCGAGCAATCCCATAATACCATCAACCGCCTGACCAGTACCACCGGCAAGGGATTTTTTTCTCCCTACTCCATGTCCAACTTTGTCTATCGGCCTGGCATGGAACTAGTTCTTTTCGCACTGGTAAATGAACAAGCACTTAACGAGGAATCTCTATTGACCGGGCTGGAGCGCATCGGCTCTTACGGATACGGCCGCGATGCCTCCACCGGCCTGGGACGGTTCGGCATTGGTGAATGCGATGAGATTACCCTGCCTTTACCTGAAAACGCCAATGCTCTCCTCACCCTTGGGCCCTGTGTTCCCCGGCCTGAAGAGTATGAGCAGGCATGGTTTTCACCGTTCACCCGTTTCGGCCGCCATGGTTCTCAGCTTCTTCACACCGGCAAACCATTCAAGAACCCCGTTGTCATGGCCGATGAAGGAGCGGTCTTCTTGCCGAAAACAAAAGAACAATTATCAAAACGGTATATGGGACAAGCGGTTACCGGTGTTTCCAAGGCCCAGGAGAAGGCGGTCTGCCAGGGGTACACCATTGTCGTTCCCATGAAACTGCCCGTGAAGGAGGCGTGATGAAAAGCCATACACAATACATCGAACTGACCCTGGCCTCACCGGTCAGCGTCGGTTGCGACGAGGTTTATGAGCCCACGGGGTTCGTGGTGGATGAGAAGGCGCAGGAGCTGATAGCCTTTGACACGTACACCTTCCTGGAAATGCTCGACAGTGACGCTCTGGCACAGTTCAGCACCATTTGCGCCAGAGGAAAAATCGAATCTCTGCTCGATCTGATGCAGTTCATGCACCGTCATAGTGCACACGCCCTTGGCGAACGCTGCGCTCTCGCGGCAGGTTTTGTCGAACATTATGAAAATGTGCTCAAGCTACCCAGGAACGCCCGTATCATCCAGCAAAACCTCAACAATTTCAAAATAGGTCGCACCGCTTTCAATCCTCACACCAATCTGCCGGTCATACCAGGTTCGACAATCAAGGGGTCTTTACGAACAGCGGTGCTGAACTTACGTCAGCAGAAAAACCCTGTCGCTGCGAAGCAATACAATCGGATGAAACCTTATGAAGCAGGAAAGGAAAACAAATCACTGCAAGAAACATTGCTTGGCGGTTCTTTTAATTCCGACCCCTTTGGATTGATCAAGGTCTCAGATTTCGTCCCGGTAGGAAAGTGCCGCCGTAAAATCCTTTACGCCGTCAACCTCAAGAAACGGCCGACGGGAAGAAACTCCCAGGGGCCGCCGCAACTGCTGGAGGTAATAGAACCGGGCGCAACTTTTGCCGGCACCATAACCATCATCACGCCGGACAGAAGGACACCGGTGAAAAAGCCTATAACAAAAGACGAGCTGTTTGAAGCTGTCGAAAAATTCTATACTTCGGAAAACAAGCGTGAGAATCATGAGCTCGAAAATATCGGCGCACCTCCCCTGCAGATTGACGAGGATTGTCTGCCCTTGCGGATCGGCCGCCACAGCGGGGCAGAGTGCGTCACCGTCAACGGGCACCGTTCCATAAAGATCAGTCCACCGGGTAAAAAACCCTTAAAATTCAAGGACCATGCCACCACCTTGTGGCTCGCGTCAGAGTCTAGGAAGCCAAATATTAATAGAGCGTTACGTCCATTCGGCTGGGTGAATCTTCGTCTTGTATCTGATTCCGACGGGCAAAAACTTTTTGAGCAGGCTCAGGGGCAGGAAAAGGACCGGCAGAATAACATATCGCTCAGAGCGGAACAACGCCGGAAAGAAGATGCGGCTCGAGCCCGGGCGCGGCTTGAAGCCAGGGAAGAACAGAAACGCCTGGAAGCCGAAGCGATGGCATCCGCTGAAGCCGAAAAGAAAATGCGTGAGGAATGGGAAGCTCTCTCGGAAGAACAGCGTAATCTCGCTTTAGTACGAGGTGATGAGTTTGCCTTGAAATGTGCCCCTGGCGTTGATGTGATGAGGGATATATGGCCTAAGGTTGAATCCGCTGATCCGAAGCACCAAAAGGCCCTGGCCAGAGCCTTCAAGGAGCGCTGGATGGCGGAAAGTAAGTGGAATGTAAAGAAGAAAAAGAAAAAACAGTTTGAAAAGGTTCAAAAGATCAAAAAGATACTTGGAGAGCTGTGATGTTTTCCAAAGTTCTGGAAGTGAACAGGTATGCTGTGGTATGAAATACATGCGAAAAAGCATACATAAATGAGTGTACACCTCTACATGCTCACACCCGGCGGCACCAGCCTGCTAACCAATATGGCGGACAGTGACGATCGAAAGGCTGTCATCCGGAACAGCAACTGCAGGAGCCGCTCCGAGGTGTCGCCGCCCGACCTTGTCAGGCTGGACAGGGCGCTGTCCGGCCTGATGGCCGGATGCGCGAAAAAAGTAATCGGTTACCTGCAGAGCCACCATGTTTCTTCAACCTTTTTGAGGCCGGCGGCTTCTCTTGATTTCAAGCCTCTCCAGAGCAGACCATGTCCTCCGTCAACCCATGAAGTGGACGCCAGGGAAGATCGGGGTG
>NZ_JBPMMS010000026.1:0-70713 GCF_054025815.1 Desulfolithobacter sp. | reverse complement strand
ATTTCCGGAAAAACGGAATCAGGAAGAAGAAACCCCGAGACGTTTTTCCAGCATGGAGGCCAGGCGGACGTCTTCAAAGGCGAGCCCGGCGTGATACAGGGGGGCCTGCTCCAGAGAGCGGCACCAGGCAACCCGGCCTACCCCCTTGACCGGCTCTCCGGAAAAATCTCCATTGAGCGAAAAGGTCACCAGGCTGTCCACCGGCAGCTCCCGGTAGCTCTCTACCCGCAACCCACCGAGGCTGATATCCACGGTGCAGGCCGTATCATCGATGACCTCATTCATGAAATCACTGTCGCTCCGAAGACCTAAACGGAGCAGGAAACGGCCGGGAATACGGGCATACATCCTCCTCTCCGCCCCGGTATCGACCGAGCCGCTGGCCGCAGACTCCACCACCAGCCCGCCACTGACAAACTGGGGACAGGCGAGATAGTTTTCGGTCCGGCAATAGGCCGCAATATGGTCAGAAACCGGCAGATACAGGCCTCCACGGCTCAGCAGGCAACTCATGGACCCGGGAGACCAGTGCGGACATGCCTGTTCACAACTCATTTTTTGCGCCTTGGTTGCCATATTACGTTGCCCCTCCCTTATTTCTTCATTCTCGCCATCAGGGCGTTCCAGGCCTCAACAGAAAAAATCGGAAACCAGCTTACAAACTTGATGACATGCAAAAAACAGGCCCAAGAAAGAAAACGATCGGGTCAACCAGACTGGAGATGAGAAAAAAGTGAGAAGGGGTTGAAGTCAGACGGCTCCTTTCTTGATCGCCTTGGCGGAGATACCATAGCGTTTCATCTTGTCATACAGGGCGGTCTTGCCCACCTTGAGCTCGGTGGCTGCCCGGGAGACATTACCCTTGAACTTGCGCAGGGCCTGCTCGATGACTTCGCGCTCGAATTCGGCCAGGATGGACTTCAGCGGCTGGGAACCGATCCGGCTCCGGACGTCAAGGCCGCGGTTTTCCCCTTCCATAAAGGCCATGTTCTGATCAAAAAACAGGTCTTCCTCGGTGATCATCTTGCCCTTGGCCATGAGCACGGCCCGCTGGATCAGGTTTTCCAGCTCCCGGACATTGCCAGGCCAATCGTGAAGCAGGAGCCGGTTGATGATCGACTTGGGAACAAAGTCGATATCCTTCTTGAAGGCTTCCCGGTAATGATTGACAAAATGAGAGACAAGATCGACGATATCCTCCCGTCGCTCCCGCAGCGGAGGAATATGAATATTGATGATATTGAGCCGGTAATAGAGGTCAAGCCGGAACTTCTTCTCCTGGACCGCCCTGGCCAGATCAACGTTGGTGGCGGCAATCACCCGGACATCCACCTTCACCGGCTCGGTACCGCCCACACGGATGATCTCGCCGTTCTGCAGAACCCGCAGGAGAGAGGCCTGCATCCTGGAGCTGATATCCCCTATCTCGTCGAGAAAGATGGTCCCGCCATTGACAATCTCGAACTTACCCTTTTTCCGGCTTGTGGCCCCGGTAAAGGAGCCTTTTTCGTACCCGAACAGATCACTCTCGAGGATGGAATCATTGATGGCGTTGCAGTTGATCTTCAGGAAAGGCTTGTCTGCCCGGTTACTGGTCTCCTTGATCAGATTGGCCACCAGCTCCTTGCCGGTTCCGGACTCGCCGGTGATCAGGATGGTGGCGTCGGACCTGGCCACCTGGTGGACCATCTCCCGCAGCTCACGCATGGCCCTGCTGGACCCAACCATCTTGTCGGCCCGGTGATGAAAGCCAAGCTGATTTTTCAGGCTATTGACCTGGCGGGAAAGACGGCGGCGGAGCGCTTCGCTTTCCTGAAGCTCGGCGATCTTCTGCTCCAGGATCTTTTCGATATTGGTATTGAAATCGCTGATCTCCTGTTCATGCAGCTTGCGCTGGGAAATATCGCGCATGACAATCATGACCAGTTGTTCACCGGTATAGCCGATAAACGGCACTGCCGAGTATTCAACCGGGATCCCCCTGACCGTGGCCTCGGTCAGACTGTGCGCAATGGTGCCAGGCACGGCGTCTGATTCATCAGGTGTAAATATCCTGCAGTCGGCGCAGATCTGGCGCAGGTCATCACAGCAGGACTGGGAGCAGAGATCACCGAAACAGGCCCTGGCACTGCGGTTCATGTACTCGATAACAAAATCATCGCGCACAAGAAACACCATTTCCGGCATGACCTCGAGCAATGTCTGCCAGTTATGTACAAGACGGTTGACCTCGTCGCGGGTCTTTTGCAGCTCTGTCGCAGTGTTTGACACAGTAGGATTACGGCCCTGGGTTTCTAAGAATCGTGATGTTTTAGGAGAATTTTCCAATATCATAGCATGGTGCCCTGGTTTTGCCAAAACATTTCCGATTTTTCGGAATTTTTATCCTGCACAGCCAGAGCGCACCAGTATTACCCACAGAGCAACAAAAAAAAATAGGTAGATTTACCCATTTTTCTGATTTTTTGAAAAAAAGTCCAGGTCCCATGCCCTGTCTTCCATCTGCTCGATCAGTTGCCGATGCCCGGCAGGAAAGGCATAGCAACTCAGCTCAGCAGGCCTGATCCAGAAAAATTCCTGGGCAGCGTTGAGCACAGGAGCAGCAGAGGAAGATGTCAACTGGCAGAGAAAACCATGCAGGGTCACCTGGTAGCGGGTAAAGGCATGCTGTACCGTGGCAACATGGTACAGAGGTCCCACCTGGAACTCGGTTTCTTCCAGGATTTCCCGCCGGGCCGCAGCCTCCGGATCTTCCCCGTCCCGTAGACGACCGCCGGGAAATTCCCATAATCCACCCCAGACATCATCATCCAACCGTTGCTGGATAAAAATCCGGCCCTCCCGGAGAATGATGCCACAGGCCATCTCTATCCTGATCCTGCCGACCTTTCTGCCGGTCACCGGACGCAAATCAACGCTGTCCACCCGTCTCGCCCGGCACATCCCGCTGACCGGACATTGGTCACAGTCCGGTTTTGCCGGTGTACAGACAAGGGCACCAAGCTCCATCAGGGCCTGGTTGAAATCACGCCCCCCGTCAGCGGGCACAAGCTCCCAGAGCAGCCTGTTGAGCGCCTTTTGCACGGCCTGGCACCGCACAGGCTGATCTATATCAGCCATCCGGGCCAGGACCCGGCTGACATTGGCATCCAGCACCGGCCGGGACTCGTTAAAGGCAATGGAGACAATGGCAGAGGCCGTGTAGGGTCCTATTCCCGGCAAGGCAAGCAGAGCCTGGTAATCTGCGGGAATCTTCCCGCCATGATCGGCCAGAAGTTGCCGGGCCGCCCGCTGGAGATTCCGGGCCCGGCGGTAATAACCAAGCCCTTCCCAGGCCTTGAGTATTTCCTGTTCCGAAGCATCGGACACAGCCCGGATGTCGGGAAACAGTTTTATCCAGCGACAAAAATACTCGGCTGCCCGCTCAAGCCTTGTCTGTTGCCCCATTATCTCCGCCACCCAGACATGGTACGGTTCATAGGTCTGCCGCCAGGGCAGATCACGCTGGTTCCCGGCAAACCAGTGGAGAATCCGGTCGCGAAACCGGTCATGATCAAAGGGATAGAGCACAGGACAATTCCTCGATCAGTGCCAGGAGAGCTTGAGAGGTCATTACGTCTCCTGGACGTCAAACACAAACTCCGGCCGACCTGTCTTTCTGCGGATCCAGTTGAGACCGTCCCGGACCTGTCTGTTTCCAAGACACCAGCCAACGAGGCGTTTCTTCCCCGGGAAATCCATCAGCGACAAGCCCAGGACCATGGTCAGAAGCCCCTGGCCTGGAAGAACAAGCATGGTCAGACCGGCTGCCAGCAGGGCCAGACCCAGACAATTTTTCACAAACAAAAACAAAATCGTCAGGGCAGGATGGAGCCGGCGGCGCTCTTCCGCCCTGCGACGGTGCCGGATAAAATAATCCTCGGGCAGCCGGGCTATCAGCCAGGGGATCAGTACCAGGCTTACAGCAAAGGTCGCCACCGAAAGGAGACCGAGCCACCTGACCAGCACTGCAGATGCAGGGCCGCTCATCTCTCCGGCCCGGCACCATTGTACTGGAGCAGCCACAACCGCCACTGCTCCCGACTGCCCCGATGCAGCATCTGGATGTTGTCGGGGGGCAGGGCCGCAAGAAGCTCCGCCTCCATGCCGGCAATAAATCCCGAGACCAGATACATGGAACCGCGCCAGAAAGAGGGATCCTCGAAAAGACGGACCAGCAGCCCCTTATAGAGGTTGGTCACCACAAGATCGCAACCGGTATCAGGAAGCCCGGCCATGAGATCCATCTGGAGCACCCGGACCCGGTCCTCACAGCCGTTGAGCCGGACGTTTTGACGGGCCACCTCGCAGGCAAAGGGATTGTTGTCAATGGCCAGCACCTGCTCCACCCCCAGCCTGGCCGCGGCAATGGCCAACAGACCGGTCCCTGTGCCCAGATCAATCATGGAGCGGATCCTGCGGCCCGATTCCAGAAGAACCAGTTCCAGGGTTTCCAGGCAGAGCCGGGTGGTGGCATGAAATCCGCTGCCAAAGATAACCGACGGATCAAGGATGATTTCCCGGCGGCTTTGCCGATTGCCACCTTCCTCCCACACCGGCCGGACCGTCAGGGTCCGGGTGGTAAAAGAGGTTATCTCCACCCCTGCCTCCCAGTCCGGGTAATCCAGATCAGCCTCATAGATAAGCGACGCCCCGGTCCGGGCACAGATTTCCCGGACCAGATCACACCGGTCACGGTGGAAAAAGAGCAGCGCATTGTCATCCTCGATCCAGGTCCCGATCAGGTCGGGATCATCGATCGGAGGCAGTTCCTTCCTGTCGAAATAATAGACATACAGCCTGTTGTATCTACTGTGGGGTGGCCTGAGCATTTCTTGTTACAAGGTTCTGGAATATGGTGAATACTTGCACAGGTTGACCCGAGCGCCATGGTACGGGAACATTTTTCATTTTTTCCGATGAGGGCCGGACGACTCACCTGATCATCGGCACAAGACCAATCTTGACCACGGCCCCGCTCTGGAGAATCTGGTCGTCGACAAGCAGCCGCTCACCAGACAGGCCCGCCTTTTCCACCAGGCAGGCTGCCACGCTCCGGGCCCTTTTCCGGGCCAGCTCGACAAGTTTCTCCGGATCGACCTGGACCACGGGTCGGGGCAGGGGCTGGAGATCATGCTCCTTCCAGTCCGGTTCAATAAGCTCTTCCTGGACCTGGCCGGTCTTGCCGATGGCGGCTATGGCCTCTTTCTCCCGGGCCAGCCACTGCAGGCGCAGAAGTTCACGCCGCCTGTTTTCCTCCTGCCATTCCTGATCCGCCTGTTCCTGCAGACGCTCCTGCAGGCCATAGAGATCCGTTTCCGGATCATAGCCGCCAGTAATCCGCAGCCCAAGCAGGGGCCGCTTTTCAAGCAGCTGAACATAATCGCCGGGATCAGGAACGTCCATGTCCGCCCGGGCCGGCGGGAAAACGATCTCCCGCTCCAGGCGCAGGCCGGGAAATTCGTTCTCCACAATCAGCCACGGCGAGATAACCGCCTGGAGCAGCAAACGGTGCAGATGCTGGCGAACCAGCGGGAACAAGAGCTCATCCCGGTCCTTGAGGGGCCCGAGCTCCAGTTCCAGGGAGCCCTGCTGATCCAGGAGCAGGGCAAAGATCAGCCCGTATCGCGAATCGGGCAATACCCGCACCCCCTCAAGGTGCACCGTGGCCACTCTCCCCTCCCCATCACCCTCCACTGTCCAGTCAGCCATGGCCAGGCGCACCTCGGCTCCGAGGCTGGAGGTGAAAAAATCGGTAAATCCATACAGGGGAAAATCCGACACCGAGACGTGATACTCCCCGGTACTGCCAAGGGTTGCCGATCCGGTCACCTCGACCCTGGCCTCCTCCAGTTGACCACTGAAGGTAAAGGGAAACACACCGTCATGACGGATGGAGGTCACGGTTCCCTGCAATCCGGTCAGCTCGGGAACATAATCGGGAAACAGGGCCGGCCGGCCGGACTGGAAGGTTCCGTTCTCCACCGACAACCGGCCGATGGACACGGGAAGATAGCCAATATCCCAGCGGGGATTGATAAAGCGGACCAGCCCGGCCGGACCATTGCCGGCCAGCAGCCGCGGCCGCTGCAACCGGACATTCTCCACACTGAGACCAAAAGGAGCAAATGAGAGCTGAACCCCCTGCAGGACGCCCCGGTCCCAACTGAGCAGAGGCAGACCATCCCTGTCCGCGGCAGCGACCTTCTCCAGCCAGATAATCCCCTCATACTTCTTCCCGGGCCAGGAAAGTGAACCGCGCAGATGCAGCTGACCGGAAACCTTATCCGGCAGAAACCAGGGACGGATCAACGGCCGGAGTTCATCCAGAGAGAGGTTGCGCAGGGAAACCTGCAACCGGGCCGTCGTCCGGGCCGGTGCCAGGGAGACAACACCGCCCATGCGCAGCTCACCCCTGCGACCGACAATACCGCTCAGAATAATGTTGTCCCGGTCCCGTTGCGGATCCAGCAGGCCGGTTGCCTGCAGCATCAGCCTGGAAATGGTCAGAGGATATGTCTTGTCCCGGTCACCTGGAACGGGCAGACGCAAATTGAGCCGTGAGTCATCGACCGCCAGCTCGTCCATCTGCCAAAAGGCCCCTTCCCCTTTATCCTCTCCGCCCAGGAGGGCGAGAAAAGCGGTCGCATTGATATCTGCGCCGGTAAGAGTCATCTTTGCGCAACCCACCTGACCGTCCGCCTGCAAATCCTCGCACACCAGCTTCCGGCCGGAGAGAACATTTTCATTCCCGTGCACCAGTTGAAAATCACGTAACTCCAGGCTGCCCTTTTTCAGCTCAAGCCCGACCCGGGAGCCGGGTGTCCCCCGGTAACTGACCTTGCCGCTGAAGTCACCCTGCCCACTGGCAGCGTTCACCCTGTTCCCGGACCGGAGCAGCCCGAGAAGCCAGCCACCATCCACGTTCGCAAAATCGGCTTCACCGGCAAAGAAAAGCTCCTGATCTAGCGTTCCCTGGAAGGAAAAACTCTTTTTCTCTTTTTTCTGCTCGGCACTCAGGCGCAGCACGCCGGCCGTTTCTCTTCTCCCGTCCGGAAGCGCAGCCCTGCTCCGCCAGCCAGTAAGCTGCAACCGGACAGCTTCCCAGGGTGATGCTGATCCAGCCCCCTCTCCTGGTTGCAGCCAAAGGGTGCCCTCCTCCACCAGCAGCCGGTCCACCTGCAGTTTAAGGGCCGGGTTGGCCACCAGTTGGCCAAGAGAGCCAATAAGCGGCGTCAGATCACTACCCTGATAGCGAAGCGTTCCCTGCCGGAAAACCATCTCTTCAAAGGAAAAGGCCCCGGCCAGAGGCTGTACGGAAAAGGTCACCCGGCCGCCCGGAAGTTCCAGGGCAACCATATTGTCACGACTGGTAGCCCGGACATTTCGCAGCACAAGATCGCCTTCCAGGGACAGGGACTTCCCGGGAAAAACTCCACCCGCAAGTACCATCTCCACATCCAGATCCGCACTGCCCTCCTCCACGGCGAAAACCTGCTGCAGACCGGGAATATAGCCGGCATAGGACCTGAGTTCCAGCCCATGGAGGCCAAGACGTAACCGGTTACCTCTGCCCTCTCCACCATTCCCGTCCAGCAAACCGGTGATCTCCACGGGGCTGTCATTGACCACGGCGCGCAGCACCATTTCCTGTCCGCCGCCACTTCCCAGAGGCAGGAGAATCTGCAGGTCACGTACCCGGTGGCGAGCCTGAACCGGTCGGTCGTCCAGGGTCAGCCGGCCGTTCCTGACCTGGATCCTGTCCAGACTGACTGCGGCCAGCCAGCCACGTCCCTGAAGTCCGCGCAGTGCCGGAACAAGATCGCCGAGGTTGTACTCCCCTTCCCGGTAGCGGACCAGCTGCAGATCCGGACCGTCCAGGAAAAGATCGTGCAGGATAATTTTTCCGGTGCGCAAACTGGCACTTGGCCGGCACTGGAGCGAATCCAGCTTCAACAGATAGGGCAGCTCCCCCCGGGCCGAGCCAACGATGATACCGGACATCTGCACCTTCCAGTCCAGGGGGGAGACCACCACCTGGCCGATCCGGACCGGACGCCCCAGGGCCGCAGCCAGTTTCCCGGCCAGGGGACCCTCGACCAGGGCCGGAATACCATACAGAACCGCGGCAAAATAGGACCCGACCAGCAAAAAAGGCAGGAGAGAGAACACAAACCTGCGCGACACCAGGGGCCGACGGCTCTTTTTTTGCCGTACAGGCCCCGGTCCCTGCGCCCCCCTGGGCCGCTGACCGGTTTTCCTTGCGGTCTTCTTCCGGGCAGCGGCCTTTTTCCGTGGCTGTTCCGGAGGATGCGAGATAACGATTTTGCCGAACCGGTCCAGATCGTTTGGGTGTTGTCCGTCGGGCTGGGTCATCGAAAGATTTCAAGCACAATCTAAAAGTTGCTGGGCTGCAGTCCTCACCGGCGGGCAGTCCGTTTGCGCCATACTATACCAGATTAGAAAATTTGCGGCGTCTCTTTTATTTTTCTGTTCAAGCGCTGTTTAACATGCTAAATTTAAAGCATATTGAACACATTGTAACAACCAGACGCAACCTCTTCTCCGCACCCCCTCGATGCTCGACGTTCTCAGATCAGTCAGATGGCAGGATATCGTTGATATCCTGATCGTTTCCTATATCATCTATCGGATCATGCTCCTGATCCGCGGCACCCGGGCGGTGCAGATGCTGCTTGGGCTCGTCGTCATCACGGTCATCTATTTCATCTCCAAGCAGCTCGATCTCCTGACCCTGCACTGGCTGCTGCGCACCTTTCTCAGCTCGATCCTGCTGATCATCATCATCGTCTTCCAGCACGATATCAGACGGGTGCTGACCCAGGTGGGCCAGACCCCGTTCCACAAGATGCACAACGTGGCCGCCCACGACCTCAACGAGATCATCAAGGCCGCCTTCTACATGGCCCGACGCCGGATCGGGGCCCTCATCGTCATAGAACAGGAAGCCGGACTGCTCGACTATATCGAGTCTGGTTACCACCTGGACGCCCGCATGGTCCGCGAACTGCTGGTGGCCATCTTTCTCCCCGCCTCGCCCATGCACGATGGCGGAGTGGTCATCCGCAAGGGCCGCATCCATTCGGCCGGCTGCCTGCTGCCACTGAGCCAAAACCCGGACATCGACAAACGCTACGGAACCAGGCACCGGGCCGCACTGGGACTGTCCGAAGAAACCGACGCTGTCATCATCGTGGTCTCCGAGGAAACCCAGGAGATATCGCTGGTAATGGATGGCAGGATAACCACACTCCGGGACGAGGAAGCCCTGACCAGATCTCTGCAGTCCATTTTCATCCACCAGCCATCCACAAAGCCGGCATGGAAAAGCTGGCTTGGCAAATCCAGGCATTCCAGCCAGCGGCAGCGAAAAGGATACAGAGAAGAGCCAGTCCCGGGCAAGGACGGAAAAAAAACAACAAAGACATGAGCCCTCACTGCGACCCCACGGATTAACACAATGCTTCGACTGCCGTTCAGCACCGCACCAAAAGACCTGGCCCTCAAGGCCATATCGCTGTGTCTTGCTGTCTTTCTCTGGTTTTTCGTCGTGGGAGAAGACCAGGTGGACATCAACATCCAGGTGCCCATCGAGATCCTGAACCTGCCGGCCGACCTGGTCATATCCAACCAGTTCAGGAAAGAAATCGAGGTTTCCATCCGTGGGCCCCGCAGCCTGATCCAGGAGATCCGCAATCTGAACATCACCCGGCCCATCGACCTGTCCGGGGCCAAACCGGGTACGGTGGTGGTCCAGAACGATCCTGACTCCATTCCCTTTCCCCGCGGCATCACGGTACTCAGGCTGCAGCCGGCCAACATCACCCTGCTGCTGGACCGGCTGGCCCAGAAAGACCTGCCCATCAACCCCATCACCGAAGGCAGCCCGGCACCAGGATATGTGCTGAGCAACATCACCCTTGAGCCAGACCACCTGACCATATCCGGTCCCAAGACGATCCTGGACTCCACCAGCGCCCTGACCACCTATGTGATCAACCTGGACGGGCTCGACCATTCCACCACCCTGCAGGTCCACCTGAACCTGTCCCAGGAGCTACTCGACCTCATAGGTGAGACGGTGGTCACGGTCAAGATAGAAGTGCGGGAGAAATTTGTCGAGAGGACGATTCATTCCATACCGGTCAACGCCCGTACGCCTGGATTTCCTGTCCAGGTCAAACCCGGTACGGTATCGGTTGTGGCTTCTATCCCGGAAAACCTGGTCCGCGACACCCCGGAACTGTCGATGCTGTTTCGGGCCTCTCTGACCGTAAAAAAACTGACCGGGCCCCAAAAACTGCCGGTAACGGTAAACGGGGTCAACGTCCCGGGCCACGAGCCCATCAAGATCATCGCCACCAGACCGGAACAGGTCCTGGTCATTCCTCTTCAGGAAAAAAAACCAGTCAGGAAAAAGGACAGCGAGACGCAACCGGAAAAAGCAAAAGAAAGTCCGCAATGACAGTAGTCGGCGCAAGACTGCGTCAGCTGGCCTGACCGACAATTTCAAAAAACTCAACACTGAAAATTTACAAAAGACCATGCGAAAACTCTTTGGAACCGACGGCGTACGCGGGGTCGCCAACATCTACCCCATGACCACGGAAATCGCCATGCAGATTGGCCGGGCCATTGCCTTTCTCGTCAAGACCAACACCAAGGGGCACCATATCGTCATCGGCAAGGATACCCGGTTGTCCGGCTACATGATCGAAAACGCCCTGGCGGCCGGCATCTGCTCCATGGGTGTCAATGTCCAGCTGGTCGGCCCCCTGCCTACCCCGGGCATTGCCTTTATCACCACCTCCATGCGCGCCGATGCCGGGGTGGTCATCTCGGCCTCGCATAATCCATTCCAGGACAACGGGATCAAGATATTCTCCAGTGACGGTTTCAAACTGCCCGACGAACTGGAGGCCGACATCGAGGATCTGATCTTTTCCCAAAAAATGGCTGCCCTGAGGCCGGTGGCAGACGAGGTGGGCAAGGCCTCGAGAATCGACGATGCCAAGGGACGATACATCGTCTTCCTGAAAAACACCTTTCCGAAAAAATACACCCTGGATGATTTCCATATCGTCCTCGACTGCGCCCACGGGGCCACCTACAAGGTGGCGCCCCATGTCTTCTCCGAGCTCGGTGCCAGGGTGACCTGCATCGGCGTTCACCCGGACGGCAAAAACATCAACCACCAGTGCGGCGCCCTGCACCCGGAGATCATGGCCGACAAGGTCAGGAAACTGGGAGCCGATATCGGCCTGGCCCTGGATGGCGACGGCGACCGGCTCATCGTCTGCGACGAACACGGCGAGATTGTCGACGGGGATCATATCATGGCCATCTGCGCGGCCGAGCTGATGAAACGGCGCAAACTGAAAAAGAAGACCCTGGTGGCGACGGTGATGAGCAACATGGGCCTGGAAAAGGCCATGGAAGAGATGGGGGGGCACCTGGTCCGAACCCAGGTGGGCGACCGGTACGTGGTCGAAACCATGCGGACCCGGGGCTATAACTTTGGTGGCGAGCAGTCCGGCCACCTGGTCTTTCTCGATCACAACACCACTGGTGACGGTATCCTGGCCGGACTGCAGCTCCTGGCCATCATGATCAAGAAAAATCAGCCGCTTTCAGAACTTGCCCAAATTATGACCAGCTACCCCCAGATCCTGGAAAATGTCCGCATGTCGAGCAAGGTTGCCCCGGAACAAATCCAGGGATTTCCAGAGGCGCTCAGGGCAAAAGAAGAACAGCTCGGCTCCCGGGGCCGTATTCTGGTGCGGCCGTCAGGAACCGAGCCTGTGATACGGGTCATGGTGGAAGGCGAGGACCAGCAAGAGATCTCAACCATTGCCCTGGAGCTGTGCGATATCATCCGGAGGGCCGACAGGATATAACTGCTCCCGCAGCGGAGCCGTCCCGCGGGCCGGTTACCTGAGGCTCTACCCTGACTCCTGTTCCCGTCTTTCAAGACGGCAGATCCGGCCCGGGACACCTTTTCGCATCAGTGTCGGCACTTCTCCATCGCCCGCTTGAAACCGTCCGCCGAGCGCTCGATCACGTCATCGGGCACGCAGAAAGCCAGGCGGATATAGCCCGGCGCCCCGAAGCCCCGTCCCGGCACGGCAAGGATCTTCTCTTCCTGCAGCAGGCCACAGAACTCCACATCATCAACAGGCGTTTTGGGAAAAAGATAAAAAGCGCCCCTGGGCCGGACATACTCAAACCCGGCCTCGTCGAGGACCCGGCAGAAAACCTCCCGTCGCCGGGCATAGATGGAGATGTCCACGGTCTCGTCCTGGAGCCGTTCCACCACCCGCTGCATCAGGGCCGGAGCATTGACAAAGCCAAGAATCCGATTGGCCAGGGTCAGGGCGTCGAGCAGCACGGTCTTTTCGAAAATCTCCGGATGCACGGCCAGGTAGCCGATCCGCTCGCCGGGCAGAGAAAGGTCCTTGGAATAGGATGAGACCACAATGGAGTTATCCGTGGCCTCCATGATCGAGGGCACTTCACAGTCATCAAAGACTATCTTGCGGTACGGTTCGTCGGAGATCAGGTAAATAGTGGTGCAGAACTTCTCTCCGGCCTCATCCAGGAGACGCCCGAGCGCGGCCAGAGATTCGCGGGTATAGACCTGCCCGGTGGGGTTGTTGGGGCTGTTGATCAGCACGGCCTTGGTCTTTTCGGACAGTGCGGCCTCAATGGCCTCGAGATCGAGACAGAACTCCTTGTCAGTGGGAACAATCTTTGTCTGGCCTCCGTGGTTGTCGACATAGAAATTGTATTCGACAAAAAACGGCGACAGGATGATAACCTCGTCACCGGGATCGAGCAGGGCCTTCATCACCACGTTGAGCGCTCCGGCAGCGCCACAGGTCATGAGCACCTCGCCGGCACCGATCTCCACCCCCTGCTCCCGGGACAACTTGGCGGCCAGGGCCTCACGCACCCAGGGAAGGCCGCCGTTTGGCATGTAGGCGTGCACTCCGGGCCTGTCTTCCTCCACCAGCTCTCTCAGGACCTCGTTGAACCTGGGCGGCGGCGGAACATCGGGATTGCCCAGGGAAAAATCAAACACTTTCTCATCGCCGAACTCCGCCTTCATCCGGGCGCCCTCTTCAAACATCTTGCGGATCCAGGACGATTTCTCCGCAAACATCTGCATCTTTCTGGAAACTGACATAGAACCTTCCTGCTTTGACAATTGAGTAAGATTGACGGTTGAGGATCAAAAACCGAAGCGTACTAAATAACCGGATATTTTTCACCCACTCCAGGGCCGGGACAAAAAAATCCGCACCGGTCAATGGCCACCGGCGGTCATGTACCATTATGCCTGCGCTTGAAATAATCGTAGGCAGCATTGATCTCCTTCATCTTCTCCTCGGCGACCCTCTTGAACTCCTCGCCAAGGTGACTGACCTTGTCTGGATGATACTGCATGGACAGCTTACGGTACGCCTTTTTAATGGCGGCGAAATCTGCTCCGACCTCCAGGCCAAGGACCGCGTAGTAATGCTCTTCGCTGGAAGCGGCAGTGGCTGTTTTCTGACGCTGACGATACTGGTATTTCGCCTCAATGGTCCGCTGGTCATAAACGGAAATCTGCAGAAACTGCGCAATATTCCTGGCCTGGGCAAGCTCGGCCGGGTCAGGTGGCTGCTTGGTGTAGATGAGCTGGTAGATCAGCTCCAGGAGGATCAATCGGGGTTCATACGCAAAGGAGTTGCGGAATGCGGTGAGCAGTTCGTTCATATCCGCATCCGCATCACGGGCATCCTTGATCAGCTGCTTGACCCAGTACATCTGGTCCTGGTTGTAACGCAGGGAGTACTGGAAAAAATTCAGAATGGTCTTAAGCTCGGCCTTGGTAAAATGGCCATCGGCCTGGGCCATCTTGACCAGAATATGGACCAGCAGATGGACAAAACGTTTATGGGTCTCGGTCTGGGAGGCCTCGTATATGGAGACCCGGCGCTGTATGTACCAGGAAAAGCCCAAAAAAGAGGCGATGATCAGCAAAACGATGATCAGGCCGGAAAGAAAAAGAAAGCCGAAAAAATTGGCCACTGCGGGCAGACCGCCGGTGGCAAGGAGAATCAGGGCCGTGATCAGGAGGCAACCCCCACATCCTGGCTGGTTATGTCGTCGATATTCCATATAAGGGGGAGAAAAAACAGATTTAAGGAGTTACAGAAGCAGGGAGAACAAACCCTTCCAGGCCGTTCGTGTCTGCCCGCCCGGGGCCGGCGGGCAACAGCCGATCCAAGCCGTAACGGGACGTATGACTGGGCTGTGAAAAGGATAAATGGAAAGGCGGCGCCATGGCAGTGGTGTTCTTTTTCAGCTCTGTCTGGTTTCGTCGGGCTCCCTGTTGAACAGCGCGTCAACAAATTCCCTGGGGTCAAAATCACGCAGATCGTCGATCTGCTCACCTATGCCTATAAACCGGACCGGAATTCCGAGCTCCCGGCATATGTTGGCTACGATACCACCTTTGGCGGTACCGTCAAGCTTGGTCAGGGTCAGGCCGGTTACCCCGACGGCTTCGCTGAACATCCTGGCCTGGGAGATACTGTTTTGACCGGTGGTGGCATCGAGAACAAGCATCACTTCATGGGGCGCTCCCTCCATTTTTTTGCCGATCACCCGCCGGATCTTTTTCAGCTCTTCCATGAGGTTGACACTGGTGTGCAAGCGACCGGCCGTGTCGATGATGATCACGTCGATATTGTTGGCCACCCCGTATTCCAGGCCCTCATAGACCACCGAGGAAGGATCTGATCCCGGATCACGGGCCACGACTTCCACTCCGACCCGGTCACCCCAGATCTTCAGCTGGTCAATGGCCGCGGCTCGGAAGGTATCTCCGGCCACCAGCAGAACCGACTGGCCGGAACGAACAAATTTGGCCGCGATCTTGCCAATGCTGGTGGTCTTGCCGACACCGTTGACACCAACCACCATAATGACAAAAGGTCCTTTTTCCGGCATGACCAGCTCGGCCGGCTGATCCGAGGCCTGGAGATACTCGTAAATCTTCTCCTGCAGCACCTCCTTGAGGGCCTGGGGATCGCTGAGCTGGTCCCGCTTGACCCTGGCCCTGGCCGCATCGAGCAGCTCCTGGGTGGTCCGCACCCCGAGATCGGCGGTAATCAGTATCTCTTCAAGCTCGTCCAACAGATCTTCATCGATCTGTTTTTTGCCAAGAAACAGGGTATCCAGCCGACTGGCCAGGGTTTCGCGGGTCTTGCTGAGACGCTCCTGCAGCCGCTGGAACATGGATTTACGGACCGGTTTTTCCTGTTCACCGGTGTCCGGTCGGGCAGCAGATGATTCAGGGTTAGCCGCCGCTTCTTCTATGGTTTCTTCCTGTCCCTTTGCAGGACCTGCCGACTCTGTCGAAACGGATTCCTTTTCAGGCAGGGGCTCCCCGGTGGAGGCAGGAGTTGACGAGACATGCACCGGGTCCGGCGGCCTCTGCAGCCGGGATTCCGGCCTCTCGCTCTCCACCTCGGACCCCGCTGTTGCAGCTACGCCCTCTTCAGCCTGAACCGGGGCTTTCTGTTCTTCCTGTTTTCTGCCAAACTTCTTCTTAAACCATCCAAGCATTACGCTTCCGCCTCTTTTTCAAATACAATGTCCAGCACCTCGGCAATGGTGTGCGGATAGTGAAAAATCACACCCCCCCGTACATCCTCCGGGATTTCCATGACATCCTTTTCGTTCAACACCGGCAGGATTATCTCCCTGATATCGGCTCTCAGCGCTGCCAGAACCTTCTCGTTGATTCCGCCCACCGGCAGGACATCTCCGCGCAGGGTAATCTCTCCGGTCATGGCCACATCCTGACGGACGGTTCTTCCGCTGAGCACCGAAACAAGCGCCGAGACCATGGCCACCCCGGCCGACGGTCCATCCTTGGGAATAGCCCCTTCGGGCACATGCACATGCAGATCAATCCTTGAAAACATGTCTTCGTCAATGCCCAGATCTTCAGCATGGGACCGAATGTAGGTCAGCGCCGCGGTGGCGGACTCCTTCATCACATCGCCGAGCTTGCCGGTCAGGGTCAGGGATCCCTTTCCCTTCATGCTCGCCGATTCGATAAAAAGAATCTCCCCGCCCACCGGGGTCCAGGCCAGTCCCGTGGCCAGTCCAGGTCCCCAGGTCCGGGCCTTGATCTCTGGAAAATACTTGATCGGGCCAAGAAAATCATAGAGATTTTCCTCGGTCACGACGGTTTTTCCACTTTTACCCCGGGCAATCCCGGTGGCCACTCCCCGGCAGATGGCGGCAATCTGTCGCTCCAGGTTCCGCACCCCGGCCTCGCGGGTGTAAGAGCGGATGATGACCCGCAGCGCTTCATCGGTAATATCCAGATCATCTTCATCAAGGGCATGTTCCTCAAGCTGCCTGGGCAGCAGGTGGCGGCGGGCAATAATGGATTTTTCATGATCTGTATAGCCGGATAGCTCCACCACCTCCATCCGGTCCCGCAGAGGGCCGGGAATAGCGTCCAGCACATTGGCGGTGGCGATGAACATCACCCTGGAGAGATCGAACTCAATATCCAGGTAATGATCGGTAAAGGTCGAGTTCTGTTCAGGATCCAGAACCTCGAGCAGGGCCGAGGAGGGATCGCCGCGGAAATCATTGCCCAGTTTGTCAATTTCGTCGAGAAGAAAGACCGGGTTGTTGGTCCCGGCCTTTTTCAGGCTCTGGATGATCCGGCCCGGCAGGGCACCGATATAGGTCCGCCGGTGGCCACGGATCTCGGCCTCGTCCCGCACACCACCCAGGGCCACCCGGACAAACTTGCGGTTCATGGTCCGGGCGATGGACTGACCAAGAGAGGTCTTGCCCACTCCCGGCGGACCGACAAAGCAGAGGATGGGACCATGGATATCGGGCTTGAGTTTACGCACCGCCAGAAACTCGAGAATCCGCTTCTTGATCCTGGACAGCCCGTAATGGTCATGTTCCAGATCCTTTTCGGCCTTGTCAAGATCAATGGTATCCTTACTCGATTCGGTCCACGGCAACTCCAGGATCCAATCGATATAGTTGCGGGACACGGAGTATTCCGGAGACGAGGGCGGAATCCGCTCCAGCCTCTCGAGCTCCTTTTCCACCGCTTCCCGGGCCTCCTCGGTCAAGCCCTTCTTCTCCGCCCGCTCCCGCAGCTCGCGGATTTCGACCTTGTCGTCCTCTCCCTCTCCAAGCTCCTTGCGTATGGCCTGGAGCTGCTGACGCAGGTAAAATTCCCGCTGCCGCTCATCCATATCCTTCTTGATGGACTCCTGGAGCTTGTTGGACATTTCCACGGTCTCGATCCGGTCGCTGAGTTCCCGGGCCACCCGGAGCAACAACTCCTCCAGGTCCTCGAGCTCCAGTATCTCCTGCTCCTCGCTTATCTTCAGGTTGAGCTGCGAGGTAATCAGGTAGGCTATATGAAACGGGTTGGTCAGGGCCGAAACAGTCATGCCTATTTCCTGGGGCAGCGGAGCTATCTTGACCAGTTTCTGAAACTGGTTGCGAATTCCCAGAAGCAGGGCCTCTATTTTCTTGTCCTCCCTGACCTCCATGGGAATCTCTTCCACCCGGGCCTTGAGAAAGGGCTTCCGCTGCACGTATTCGAGAACACGGAACTTCTTTGTCCCGCTGACCAGCACCTGGTACACGCCATCCTCGGACTTGGTCATTTTGTGGATATAGCCCACCACCCCCACCTGATAGAGATCATCGGTGTCCACATCCTCCCGGCTGCTGGAGTCTTCCCCGGAATGGGGCAGAAGACCGATCATTCGATTCCCCAGCAGGGCCTCGTCGATCAGGTGCCGTGAAGATTCGCTTGATACCTGCAAAGGAAACCCCATGCCCGGAAAAAAGACAAAACCGTGCAGAGGCAGGACAGGCAGAACCTCGGGCACTTCCAGGCTCTGGGGATCAATCCGTTTATCCTGTTTTTGCTGTTCCGAAGTCATGGCTCTATTCTCCAGGGGTTATCCTGATGTTAACCTTGCTTTTCCGTTGTTTTTTCGGCATAGTGATGATGAGCATCCCCTGCTGGTAGACAGAGGTCACCCGATCCACATCGATGGCCGCGGGCAGGGAGACGACCCGGTTGAACGGCCCCAGCTCGATCTCGAGCTGATGGACACAGACAATGGCATGACGAGGCGGCAGCTGGCGGCGGCCACTGATACGGACCCGGTGTTCCTCGGCGATCACCGACAAACTGTCCCGGTCGGCCCCGGCCAGGTCACAGTAGATATAAAATTCATCCTCCCCTTCATAGACATCGAGCGGGGGCTGCCAGCCTCCTGAATCCATCGGAACCATACGGGCCAGCGACATATTGCGCAGCAGACGTCCCGCCTGCTGCATATGCTCGAGCTCTGCCAGAATTTTTTTGCTCAGCAAGTCCATCTACATCCTCCCGAGTTCAACATAAGGCATCAGGAAACACACACCACCAGAGATAGAAGTAATCACTATACCGTCCATGACAATGAAAAATCAACACAAAGGCCGGTGCAGCCATACCCCTGAAACGGCACAGAGGGCAGAGGCACCAGTGTTTTTTCATTGCTTTTCAGATAAGCGGCATTAGAGTAATTGGAGTTTTCCAGCGCGAATCTCTGCGATCCACAGTCCCTGGTCATCCGGTCGGCGGTGAACCAGAAGACTGTCATCCAGAACAGTACAGACAAAATAGACAAGGAGTACAAGATCATGGGACATTCATGCGGAGGATCCTGTGGATCCGACACCCAGAGCAGCTGCCACGGGGCCGATGCCCAGCTGGCCCAGCAGGACATCGCCATCACCAGGTCCCTGGGCAAAATCAAACATAAAATTCTGGTCATGAGCGGCAAGGGCGGCGTGGGCAAGTCCACGGTGGCTGTCAACCTGGCCATGGGCCTTGCCAATCGCGGCCATCGGGTCGGACTCATGGACGTGGACCTGCACGGACCCGATATCTGCCGGATGCTCAACCTGACCGGCAGTCTGGAGCCCCCGGAAAACCCCGACGACCTGGTCCCGCCTCTTATCTATAACGACAAGCTCAAGGTTGTTTCGCTCGAATATATGATGAGGGACCGGGACGACGCCATTATCTGGCGCGGACCGCTTAAGATACAGGCCATCCGCCAGTTTGTGGCCGACATGGACTGGGGCGAACTTGACTACCTGATCGTTGATGCGCCCCCCGGCACAGGTGACGAACCCCTGTCGGTGGCCCAGACCATTCCCGGCGTTCAGGCCCTGATTGTGACCACACCCCAGGCCGTTGCCCTGGCCGATGTGCGCAAGTCTATCAACTTCTGTCGGACCGTGGAAATGCCCGTGGTCGGTGTGGTTGAGAACATGTCCGGCTTTGTCTGCCCCCATTGCGGTGAGGGTGTGGATATCTTCTCCACCGGTGGCGGCGAAAAAACCGCCCGCGACTTTGACCTGCCGTTCCTTGGCCGGGTCCCCATGGACCCGCGGGTGGTTGTTGCCGGTGATACGGGCAAACCTTACCTCTCTTCGGATGAGGAAACCCCGGCTACCAGGGCCTTCGCTGCCGTGGTCGATGGCGTGGAACAGCGGCTGCCCCCCGGGAAGAAAGCCCCGACCCTGGACACCATCTCCCCGGCCGGTGGCGGCTGTGGCTGCGGCTCCGGCGGATGCGATCCAAACAAGTGCGACTGCTGATCGACATCAGGATCGAAACCGGGCCCTAAGAAAGGTACCCCCTGCCTTACGGTCCGGTCCGAACCACCTCACCCAGAACCCGAACAATCCAGAGTTTCATCCCATGAAGATTCAACAGCTTACTGTGGGTATGATGAGCGTATGCTGCTACATCGTATCCTGTGAAGAGACCGGCAAGGCGGCAATCATCGATCCGGGCGGAGACGAAGACCGAATCCTTGCGGCCTGCCGGACCGCTGGACTGGATGTGGAATACATTATCGCCACCCACGGCCATCCGGATCACGTCTGTGGCAACGGCCCCATCCAGCAGGCCACCGGGGCAAAGATCATCATGCACCGGGCTGACGGCGAATTCTTTGCCCGCGACGAAGTGCGCCAGTACTTCTCCATGCTGGGCCTGGCCGAATCACCTTCCCCGGATATCCTGGTGGAAGACCAGGACGTCATCACCTTTGGCAACCAGTCCCTCAAGGTCCTGCATACTCCCGGTCATACACCGGGCTCCATCTGCCTCTACGAGGCGCCCGACTGCTTCACCGGTGACACCCTGTTTGTCGGTGGTGTCGGCCGGACCGATTTTCCCGGAGGTTCGACCAGCGAACTGCTCAATTCCATTCGCACCAGGCTTCTGACCCTGCCGCCGGAAACCATAGTGTGGCCAGGACACGGGTATGGAGGCTTAAGATCCACCATCAACGAGGAGACGGGAAACAACCCCTATATCTGATGGCCTGAAAAGGGCAGTGATCCTGTATCGATGCTGCTGCCCGAAAAAAGGAAAACCACTCAAACTCTCACTCTCCACCACGACCCATGCGTGAAATTATTCTTGGCACAGCAGGACATGTCGATCACGGAAAAACTTCCCTCATCCGGGCCCTGACCGGTATCGAAACAGACCGGCTCAAGGAGGAAAAGGAACGCGGGATCACCATCGAGCTCGGTTTTGCCCATCTTGACCTGCCCTGCGGCCACCGGATCGGAATCGTCGATGTGCCCGGCCATGAAAAATTCGTCCGCAACATGGTCGCCGGCGCCGCCGGCATGGACCTGGTGGCCTTTATCATTGCCGCCGATGAAGGAATCATGCCCCAGACAAAAGAACATTTTGACATCTGCCGACTGCTGGGCGTCAAGGACGGCATCATCATTTTGACCAAGAAGGACATGGTGGACGATGAATGGCTTGAGATGGTCCAGGAGGAAGTGCAGGAGTTCTTCACCGGCAGTTTTCTTGAAGAGGCGCCTCTTCTGACCGTATCGTCGGTTACAGGTGAGGGTATCGACGAGGTCATCAGGGTGCTGGACGAAAAAATCGCGGCCCTGGACTTCAGCGAGGAATTTGGCCCTTTTCGTCTGGCGGTGGACCGGGTTTTCTCCATGAAGGGATTCGGAACGGTCATCACCGGAACCTCTCTTTCCGGCCGCATCGGCGTGGGAAGCGACCTGATGTTCTATCCTGGCGAGCTGCAGGCCAAAATCCGCGGCATCCAGGTCCATGGCCGGGATGTGGAGCTGGTGGAGGCCGGACACCGGACTGCTATCAACCTGCAGGGAATCGAGAAAGAGGAAATCAACCGGGGCGATGTGGCTGCCACACCGGGCTGCCTGACTCCCTCAACCCTGCTGGACGTCGATTTCCACTACCTGGCGGAAAACGAACGGGAGCTCAAGAACCGAACCCAGGTCCGGGTCCATGTGGGCACCAGGGAAATCATCGGCAGGGTCGTCCTGCTTGAAACCGACGCCCTGGCACCAGGAGAGGATGCGGCCGTACAACTGATCCTTCAGGAGCCTGCGGCTGTATGGCCGGGAGATCGTTATGTCCTGCGCTCCTACTCACCGGTTACCACCATTGGCGGCGGTACTGTGTTAAACAGTGCACCGCCCAAGCGAAAACGGACCGTCGTCAGGGACAGGAACCGCAACCGGGAAATATTTGCCGTTTACAGGGACGGAAACGCAGATGAACGATTGCTGCTGTTCCTGGAAGAAAGCGGTTACCACGGCCTCACCGCCGAGCAACTGTCAACCCGCCTGGGCATTTTTGGCAAGAAACTCAAAAAACAGCTCCAGCAGCCGGTCTCCACCGGCAAAATCATGGTGGTGGACTCGGAGAAGCAGCGTTATGTGGCGGCATCAGTGGTGGAGAACATCAAAGGGAAGGTCCTGGATCTGCTGGCTGAATATCATGAAAAAAACCCGCTCAAAAGCGGACTGGCCAAAGAGGAGCTCAGGTCTCGTCTGCGTCCACCACTCGACTCAAAGCTGTTCTCTCATATACTTTCGACCCTGACCAGAAAAGGAGAGGTTGTGATCGATGGAGCCGAAGTGAGGCTCTCTGGCCACGAGGTCACACTCCAGGTGGACGAGAAAGAAATGCAGGAAAAGATCGCCGGTCTCTACCTCGATGCAGGTCTTCGGCCACCCAACCTGAAAGACGTACTGGTCACTTTCGAGGAATTTCCCGAAAAACAGATCCGCCAGGTTATTGATCTGCTTCTGCAGGAGAGAATCCTGGTCAAGGTGACAGAATCCCTTTATTTCCACAGCCGGGAACTCGATACCCTGGCGGAAAGACTCACCGACCACATCAGAAAAGAGGGAGAGATTGACGCTCCCCGGTTCAAGGAACTCACCGGCCTTACCCGCAAGTTTTCCATTCCGCTGCTTGAATATTTCGACCGGATCAAGCTCACCATCCGAATAGGCGACAAAAGGGTGCTGCGCAAAAAATGATAGTCTCGTAAAAAGTCAAAACTCAGTAACCAGATGGCGTCGCAACACCCATCCCTCCAGAACAGCTGACCGGCTCTGGTTTCAGGCCAGAGCCCGGCGGCGAAATTTTTTCTCCAACTCGACCACCACGTAACAGATCAAGCCGGCGACCACGATACGTATCCAGGACGCAGCACCTATGCTGCTGGTCTGGAAAAGCTCGTTCATGAACGGTGCATAGGTGTAGATGGCCTGCATTGCCAGCATGGCGCCAACCCCGCCCAGGACCCACAGGTTTGAAAAAATACCCAGCTGAAAAACAGACCTGCTCAGTGAACGGCAATTGAAAAGATAACAAAGCTCCATGATGACAAAAACGTTCACCGCCACGGTGCGGGCCTCGTCAAGGGAGGCTCCCCCGGCCAGTTCCCAGCGGAACAGGCCAAAGGCCCCGATGAGGAGCAGGGTTCCCACCAGAAAAATTCTGATTATCAGTTCAGAGGTGAGAATAGGGGTCTTGGGATCACGTGGTCTGCGCTGCATGATACCCGGCTCCCTGGGTTCAAAGGCCAGCATCAGGCCAAGAAACCCGGCCGTGGTCATGTTGATCCACAGAATCTGCACAGGAAGAATAGGCAGGGTGGTGCCGAGAAAGATAGCCACCAGAATCACCAGCCCCTCGCCAAGATTGGTCGGCAGGGTCCAGACGATGAACTTGGTCAGGTTGTCAAACACCCCCCGCCCTTCCTCGATGGCCGCCTGGATGGAGCTGAAGTTATCATCTGTAAGTACCATGTCAGCCGCTTCCCGGGCCACATCGGTCCCGGCCCGCCCCATGGCCACACCGATATCGGCCTGTTTCAGGGCTGGTGCGTCGTTGACCCCGTCACCGGTCATGGCCACCACATGGCCGTTTGCCTGCAACGCCTGGACAAGACGAATCTTTTGTTCGGGCGTGGCCCGGGCAAAAACATTGACCTGCTCAGCCGTATTCAACAATTCCTCGGCCGATAAACCAGCCAGATCCTGCCCGGTCACCACCGGCAGGCCACCTCCCTGCAGGCTGCGCACAAGGCCTATCTGCTCGGCAATGGCGACTGCGGTAGCAGGATGATCACCGGTGATCATCTTGACCTGGATCCCTGCCTCCTGGCAGATCCTGACCGCCGTCACCGCCTCGGCCCGGGGTGGATCGATCATACCCTGCAAACCGAGAAAAACCAGGCCCGAAGCCAGGTCATCATGGCTGATTCGCTCTGTTCCGGGCGCCATATCCCGGCGGGCAAAGGCCAGAACCCGCATGCCCCGGGCCGCCAGATGGTCGACAGTTGCAAAAATCCGCTCCCGGTCGATGGGCACGACCAGACCGGAACCATCAAGAGCCTGATCGCAACGTTCGATAATACGCTCGACCGCTCCCTTGATGTAAACCAGCCGGTTACCGTCCTGTTCATCCGCGTGCAGAGTGGCCATGTACTGGTAACGGGACTCGAAGGGAATCACATCAAGCCTGGGAAACCGGGCCTGCTGTTCAGATCGGTTCAGACCTGCCTTGGCGGCCACCACCAGCAACGCCCCCTCGGTGGGATCTCCCTGTACCTGCCATTGACCGTCTTTTTCCACCAGCTCGCTGTCATTGCAGAGCAGCCCGGCCCGCAAACATTCAGCCAGGGCACCGGAACCGTCACCCTCCTGGCCGTCCATGCGGACGATCCGCCCAAGGGGCGCGTACCCTGAACCGCTGACCTCGTAATGCTCACCTCCGGCGACAATGGCCTGGACGGTCATCTGGTTTTCGGTCAGGGTGCCGGTCTTGTCCGAACAGATCACGGTCACGCTTCCCAGAGTCTCCACAGCCGGTAACTTCCGGATAATAGCCCTTCGTCTGGCCATGCGCGACACGCCGATAGCCAGAGTGATGGTCACTGCAGCCGGCAGTCCTTCCGGGATCGCGCCCACCGCCAAAGCCACAGCAGCCATAAACATGTCGAGCAGCGACTTGCCGCGCAGCAGTCCCACCACCACTGTCACCGCAGCCAGGAACAAAATGGCGTAGAGCAGCATTCGGCTGAAGTGGGCAATCTTGCGGGTCAGCGGTGTTTCCAGGTCTTCGGCCGAGGATATGAGCTCGGAAATCCTCCCCACTTCGGTATCATCACCGGTGGCAACGACCACACCCGTTCCCTGCCCATGGGTCACCATGGACGAGCCATAGACCATGTCTACCCGCTCGGCAAGCATGGTATCCTCGGGGACAGGATCCACGGATTTTGCCACAGGAACCGATTCACCTGTCAGGGCGGATTCATTCACCTGCAGATCCCTGGCCTGCACAAGCCGCAGATCAGCGGGCACCTTGTCGCCGGCCTGGAGGAGAACGATGTCGCCCACCACCAGGTTCGCCGAATCCACCTCCCTTTTTTCCCCGCTGCGGCGGACCAGAGTGCGTGACACCATGGTCCTGGCCAGGGAAGCGAGGGCGTTTTCAGCCTTGGATTCCTGGATAAATCCAGCAATGGCATTGGCCAGCACGACCCCGAAAATAACCCCGGAATCGACCCATTCTCTGAGCCCTGCTGTTATCAGGCCGGATACTATCAAGATATATATGAGCGGCTGGTGGAACTGGAGAAGAAAACGATGCCAGGCCGGCCGTCTCTTTTTCGCAGTCAGAACGTTGGGCCCAAAGCGGCGCAACCGGCGCTCCACCTCATCCTGGTCAAGCCCCCTTACGGAATCTGTCTGCAGCAGGGCAACGACCTCGTCGGCAGCCATGGCATGCCATGGTCTGGCTAACACTCTTTTCATACTCTCACCGCCAGCGAAAACCAGCAGCCTCCCTGTTTCTGATGATATGTGCAATCCGGATGAATACAGGAATATTATAGAACATTGCAGTTCATTATGCACCTTAACAGGCCAACGACGATTTCAGCATTCCCACTGCCTCAGACCACCGGGCCGCCAGACAATCACCGCAATCACCCCCGCGACAACAACGGCCCCAAGGCCGAGAATCACCATGGCCGACGACGGGGCCAGCGCACGGTCGAGCAGAGAGTATATTCGGCCGGAGCACCACATGCCGGAAAAGGATAAAAAATTGGCAGCCGCGATAATCCGGCCCCGACGCGAGGCATCCGGCCTGATCTGGATGGCAGAGGACACCGGAATGAGAAACAACCCGCCACACCACCCGGCACAGCCAAGAATTGCCAGCAATGCAGGATAGATCGCAGAACCGCCCCAGTGGACCAACAAACCCGCCCCGGCCATGCACATCCCCATGCCCAGCGCTCCGGGAGCCAGAACATGGGTCCAGCGCCAAACAGTGGTCCAGCGCCCGGCCATCAGCGCTCCGCCACAGACTCCGACCATCAGGGATACAGAGAGAAGGGAAGTGGCCGACTTGCCAACCCCCAACTCCACAAGACCCAGGGTATTGATCACCAGTACGGCCAGGAGACTGATGAAATAGAAAAACACATCACAGCCGACCGCTAGCAGAAGAAAGGGGTCCCGGCACAGCTCCATTGCCTCCCTGAGTGAAGCCAGGGGACCAGACCAGGGAAACACAGCTCGACTTCCGGCCGCAGGATGCACGGGAATATGAAAAACGGCAGACAGCCCGGCCAGGGAGCAGACAAGAACCGTAGAGGCAACCAGCAGCCGGCCAAAGGGCACAGAAGTGGACAGCCATTCCTGGTCCAGGGCAAAGCCGGCCAGGGCCATACCAAGGAGAATGGCAGCGGTGGTGACCATCTTGAGCATGGAATTGACCCAGGGCACCCGGTCGGCAGGGTAAAGCTCGGGAATGGTACCGTTGATTGCCGGACCAAAGAGAGTGGACTGCAGCCCCATGACAAAGATCATGGCCAGGATCCAGAACCAGTTCAGGGTGATCACGGCCCAGCTGCCGATGGCCATGGCCACCAGCTCCAGGAACTTGGCCAGGACCAAAACCTGTCTTTTTGCAAAACGATCCGTCAGCCAGCCACCCCAGGCGGAAAAGAGAATGAAAGGCAGGGTAAAGAGTTCGGTGGCCCGGCCCTGGAGTTGACTCATGCCCGCGGCCACTGCCAGCATCAGGGCGGCCTGCTTGAAAAAATTATCGTTGAAAACACCAAAGAAATAGGTGACAGCCATGGCCGTCAACCGGCTTCCCCTTTCTGCGGTTTGTCCGCCAGCCAATGGACGCCCGGCATCATTCATGGACACGGCGCTGAACCTGTATCACCTGCTCGCGCAGCCAAGGAGAGCATCAGCTGCAATCCGCATATGTTCCTTCTCGGCCTGAGCAAGAGCAAGAAAGGGCGTCTCCATTTCCGTACCTGAATAGCGATGCGCCATGTTGCGGTACAGATCATAGGCCGTCATCTCGATGGAAAGTGCCATTTCCACCACATTGACACAGACCGGCCCCCTGATTCGGTCGAAACGGGCCACCAGCTCCTCCACATCCTGGCCGGACTCAAGGATATCACCGGGCAGATCCTCATACAGAGCCGAAAAAGGGGGTACACTGCCCTCCTGGTAGCCTGACCAGTAGTCATAAACCAGCCGGGCATGACCCTCCTCGGCCCGGGCCAGGAGATCGATAGCCCCGGAAAAGGACTGATCCGGATATTTTTCGAGTACCATGGTGTAGAAACGCTGTGCACCCCGCTCCAGATCCATGGCCGTGTAAAGAAGACTGCTTGGATCTGTCTCCAGATCGAAAACCCGCAGGGCTGGAAAGTCGGGCAGTACTTCGCCGTTCCAGCTGAGCATGCCACCCTGGAGGTTGTATATGGTTTTACCGATAAAATCGCTGGCCGAAGTAAACAGGGCCGCAGCCTGCGACCGTTTGCCCGAACGTCAGTAGAAGATGATATCCCGATCGGTTGGCAGTTCCGGCAGCCGGGCACCCAGCTCGGCCAGGGGCAGGAGCCGGGCGCCGGGAATATGACCACGCCGATACTCCTCTGGCTGGCGCACATCCACCAATACGTACTCCTCCTCATCATGGCTGTCCAGGTAGGCCCGAAGCTGCTCACTGCTTAAATTTATATACTGCTGCTCCATGATCATGATCCTCTCCTCTTTCTGTGCACCCGATCCCCGGGTCCGGCTCGACATTCCCCGGACCTGTTCGACAATATTGTCGAACACCAGATCCGATTTCCATCCAGGAACCCCGGACCCTTCCCTCCACAACATGCCCGCAGTCCCGGATCAGAAGATTTTATGACAGGCAAAAACAACTGTGGCACACTCTGTGCTTTTATCCAATAATCTATAGCCAGTTATCAATTAAACGCAGAAATCATTTTTATCTCAAGGAGGAATATCCCATGAACCTGCGAAAAATCACCTCGCTGACCATGCTCATATCCTTTGTATTGCTGGTCGTCACCAGCATCATCCTCTACATTGTCCCCCAGGGACGAGTCGCCTACTGGGCCGACTGGACACTGTGGGGCCTGACCAAGAGCCAATGGGGTGACCTGCATATCAACCTGGGCTTTCTCTTTCTGCTGGCCGGGTTTCTCCATATTGTCTATAACTGGAAAGCCATTGTCGCCTATCTCAAGGATAAGAGCAGACAGCTCAAGATATTTACCGCCAGTTTCAACGTGGCCCTGCTCCTGACCCTGGTCGTAGCCCTGGGA
The DNA here is from genome assembly GCF_054025815.1 of Desulfolithobacter sp. Taxonomy (NCBI): domain Bacteria; kingdom Pseudomonadati; phylum Thermodesulfobacteriota; class Desulfobulbia; order Desulfobulbales; family Desulfobulbaceae; genus Desulfolithobacter; species Desulfolithobacter sp. The sequence continues at coordinate 42,574 of NZ_JBPMMS010000026.1, read as the reverse complement.
ACCTATTTCCAGGTTCCGCCCATGAGTACGATCATAAACATAAGTGAGGCCATTAAGGATGCGGCTGCGGAAAAATATGGTGAACCGCCCTATGGCCATGCCGAACTCTCCTCGCTCAGGCTCTTCGCCCGGCAGACCAACCTGGATCTGAAACAGGCCATGGACCTGCTGACCCAGGCCGGGATCAAGTTTGATGGCGAGCAGGACAAACTGATCGACATTGCCAAGAAAAACAACGTCTCACCCAAGAGACTTTACGAGATCATGCTGCCGGCACAAAAAGAGACCGAAACCATTGGTGGTTTGCCGGACGCGCCGCCGGCCGGGTTTGGGCGCCAGTCCCTGGCAGACATCTGCACCCGGTATGGACTCAACATACCGACCATCCTGCGGGAGCTGAAAAAACAGGGACTCAATGCCGATCCGGAAAAGACCATCAAGGAAATTGCCGCTGATAACGATATGGATCCCCACGCGCTCTTCGAGGTTTTGCATGGAGTGGCTACGAAAAAATAACATGGTTATCCTTTTTGTGGCCAGCCTGACAGCCGGCGTAATCCTGATCCCGCCTCTCCCCTGCCTGGCCGAAATGTTGATTGGAACAGTTGTCCATGTGGACAGGGACCATCACGCTTTTACCCTCAAGCCGGAATCCAGCGACGGTGAGACGGTCACGGTCCGGGCTGACAGCGCTCTGCCCGGCTGTGTAACACCAGGGGAGACAATCCGGATATGGGGCGCTTTCACCGCCGATGGAACCCGGTTTGAGGCCAGCGATATCCGGGGAATGCGTGGTAGATTCCGTAACGATCCCACCGGGGTACGCTCCCGCCTGGAGCGAGGCCTGGGATGGGGCTTTGGCCGGGGTGGCCACAGGGGAGGTGGCGGTCGTTGAGTCTGCTGCAGAACTCTTTGAAAAAGTGGCTGAAAAGACCGCTGCCGGCCTGGCTGGTCTATTTTCTGGTTTTCGGATTGCTGATCACGGTGATCCAGTCGGTCTACTTCTGGCAGATGAACCGGGTACGGGCCAACCTCCAGCACAACGCCACCGAACGAGCGACCATGATCGCCAAAATCATCGAGGAAAACCTGCACCTTTCGAGCGCGGCCCATCAGACCATTGATACCATCCTGACCGCCTTTCTGGCCGATAACATTCGTTTCATCAAGTATCTTGAAACAATCGAGCCCCTGCACAGTGACGAACTGAGTGCCCTGGCCAAGGAAATGGGTCTGCGCGGCATTACAATCCTGCGTCCGGACGGCCAGCACGTTTCCGGACCGGAAAGATGGTTCGATGACAGCCCATCCTGCACCGGTGGACCCGAAAAGGGACAACTCAGGTACGAAGAATCGTCGAAAACCGCCTATTTCATCCAGCCTGTTCCGGACCAGGAAAATCTGTCCTGCATTATCGTCGGCTGGGATGCCCGGAAGGTCCTCGACCTGAGGGAAAAAACCAGCCGCCAGGCCCTGATTGCCAGTCTCTCGGCCCTGCCCGGGATCAATTACATCCGCCTGAATCCTGACAGATCCATCCCCGGCGTCGATCCTGCCGTCACCCTCCTGCGCAATGGCGACCAGGTTACCGCTGAAACCTGGATTGCCACCCGGGACGGAGTGCTTGTCATCGGCCTGGACGCCCGGAGATTTGTCCACCGGCTTGAGAGCATGCGCCGCCAGTTCATCATGTTCGGAACCCTGATGCTTTCCCTGGGACTGCTGTTTGGCTGGATACTCTACCGCTACCAGCAAGACAACCTGAACCGGACCAAACTTTTTGAGCGCGAGCTGGCCCGGGAACGTGAAGACGCGGCCCTGGGCCGAACCACTGGAACCATCGCCCACGAGATACGTAATCCGCTCAACGCCATCAACATGGGATTGCAACGGCTCTCCCTGGAATCAGACAACCTGACCAGGGAGCAGGAAGAACTGATCCGGGCCATGCGCGAGGCCGTGCAGCGCACCGCGAACATTGTCACCGAACTCCAGCGCTTTGCCCGTCCTCTGCATCCCAGACCGCGGGAGATGGATCCGGCAGGAATGATCAAACGGATCCTCTCCCTGTATGGTGGTGACTGCAAGGCCAATGGCATCGAAGTGACCACCGATCTCCAGGTATCCGGCGGGTTCCGCGGTGACCAGGACCTGCTGGCGGAACTCTTCGACAACCTGATCAAGAATGGTCTGGAGGCCCAGATGGAGGGAGGTCATCTCGGCATCCGTCTCCGGGTGAGGGACAACACTCTGCAGCTATGGGTAACAAACAGACCATGCGTCCTCGACGCCGATGACCTGCAACGATTTCTCGAGCCCTATTTCACGACCAAAACCAGGGGCACCGGCCTTGGCCTGCCCCTCTGCCGTCGCATCGCAAAGGCCCATGGCGGTAATCTTGAAATTTCCCATGACAAGGACAGGCTTCTTCTCACAGTCCTGGTTCTGATTCCCGAACAGCCAGGAAAAAATGAAAAGGACAGAGCATCATGAATATCCTCATTGTCGACGACGAAGAAATGCAGCGCACAATGCTGCAAGGGTTTCTTGAAAAACAGGGCTACCGGACCTTCATCGCCGCAGACGCTGCCCAGGCGCTCCGAATTTTCATGGAGCAACCCATTGAACTGATCCTGCTCGATCATCGCATGCCGGATATGAACGGTGACGAACTGCTGGAAAAGATACAGGAAGCCTGCCCCTCTGTCCGGGCCATAATGATCACGGCCTACGGCGCGGTGGACACAGCTGTCAGGGTCATGCGCCTGGGAGCCGACGATTTCCTGGAAAAACCGGTGGACCTGGAACAACTCCTCGAAAAAATACAAAAGATAGAGGACGAGGTGCTGGTGGCCGGGGACGTGGAGAGGGTCGAAAAGGTCATCGCCGGTGAGGACCTGCCGGTACGCCTGGTGGGCTCGAGCCGGCCGGTCCAGAATCTGCTTTCTGTGATTCAGCGGGCGGCCCCGACCCCATGGACCGTACTTGTCCGGGGCGAAACCGGCACCGGCAAGGAACTGGTGGCCCGTCTCATCCACTTGCTCAGCCCACGGAAAAACGGACCATTCATCGAGCTCAACTGCGCTGCCGTACCGGAGAATCTCTTTGAATCCGAGCTGTTCGGGCATGAGAAAGGAGCCTTCACCGGTGCGGACCGACGGCGAAAAGGGGTCTTTGAGCTGGCAGACGGCGGAACCCTGTTTCTCGATGAAATAGGCGAGCTGCCCCAACCCATGCAGGCCAAACTGCTCCGGGCCCTGCAGGAAAACACCATCACCAGGGTGGGCAGCGAGCAGCCCGTACCGGTGGACGTGCGCATCGTCGCCGCCACCAACCGGAACCTGAAGGAAATGGTGGAGAAGAACATGTTCCGCGAGGATCTCTATTATCGGCTCAATGTCATTGAGATAGAAATTCCGCCCCTGCGCCAGCGTAAAGACGATATCCCCGAGCTGATCGATTTCTTTCTCAAAAAATACAACTCCAGATGCCGGTTTGACAACCAGGCCCTGGCCCAGCTGACCAAGTACAACTTTCCCGGCAATGTCCGGGAACTGGAACATATCATCCAGCGAACCATCACCCTGGCCCGCTCAAGCATCATCACCGTGCGGGACCTGCCACCCGAAATCCGCAACTTTCGAGGCCAGAACAGCAGTGGTTCAAACCTGGGAGAGCGTCTCGCCGAAATGGAACGGGAAATAATCCTCGAGGCCCTGGAAGAACACAATTGGGTTCAGACCCGGGCGGCCGAATCCCTGGGCATCAGCGAGCGGGTGCTGCGCTACCGAATGGACAAACTGGGAATCAAAAATCCAGGCCGGAAATAAAAGGCTGTTGAAAAACGTAACGAGCGCAGATGAGACAAGGAAAAATGAGCGAAAAAGGGCGGGCGGACAATCTCGTCCACCCGCCCCGCAAAACTGGCGGCCTGCCTATGGAAACAAAGGTTACTGCCCCATACCTGGCCCCATACCTCGGCCCTTGCCACGGCCCATGCCTCGACCACCACGCTGCTGCCACATGGACTGCCTGGCGGCCATCAACTCTTCCCGGGTTATCTGGCCGTCTCCATTTCCGTCAAGATCGGAAAAACTCGGCGCCTTGGCCATTCCCAATCCGGGCCGACCGGTCTGCCTGATGGCGGCCAATCGCTGTTCGCGGACAGTGTTGAGTTCATCCTCGGTAATCACACCATCCTGGTTCAGATCATAATCTGAAAACGAGAGAGGCCCGCGCAAGGGCAGGTCATTACCCTGAACCTGAGCTGTTGCGGTCCCCAGGGCCAGGAACGAAAAAATTGCTGCTGCGATGAGTGAACTGGTTGCTTTCATGGCATTACCTCCTTGGTGAAAAAATAACTTCTGCCTTTGACTGACCTTTATGGTCGGTACTGTTTCAATCTTCACCCTTTCTAAAGCAACACCAGTGCCAACTGGCAGAAAACAACCAATTCAATATAATATCAAATAGTTACGGGAAAGAAGAGACTCCCTCTATTGTTCGTCAAAATCGACAATCATGTCGAAGACAAGGCTCAATCCGTCGAAATGTCCTTTCCAGAGCCCAGGAACACAAACCCGCCGGCTGGAAAAATGTCCCGCAGGACAGAGCCCCGGGTTCATAACCAGAGGGCTGCGGGATTGACATTTCGACGACCGCAACAGGTGAAACAAGGTAAGTGGGCCTCATATATCAAGCTCAGACCTTGAATTGTCCAACCAGGTCCCTGAGACTGCGGGCCAGCCCGGCGAGCTCCTCCGAACTGTTTCGCACCTGTTCACTGTTACCGGCAAGGGCCAGTGCCGCCTCTGATACTTCGCCGATTTCTCCGGATATTTCTGCGGTTACCTGGGAGCTTTCCGCGACCCGTTCCGAAGTATCGGCAATGCCTGCAGAAGCCTGGTTTACATTGTCGGCGATCTCGCGGGTTGTGGCAGCCTGTTCCTCCACAGCAGTGGCAATCTTGACCACAATTTCCTCTACCTGGTCGATAACCCTGGCACTCTGCCCGATCTCGTCGGAAGTCTCCTGGGTGGTTTGTTGAATTTCGGCAATCTGCTCTTTTATGCGCTGGGTCGCCTCAGCGGTCTGCTTGGCCAGTTCCTTGATCTCATTGGCCACAACTGCAAAGCCCTTGCCCGCCTCACCAGCCCGGGCGGCCTCGATGGTAGCGTTCAGGGCCAGAAGATTTGTCTGCTCTGATATTTCGGTGATCACTTCGGTCACCATCCCAATTTCCTGTGCCTTACTGTTCAGGTTTTCTATTTTCTCCGATGTGATACTGGCATGTTCCACGGCCTGGCCGGTAATGGAGCGGGCCGTGGACGTATTGTCGGCAATCTCGGCCACAGTGCTGCTCATCTCCTCGGTGGCGGTGGCAACCAGGTTGACGTTGGCGGTCGTTTCCTCCATTGCCTGGGAAACCGTACCCATATTCTCGTTCAGAGACTGGGCAGCCCGGGCGACAACAGTGGATTTTCCTGATATCTCTTCAGTCTGACTGGACATGGACCTGGACAGATCGCCGAAACGGGCCGAAGTGCTGTTGACCGTGTCCGCGCCCGATATGACGTCCCGGATGATAAGCTGCAGTTTTTCAACAAAAGTATTGAACCAGGAAGCCAGCTCGCAAATCTCATCAGATCCCCGGACCGGCAACCGGTTGGTCAGGTCGGCGCCTCCACTGGCAATATCCTGGAGCTGTTTCGATACCCGGGATATCTTCAGCACCAACGCCTGGGCCACAGCATAACCGATAAGCAGCCCAGCCAATACGGCCACCACAGAAATAGAAACGATCATTGACTTGGCACGAGTCACCTGACCGGCAACGTCTTTTCTCGTCGTGTCCATGGAATCCCACCCGGAATCTGAGACCTGCCTGGACAAGGCAACAATTTCAGGGGCCAGCGGCAGAATGGTCCCTTCGATTTCGTCCCTCATCTTTTTCCGGATGGACCTGAGGCCGAGAAAGTTATCCCCGAAATCCTCGATGTTCCACATCTGGTTCTCGAAATCCTTATCCTTGATCTGTCCCAGTAACTCTCCGATCTCAAGCAGAATGCGGCCAGCCTCATCACCGGCTGCTTCATCCTGATTCTGCAGATATTTATTAACCAGAAGCACCACGTGATTAAACCCATCCATCACCCGATAGAGTACATCTGCCCGATGGGAGTCGGTCCGGTTTTTCTCCAGCAGGGTGAGCAGGTCGGCCTGGACAACATACGTGGACTCCATCAGTTTCCGGGTATTGCTGGACATGGCCTCGATACGGATAATCACGTTCTTGAACTTATCGATATATTCTCTGGATACCTCGGTTATCTTCCGGAGACGTTCCTTCTGATCCCGGCTCTGGATCTGACGTCCGGCCCGGGAGAGCAGCCTGTTCACCTCCTCACTGTAGGCCAGGGCCTGTTTCTTTGCCCGAGGATCCTGAAGATAAATAAATTTTTCCACAGAAGTCCGCATGGAAAGCACAGCCTGGCTGATATCACCAGCGCTTCGCACCTCGTTGGCGACCACATCGACAAGATAATAGACCCGCTCCGACAAAGATGAAAACTGATACAGGGCAATACCGCCAATGGTGGCAATAAACAAGGCCACAACAACATATCCGGCAAGAATCTTACCCCTGACTTTCAAACACATGACATCACGCAACGAACTTATTTTTTTCACAGTGACTCAACCTCTTGACTATCAGTTTCCATCCAGGCGAAGAAACGGATGGCGCCCGACCCGCCCCTCTGCGCACGAAAAAATAGACGAGATCTTCCCGTACACACAGTGTCGATGGCTGTTACGGCCAGTGCGGGCCGGCTATTCTGGTAAAATGACCTTGGGCCTGATGATACATACCCTGATGTAGGACAGGATCCTGAAGAAGGTTATACCACAGTTGTCTCCCATGACAAAGTTCGGAACGTTTTTTTTACCTGATTGACAATGGTTCTAACGGAGCCTGGGACCGGGGCTCCGGCACCTGCCCCTTCTTTCCGCCCCTTTGTCCGACAAAGAATTTTTTTGACTTTTTCTCGGCTGTTTTGATACTGTTTTTGCAGTGATCCGGAAATGGTTCCGGATCAAGTCATAACCAAATACCAAACAAGAACTTAACCGGGGGATCAGGTATGAGATTGTGTACTCTCTGGACAGTCATCCTGCTGGCTCTTGCCCTTACTCTACCAGCCTGGGCAGGAGACAACGAGGCGATCTTTGTCCAGAAATGTGGCAGTTGTCATCAAAAAGGAGGGCAGGCTGCGCCGGTAAATCCAGCAGACAAGGCCGGACTGGTATGGAAAAAGTATTTCAAACGGGGCCGTCATCCCGTGGACCTGACTGCCACGATAACTGATGCCGACATGGCTTCCATCCTCTCCTACCTCCAGGACCATGCGGCAGACAGCGACCACCCCGTGGCAGCGGCAATTCCAAAATAAACAGCACCAGGACCATAAACCAGGACAGCCCAGCCAGTTCGCTGTCCCATCGAAACGGATAGAGGAGGCAAACATGAAAAAAACCGTGCTCAGTATGGCCATGATGCTGGCCATGACTGCTGGAGCCCATGCCGGCGGAGGGGATACAGTCACAATTCCGGCCGAAGACTATAAAGCGATTCTGGAACGGCTCAATGCGCTCCAGAAACGGGTCGAATCCCTGGAATCAGGCAATAAGGCCCCGACCAATGCCAAATATGACAAACTGGCCAGAGATATAGACAACATTTACGATACCATGGACGAGCTTGAGACCAAGCAGATCAAAAACAAGCTCAACTTCGGTGCCGAGTTGCGGACAAGAGTGGACGGTTACAAGGCAAAAGACTACACCAGGGTCAACATGACCACTTTCCAAAACGGACTGGGTACAGGACTCACACCACAGCAGGCCCTGGCCGGTGCCATCGAGCAGGTGGACAAAACCACAGATTCCAACAACTGGACCAACAGGTTCAGGATCAACATGGATGCAAAAATCACCGACGGACTCTCTTTCCACGGCCGTCTCGCCATGTTCAAAAACTGGGCCGACAGCGACGACGGCACGGACAGCGGTCTCTTCAACGACTCAAACCGGGTTCAGCGGCCAAACAGCAGCAACCTGTGGGTGGATCGCGCCTATGTGGATTGGATACCACAGGGCTTGCCGTTTCCCCTTGCCATTACCGTCGGTCGTCATCCTTCCACCGAAGGGCCGCCATTTGAATTCAAGGAAAACCGACTGCGTCAGTCCACCTATCCATCACTCATCTTCGATGGCGAGGCGGATGGGATCGTCGCCACCATCGGCCTGGACCGTTATACCGGTCTGAAGGAAAACGGGCTGCGCTTTGCGTTTGGCAAAGCCTATCACAGCGACGATGACAACAATACCGGCAGCCCGTTCCCGTTTTTCGACGACGACGAAGCTGGAGACTCCACCATATTCGCCACCTTTTTCGAGACCCAGGTTCCTGGCCTCAAAGACAGCCTGCTGGTGCTCAGCTATGCTCATGTCTGGGATCTGCCCTTCTACCTCACCGGTCCGGAGCTGGCCGATACAGGCATAGCAAACACCGACCTGGGCGACCTGGACCTCTGGGGTGTCCATTTCCAGGCAAAGAATATCCGCGGCACTGGCCTTGACTTTTTCACCTCCTATGCCGGCAACTCATCAGACCCGAGCGGCAAAGCACCGATGGGGCTTTACGGCCTGCTATCGTGGGACGGCCAGGAAAGTCACACCGGTTACTCCTTGTATACCGGCTTCCGCTACACTCTGCCTTCAGACTGGCTGCGCGGAGCAAAATTCGGTTTTGAATACAATTATGGCTCCCAGTACTGGTTCAGCATGACCATGGGTACTCCGGACCTGTTCAACAAGCTGGCAACCAGGGGATCGGTCTATGATTTTTACTACATTCAACCGGTCAACAAGTACCTCTTCTTCCGCACAGGCTATATGCGGGTAAACTACGATTATACAGGCAGCGGACAGCACATGGGCCAGCCCATGCCCACGGATGCCAGCCTGGACAACTATTACCTGTTGATGGATGTCCACTTCTAACGTGTACACATCCAGATGGATGTCCGTCACACCCTGAAATTGAATCCACATACAGTACGTCAAGAGTTGACCGTGCCTGCCTCTACAACGCAGTAGCCCGGACTTCTGAACGCCATCATGTCCGGCTGCCCGGAAACCGGCTCCCCTTTCGCAGAGGAGCCGGTTTTTTTACCTTCCAGACCCTGCCCGGCGCACCTGTTCCCCCTGAACCTTCCCAACCTGCCACAAGAGACACATTGTGACCCTCCCCACGCAATTTCGAAATCTTGACCACAAAGGGGCACAGGTTTAGGAATGGCGAATTTTAGATTTTTCAACGCGTTCTTTTAGCCATTCCCCACTTATTATTCCATGACAGATGAGTATTATTTGATCAGGATACCAACCAGGAAGAACAGGAGAAAACCATGAACGTTGCGTACCTGGACATCACAGGCAGGGAAACAGTGCGAAAGAACAATCTTCCCTGGGTCATCCGGCTCTTTGTTATGATCATAATGCTGATCATGTGGACAGGATCCACCGGGTACGCGGCCGGAGCCGATGAGGAAGACTGCCTGATCTGCCACAAGTATCCCGGACTTGGACGAATCGACAAAAAGACCGGGCGGCTGCGAATTTTCTATGTCGCCGGCTCCAAGTTTCTCAACTCGGTTCACAGCCAGGTTCTCTGCCGAAACTGCCACCTCAACCTGGATGTCATCCCTCACAACGACGCCCAGAAGGTAAACTGCACCACCAAGTGCCATATCAAAGAGCCTTCCACAGGCAAGGAATTCTCCCATGACAAGATAAACGCCAAGCTGATCAACAGTGTCCACGGGAAGTATACAGAAGACAAGCCGAAAAAATATCCCGAAGACATGCCCGGCTGTACCGATTGTCACGTCAATGAAATCTATCAGCCGGTAAGCGATCTTACCACACTGAAATCAGGTATATCACTGAACGCCCTGCGCCGCTGCCTTGGCTGTCACGAAGACAAACAATGGACCAACCGGTTTTACAACCACTTCAGCCACCGCATGCATCGTTCCAAAACCTCTCTGGAAACCGTGAAACTCTGTCTCAACTGCCATCAGAACGGGGAGATGATGGCCCGCCACGGCCTTACGCCTACGGCCAATTACCAGGACACATACCACTGGAAAGCAGTGCTCTATGGAGATCCGAACGCTCCAGACTGTCTCAACTGTCACGCTCCAATCGGCTACACCGTTCATTCCATGGTCCCCTCTGACAGCCCCAACTCTCCTGTCAACAGGAAAAACCTGCGCCGCACTTGTGCCGGCGGGAACGGCACCCAGCAATGTCACCCTAATGCCACGGAAAAATTTGTCTCCGGAAAAATACACCGGACCGGTCTGGGCTTTGAAGAAACTGTCGCAGCCTTCGTCCGGGGAGAAAAAATCGCCGAAGACATTAACGCTCTAAAGAAAGAACGTCGATTCCGCACCCTGCTCGCCAAAAAAGATCTCTCCAAACTCAGCAAGCAGGAACTGTTCCAGCGAAAAATATACAGCCTGGTCAAATACGTCTACACTCTGTTGATCACTGTGGTTATTGGCGGCATGCTGGCCCACCAGATCATGGACTTCTACAGGACGGTGAAAAACAGGAAGAATCACGGGGAGTAGAGACATGAAAACAGATACCGACAACAGCACGACAGGTGGAAGCATGGAAAGCCAGGCACCGTATACTGACTATATCATTCGTCTCAACAGCCAGGAGAGACTGCAGCATCTGCTGACCTTTGCGACCTTCTTTATTCTGGTTATTACCGGTTTCATGCTCAAGATTCCAGAGACATGGATTCTTAAATTAGGCGAAACCGGCAAGGTAATCTTCGAGTACCGGGGCCTGCTGCACAGAATTTCCGGAGCAGTGATGATCATCGCGTCCCTGGCCCATGTCTGGTACATCATAACCAATCCGGATGGTCGATCCTTTCTTCGCGACATGATCCCCTGCTTCAAGGACGCAAAGGACATGGTCCAGAACCTGGCCTATTACCTCGGCATGCGGAAAGAACCTCCCGAGTTCGACCGGTTCGACTACAGAGAGAAGATGGAGTACTGGGCCCTGGTTGCAGGGACCATTATCATCTCCACCACCGGCGTGCTGCTCTGGACCGAGGAATACTGGTCAACCTTTGTGCTCGACCTTTCCATACTGATCCATGGCATGGAGGCGATACTTGCCACCCTGGCTATCATTGTCTGGCATTTTTACACGGTTCATTACAAGCCGGGAAAATTTCCCGGCTCCCGGGTCTGGATCGACGGCAAAATGCCCCTGCACGAACTCAAGGAAGAACACCCCCTTCAATTCACGAAAATGGTGGAAGAAGGCCTGATCGACCCGCGCGCTGCCGAAAATGTCGAACATGAACATCACAGCACCGGTCACACGCTCACCAAAGCCTTCACCGCGTTTTCCATGATAATCTGCCTGGTTTTTGCCGGCTGGCTGGTCAAACTGCTCTATTTTCCAACTCAGTACTCAACTGCCAATGCCACAGGAGTAATGGAAAAAAGTTTCTGGCTCATAAGCAGCAAAGACATGGCCGGCCATTTTCACGCTCTGGATGACAACATCAAGATGAAGCTTGGAAAACCGCCGGTATGTATTACCTGTCATGGGACCTATCCCCATTCCAAATCGCCGGACATCAGGTCTTTTCTCAATATGCATAACTACTTCATGGCCTGCGAGACCTGCCATATCCGTCTTGACCCCAATGATCCTAACCACCACTTTGCCTGGTTTGACAACAAAAGCGACAAACAGAGGGTAGGAAAACTGCGTGGTGAGGACGGGATTTTCGGCGCCCGGCTGGTGCCGGTGGTGGTGGAACCCGGTGGCAAGGCCCACCGTCTCGATCACCAGCTTGATGAAAAGCTGACCAGAGAATATATCGCCAAGGTGAACACCCTTTCGCCGGAAGAACAGGCCAAGGCCAAGGCTGTCCTGCATAAGAATATCTCCAAGAAACCGATCCAGTGCACGGAGTGCCACAGCCGACGCCCCTACATCGACTTTGTCGCAGTGGGCTACTCCAGGGCCAGAGCCGAAAGCCTCTACAGGACCGAAGTGGCGGACATGATCGACCGGTATATGAAATTCTACCTGCCGACCATGTTTGATCCGGACCTGATCAGGCAACAAAAGCTGCGGCAACTGCTTAAAGAAGACCGTTCAACCCAGTGATGAAGAATGCTACCAGAGGGCGACAGCGGCATAAACAGCTCAGAACTTTCCTGGCGCTGACCGGGCAACATGAACTCAGAAACATCGTCCCCTTCCTGTTTCTGGCCTGGCTGCTGCTGCCCTCTGCCCTTCTTGCCGCCACAGAGCAAGAATTTCAGGCAATCAGGTACCGTGAAGTTTACCGGATTTCTGACGCTTTCCACCTGCCAAGCGATGTGGGTGTTGACAGAGAGGGACGTGTCTTTGTCCTGGACGGAACCAGTGATCAGATCAGAATTTATGACCGTAACGGCTCCCATATCAAGGATCTGGGATTCTCCAATTTGCTCAACCAGCCGCTGGGACTGGACGTCTCTTCATCAGGAGATGTGGTGGTCGCAGATTCCGGTAACCATCGACTGATTTTCTTTTCGGCCACGAACAAGCCTCCCCGCATCTTCCCTCTTCCGCCTGCTGAAAACGGGGAGGCGGCCGATTGTTCGGATGTGTCCTTTGCACCGGATGGCGGTTTTGTGGTGGTGGACAACGACAACCATCGTGTCCTCAGGCTGGACAGAATGGGTATTCCCGTCTGGATCAAGGGGGTCATGGGCCGCAACCCCGGGGAGTTCCGCTATCCTTTTATGCTGAGCACGGACAGAGATGGGAAGAGCTATGTGGTTGAGGTCATCAACACCAGGGTACAGGTCCTGAACCCGGACGGCTCCTTTCACCACTTTATTGGCGGGTGGGGTATTGAACCGGGCCAGTTCTTCCGCCCCAAGGGTATCGCGATCAATCCCGACGGAGAAATCTTTGTTTCCGACAGTTATCTGGGAGTTGTCCAGGTCTTCAACCTTGACGGGGAACTGCAGGGAATCGTCAGCGACGCTTCGGGAAAAATCATAAAATTCACGACACCGGTCGGTCTGGCGGCCACACGAAAAAAACTCTACGTGGTGGAGATGTATAGCGGACAGGTCGTCATTCTTGAAAAGATGCGATGAATATCGCCAATTCACTCACCTCAACAGGATTTTTGCTTCTCGCAATTCTGTGTCTGAATGTTTCCCCGGCTTACCCCGCCGGCAACCTGACCCGGAATTCAGCCCGGGAATGCGCCATCTGTCATTTTCGCTGGATCGATCAGTTTGTCGAAGGACGTGGCACAGTGCTGACCCCTCTGGAAACCGAAGACGTGGCCGGAACTGAACTGATGTGTCTCAGCTGTCATGACGGGTCTACAGACGATTCAAGAAAAAAAGTCTGGATGCTCGATCGGCACAAAACAGGTATAATCCCCTCAAGCAGAGTCAAAATCCCCAAGCTCTTTCCCCTGTCCCATGATGGAAAAATTGTCTGCGCCACCTGTCATTCGGCCCACAGTGTACCCACTGATACATCCATTGAACGAACTATTTTCCTCCGCATCTCAAATAAAGACTCCATCATGTGTGAAATGTGTCACGTCAACAAGACAGACGCGAGCAGGAATCATCCCATGCACAAAGGAAAAACCATCCTGCCCGAGGTCCTTTTCAAGGCAGGCGCGGTTCCCGCGGCCAGGGATCCAAAACAGATAATCTGCGAAAGTTGTCATACAGCCCACGGAGGTAAAGAAAAGAACCTGGTTCTTGCGGCGAGCGATTCGACCCTTTGCGTTACCTGCCACGAAAACCGGATGGACCGGGAGAATACGCCCCGGACCAGCCGCACAAACCATCCTGTCGGGATCAGCATGAAGGAGGGCCGGCTTTCCCCGGACTCGGCTCTCTTCACCGGCCGGAACAACTCCGTGCAATGCCTCTCCTGCCACCTGATTCACCGGAAAAACAAAATCAACCAGCCTCCGCCACCCCAAACTGGTCCCAGCCGTTACGATTACATACTTGTTGAGCCTGAAAGCGACTCTCGGCTCTGCCTTCTCTGTCACCGGGAAAAGAATGGTGCCAGGAGTACTGTATCACGGTCAGGCAGCAATCATCCAATCCAAAAGTCCTTTAAACAGCCGCCGGGCACCATCCATTACTACGAAGGACCGGCCCACACTCTCCAGTGCCGAACCTGTCACAGGCCACACCAGGCCGCGGCCGGAAGCCGGACACTGGTCCTGCCTCTGAGCAAAGTCTGCACCTCCTGTCACACAGACAAAGCCATGGTGGCCGCGACAGACCATGATCTGCGAATAACGGCCCCGAAAAGCCAAAACCTGTTCAAACAGACTCCGGGGCAGGCCGGAGTCTGCTCTCCCTGCCATGTTCCCCACAACGGGGGTGACCGCTACCTCTGGGCCCGCACAACCGCGAAGCCGGGACCTGCTTCGGCTCTCTGCCTGGACTGTCATCGGGCAAAACGGGAAGCGGGCAAAAAAACCATCGGCAAATTCACCCATCCGGTCAATGTGGAATTCACGCGCAAGGTGGATTTGCCCCTGCCCAGGGGAAAAAACAACAAAAGACAAATCCAGTGCCACACCTGTCATGATCCTCACCAGTGGCGGCCCGGCGATCCGACAATTGGCCCGGGCCGCAACGAGGAGGGAAACACCTCAAGCAGCTTTCTCCGCAAAGCCTCGGGGAACTCCCCTTCCCTGTGCCAGACCTGTCATGAAAAAGAGCTGCTTGTCGTCAACACAGATCATGACCTGCATCTCACCGCACCAAAGGCAAAAAACATTGCTGGTCGAACTGTGATTCAGGACGGAATCTGCTCACCCTGCCACGTTGTCCACAACGGAACAGGACCAGGGCTCTGGGCCCGCACCCTGCCAAAATCACCATCTCGCTCGGATCTCTGCCGCAGCTGTCACCGGACCGATGGGGTGGCCGGGACAAAAACCACTGGCAGGAACAGCCATCCGGTCACAGTCCAGATGCAAAACAAGACCAGCCTGCCCCTTTATGGCAAAGGAAAAAGCAGCAAGAACATGGAGTGCGAAACCTGCCATAATCCCCATCAATGGCGCGGTGACCGGCCAACTGCCGGGCCGGGAAGAAAGGTGGAAGGAAATGAGGCAACCAGTTTCCTGCGCATTCCCAATCTGCAAAATCCGCTGCTGTGCCGGGAGTGTCACAGCCGGGAATATATGGTCACAGGTACGGATCATGACCTGCGCTATACCGCCCCGGACGCCAAAAACATGGGAGGCCGGAAAGCGGCGGACGGCTCGGCCTGCGCACCTTGTCACGGGATCCATAATGCCGCATACAAGATGGTGCTATGGAACTCTCCGCTCATGAAAGGCAGAAAAGGAGAAGACTTCATGGAAAAGGCCTGCTACGGGTGCCATAATCCAAGAGGGGCCGGGAAGGAGAAGCTTGTCCAGGTGGGTTCCCATCCAAGACGGATCTACTTCGGCTACCGGCTGCCCTATTCCTCGACCCGGTTCGATGATCCTTCCTCTCCCGATGGTATTCCTCTGTTCACCGCTGACGGCAGAACCGCGGTCACTGGAGAGATAAGCTGCCCCACCTGCCACGATCCCCATGTCTGGAAAGCGGGTCAAAGCAGCCCGGGTAATGGCCGCAATATTGAGGGCAGCCCGGTAAACAGCTTTCTGCGCAGGGAAGTGAGAAAAAAACTTTGCTATGAATGCCACGGAATGGGTACACTTTTCCTTTACAGGTATTATCATGTAATCAAGGAGCGTCAGAAGATCAAAGGAAACTACTCCCCTGGTTTTTCGACAAAACCTAAGTGGTAATCGGTCTGTACGGACAAATATGCAACATGAGCTGCCGGAGGGGGGAAGATGAAAGGGGCGGACATGGGTTGGATATGGAGGCTGTTTCTTCTCTCGCTGGTAGTTCTGACCGGAGTCCCGGTTCCGGCCGTATCTCAGCCGGAGACCGAGGAACCGCACGGGCGTCTGGGCTGCGAAAAATGTCACCGTAATGAACAAAACAAACCTCCGGCCGCTCTCCGGCCAGATGACTCCAGTGAAACGCTCTGCCGCCAATGCCACCCCAAGGTAAGCAGACTGCACTACAGGGGACTCAACCCTTTTCTGGATACCGCTGCGCGCGGCAAACAATTCTCCAGGGCTGCCAGCAAGCGCCCGTTCCTTTTCTGTCTCGACTGCCATGCCATTCATGACAGTGCCGAGAAAAAATTTCTCCTTTCAGGAATATATATGGAAAGAGCCGGCCGCAGCCGCAGTATCAACCCTCACTGGAAAGAATATCTCTGCCTCTGCTGCCACGAAACCACCCCGGCCAGGAATACGCCCCGGCTGAAAGAAAAAGGGGACCATAACCTGCTGTGCAACCGGTGCCACGGTACCCGCCATGCCCGATCAGACATCCACCCGGTCAATGTCAAGCCCTCTTCCATGGTCCAGATCCCCAAAGACATGCCCCTGCAAAATGGCAGCCTCTCCTGCAGTACGTGCCACGATGTCCGGCTGCAGATGGGTGCTCCGGCATCGAAAATGCTCCGCAAGAGGAACCCCGACTTTCTGCGCAGAGAGAACCTGTCCAGAAACAGTTTCTGTTTTCTCTGTCACCTGCGCGAGGCCTATCAGCGCATGAATCCCCATATCCAGCTTGATGAACAGGGAAACATCATCCAGGGCACATGCCTGTTCTGCCACACCACCAGGCCGGACGTAACCATCATGGGACTGCGGCATGTCCGCTTTATCACCAGGAACCCGGATGAATACTGTATCGGATGTCATCACGGATATACCCGTGCCCATCCGGCCGGGGTCGATCACCTGCGCCGCCCCTCCAGAAAGATACTTCGCGCAATTCAGACCTCGGTCAAAAGACTCGGTGTCGAGCTGCCACTGTACCGGGGCCGGATCATCTGCGCCACCTGCCACAATCCGCACCAGGAAGGAGTGCTCAAGATCAGGGCCTCGGCCGCAGGAGCGGAGCGGCCAAACAAACTGCGCCTGATGCCAGGCAACATGCAGTGCATCGGCTGCCACTGGAACAAAAAATGATCTGAAACATCCTGGCCGAAAAATCTTGCTCAGAGGGCAGGCTCAGGAAGACAGCCGGCCGCGCCAGCTACCTCGACCACGGGGGTAGGAAAAAACAAGGAGGTCACGCTTTACCTCGACCCGCAACCCCTGACTTAGATGCAGTTCACTGCCGGTCACACCCTGACGGGCCGCTGTAAGTACCATGATGATATGTTCATAGCGGGGCCTGGCGCCAAGTTCCCAGAGCAGTCTCTCTGCCAGCCTCCGCTGGAGAGCCGAATGGAGGAGACAGAAACCGCTGCGCTCAAGAAGATATCCCGGTTCACCGTCGTCCTGGACCGGATCGGCCCGCCGGACCAGCTGTTGCCAGACGCTTTCTGTCTGGCCATCAAGAAATGCCTCATCCTCGGCCAGATTTTCAGCCGTCTTGAGCAGGGCCTTACGAACCCCGGGATCATACTCCCGTTCGAGCAAAGGCAAAAGGTCGAGACGGATCCGGTTGCGAAGAAAACGGCGGTCCAGATTGCTGGAATCCTGACAGAAGGATATATTCCTGTCCTGGAGATAGTGAAGCAACTCTGCTTTGGGTGTCATCAGCAGGGGACGGATAATTCTGCCGCGCCGCATCCGCATGCCGGAAAGCCCGCAGCGTCCACTGCCCCTCAACAAACGAATCAGAACCTCCTCCACCTGGTCGTCCGCGGTATGGGCCACGACAAGACAGGAAGCCCTGTACCGGTCAGCCACCTCAGCCAGGGACTCGTAGCGCAACTCACGGGCCGCATGTTCCAGGGAAAGTCCCCGTTCTCTCGCACATTTCTCCGTGTCCACACAAACTGCCTCAAAAGGAAGGTCGAGGATACCGGCCGCCTGTTCCACGACCTGAGATTCAGCCGGGGTCTCCCCGGGCCGCAATCCGTGGTCCACATATACAGCGACGGGAAAACAGGGAAAAAAGCGACGCAAAGCATCCAGGAGATAAAGCAGGGCCATGGAATCAGGTCCACCGGAAACACCAACCACCAGGCGGTCATCCCGATCGAACAGCTTCTGATCAACGATGATCCGGTATATTTTCTGTTCCAGAGGATGCATAATTCATGGACTCACAGTTGAACAGAAGCTGGAAACAATATATCCTGGAATCGATCGTGTCCAGGCCCGGAGTCTCCTTTCGGTCGCTTGCCTGATCCTACCTTATAATTTACCGGAGCACACCATGGAAAGCGACGACTACCTGCAGACCATCCACGCCCATCTCCGCACATCCTACCTGCTGTCCGAGAAAAAAATCGCCTCGGTCATGCCCACCTTTGTCACCACCCTGACCTCCCATCTCCAGCGATTGGAAGAGGCTGCCAAAAGCGATGACCTGAAAACTCTCGGTAAGGCGGGACATACCATAAAGGGCGCCCTGCTCAACCTCGGGCTGAGGGATCTGGCCGACTTGGCCTTTCAGATCGAATGGGGGTGCAGCCAGGGCGACAGAGAAAAGGATTACAGAAAAATTGTCCGGGAAATCGGCACCGAGATCAGGAAAATCACCGGCGAACCAGGATAACAGAATTCCGGACAGTCCGGGATGATCAAGCCTGGAGCGGTATCTCAATACTCCACCGGCAACTGCAGGACCTCTGCCCTGGTGAAGACCGGTCCATCCTTGCAGACATAGACCGGACCGACGTTGCAGTGACCACAAACCCCCAGGCCGCATTTCATCCGGTTTTCAAACGACAGATAGACCTGATCGTTCTGCCACCCAAGCTCCTCCAGCGGTCCCATGGTGTACCTGATCATGACAGGTGGCCCGCAGATGAGGGCAACCGCATTTTCCGGAGAAGGCGCCACCTGGCCAACAATGGCAGGAACAAACCCCACCAGCCCGTCCCAGCCCGGTGCTTCCCGGTCGATGGTAACATGCATTTCCACGTCGTCCCGCGCACCCCAGGCATCCAGCTCTTTCCGATACAGGAGCATCCCCGGGCTTCTGGCGCCGTAGATGACCGTGATATTGCCATAATCCTTGCGGTGTTCCAGCATATGAAGCAGGGTGGAACGCAGGGCTGTGAAGGCGAACCCTCCACCAATAATAACGATGTTTTTCCCCCGGAGAGCACCATCCACGGGAAAACCGTTGCCCAGTGGACCCCGAAGGCCGATGCGGGCTCCCACGTCCAGCATGTGCAGGGCCGTTGTCACCTTACCGGCCCGATTAACCGTAAAAAGCAGCTCCTTTTCCCCGGGCGGGGAGGCGATACCGATGGGAATCTCACCCTGGCCGGCCAGAGAGAGCATGGCAAACTGACCCGGCACATGGGACCAGGCCCTGGCGTCTTCGTCTCTTTCAAAGGCCAGCCGGTAACTCTTCAGATTTCCGTCCTCACTCTCGACAATCACCTCGGTGATCCGGACCGGACAGGGGATATAGGGGTTGACCAGACCGGTTCCGGCAAGTTCCTCTGTGCCAGGACCGTGTACAGCACCTGTGCCCATTGTTCTACTCCACTGCCAGGAGGTCTCGCAGGACCCCGCGGATATCGATATTGACCGGACACTCGCGGATACACCGTCCACATCCAACACAGGAAAGCGGCCCGTACCGATCCGGGAAATACTTAAGTTTATGCAGAAACCGGTTGCGCACCCGCTGCACTTTCTGTCCGCGCGGATTATGACCTGAAGCATGGAGAGTGAAGAGCGGAAACATGCAGGAATCCCAGTACCGGATACGCTGTCCACTTCCGTGTACCACCTCGTCCTGGATATCAAAACAGTAGCAGGTGGGACAGAGAAAGGTGCAGATACCACAGTTCAGGCACGGCTGGGCAACCTGGTCCCAGAACGGGGCCTCGTAGAGGTCCATGAGCGGTTTTTCCGCAAGTACTGTCGCCGGATCCTGCACCGAACCGCCAAGGTCGGCCTCCTGCCTGCGCAGCTTGTCAAGCATTTCCTGCTCGTCATCACCGGCTGCCGGCAAGCCGGCCCCGGCCAGCAGTTCCTCGCCCCTCCGGGTCAGAGTTTCCAGAACAATGCCATGATCCAGTTCGGTCAGGAGGATATCGAGCCCATCGGTACCCAGGGGGGAGCCCCCGGTCCAGGTGCAGAAACAGGTGGTGCTCCTGGTGCGGCAGCCGAGGCCCACGAGGATCGTCCTGGCGCGGGCGGCCTGGTAATAGGGATCCTCCCGGTACACCATGTTGTTCAACTCCACGCTGCGGCCATCACAGGGCCGGACCCCGAGCAGGATACGGCCTCGCCCCCCATCCGCCGGTATCTGGCAGTACGGCCCCTCCCTGTCCGCGGTGGAAAACAGCGCCAGCACCTCAGGTTGGGGAAAAAAGAACCGTTTGACACTGTTCGCCGGCAGTCCCGGAGCCAGCTCCGGAAACCTCTTCCGGGTCAGCAGGGTCCAGTCCGGAACCACTCCATGGTTCCCGTCCAGGGGGGCAAAGAGATCAAAATTCCGTCGCCACCGTCGGACCAGATCATCCAGGTCCGCCTGACTTACCCGGTACAAAGACACCTTCAGTGCTCCTCCCCGGAGTCCACATTGCGCCTCGTCCGGATCTTGTCAAACAACCCGAAAAAAAGGCAGCCGTAATAGATGGAGGTCAGCAGTACTCCTCCGGCAGCCAGGCCGTCGATGGCCCGTTCAAAAGGAGTGGCGATTTCGGCGGCAACCCGAATATTGATGATAAAGCCGATCAGGCCAATGGCAAGCCACCACCAAGGCACATCGTATTTCTTATAGCGACTCATAGCTCCTTTCCTTCCTGCGGCCGGCATGACCGAATCATTGCCTGCCCGATGCCAGCCGTACGCAAAACAATATATTTCCTGCCGGTCCACAGCCCCGGCAGAGCATTCCCGGCCCCGACTCACCCTCTCAACATGAAATCCTGCGGATCATCCAGGCCATAGGTGGCCAGAGGCTGGGCCTGGCCGGGATCCATTCCCGCCTCGGTACCAAACAGGGCCAGTACATCCTTTTCCAGTTTGCGGGTAAAAAGCCGCATGCGGATTCCCATGGGGCAGGCCGCCTCGCAGGCTCCACAATCAGTACAGCGACCCGCACAATGGTAAGCGCGCAGGATATGAAACAGCGAAACATCCACCGGATCCAGGCTTTTTCCCACCCATTGAGGCCGGGACTCATCGACAAAACAGGTGGGGCAGTAGCACAGCGGACAGGCGTTGCGGCAGGCGTAACAGCGGATACAATTTGCGATTTCGCCCTGAAACCAATGGTAACGCTCCTCCGCTGTCATGCGCTCTACCTTCTCGATCTGGTCAAACCTGTCGGCCACCGGTTTCCTGGAGGAATGCGGTGTGAGCATCTCGTCAAAGAGAACCGGATCCGGGTGAGAACAGGTCCGGCAGTTGTCCCGCACCACACTCCAGCGGCTGACTGTTTCGGAAAAACCTGGCCCACTGACCACGAACTCGTGCTCCTTTTCCTCCACCCGGGTAATCTCCCGGCCAGAAAAAAGAGCCCGTACCCTGCGGGGAAGAACCATGCCGCGGCTGGCGATGCCGACGATATGAAGCTGCTCCCGGCTGAGCTGGTTTTCCTGGATCTGGAGCACTATGTTCCGGGACCAGCAGCCCGTGGCCACAACTCCGACCCGCACCTTGCCTTCCCTGGACAGGGTCTGAACCAGTTCGGGCAGAAAGTTGGCCGGATTGAGAACACAGAATGAGTTCCAGACAAGCTGCCTGGCTTCTTCGGGAGTGCGGGCGACCAGGAGCCGCATGACCATGGGCACTGTGCCGGTGGTAAAGCCGACAAAGGCATCCACCGTACCCGCTGCCAGCAGATCCCCGGCCCGCTCCCTGAGAGCCCGGGTAATAGTTTCGTTTAGCTGACTCACTCTCCAGATCCATCCGGTAGGTGTTTGACAAAACGGGTGGCCGGCCCCAGGCCACGGACCCGATCGGTAACCTCGCGGACGACAGCAGCGAACTGCTCACCTTCCGAAGCTGATATCCAGGTGAAATGCAGTCGATCCGACTCCAGACCGACAAACTCAAGCAGTTTTTTTAGCAGCACAAACCGCCGCCGGGCGTGGTAATTGCCGGACTGGTAATGGCAGTCACCGGGATGACAGCCAGAGACAAGCACACCGTCCGCCCCGCTGCGGATGGCAGCAAGGATCAGGTTGGCGCTGATCCGACCCGAACAGGGCACCTTGATGATACGAATACTTGGCGGATACTGCAAGCGGCTTATTCCGGCGAGGTCGGCGCCGGCATAACTGCACCAGGTACAGAGAAAGGCTATTATTTTTGGTTCGAAGCTCAAGGTTTCATCCACACAGTTCTTATGACAGGGCCGCCTCCACCGCGGCCATGAGCTGCTCATCATTGCCGTTTTTGAGCGAAATGGCCCCGGAACGGCAACCGGCCACACAGGCTCCGCAGCCCTTGCACAGGCTGGCATTGACCACGACCCGCCCCGACTCATCCTCCAGAATAACCGCCGCATAGGGACAAACCTGAACACAGAGCCCGCACCCCACGCATTTACCAGCCTGGACCTCGGCGGTCAAAGATTCGGCCGGCACCGCGTCGTGGGCCAGAATCCGCCCGGCCCTGGCCGCGGCGGCCTTGGCCTGGACAATGGTCTCATCCACCGGTTTGGGATAATGACAGAGTCCGGCCAGAAAAACACCGTCGGTGGCAAAATCCACCGGCCGGAGCTTCATGTGGGCCTCAAGGAGGAACCCGTCCTCATTGACCGCGCACTTATACAGTTTCGCCACCGCACCGGTCTGTTCCCGGGGAACCACCGCCGTGGCCAGGATCAGTAGATCGGGATGAAGGAGGATTTCCCGACCCAGGATCGGGTCACGAACCACCACCTGCAGAGTTCCCTCACTCTCATCCACCCGGGGCAGGTGATCAAGGTCATAGCGGACAAAGACAATGCCCGCCGCCCGGGCCTCCTGGTAGAGATGCTCCCGCTGGCCATAGGTTCGGATATCGCGGTACAGCATGATGATATCCATCTCCGGCCGGAGTTCCCTGAGCTTGAGCGCCTGGTCGATGGCATGGGTACAGCAGACCCGGCTGCACCAGGGCCGCTCCGCAATCCGGGAACCAACACAGTGGATGAACACCGCCTGGCCGGCGCCGACGATCTGTTCCGGCTCATCCATGATTTTCCGGTCCATTTCCAGCAGGGTATGGACACAGGGATGGCGGCCATAGAGATACTCGGCGGGCTGATACGGTTTGCCACCGGTAGCCAGCACGGTAACCCCGTGTTCCAGAACCTGGCCATCGGCGAGCATGGTCTTGAACCGGCCCACACTGCCGGAGGCCTCCACCACCTCTGTCCCGGTTTTCAGGGTGATGTCCGGGTGGTTCTCCGCCCGGGCGCAGAGAGATTCCAGCCAGGGCTGGACCCGGCTGCCCTGCCTGGTCCGAAACAGCGACCATGCCTGACCTCCGGGTCGCGAGTCCCGCTCCACCAGGGTCACCGGGTAGCCCTGATCGGCCAGGGAAAGAGCCGCTGTGAGGCCGGCGACTCCGGCCCCGACCACCAGAACGGACTTGTTCACCGCCACCCGGTTTTCCGGCAGCGGCTGCCGGTACCGAACCCGGGCCACGGCCATGCGTACCAGATCCTTGGCCTTCTCGGTCGCCGCCCCGGGCTGGTTCTGATGGACCCAGGAATCCTGGTCGCGGATATTGGCCATCTCGAAGAGGTACCGGTTGATACCGGCCTCCCGCAGGGTTTCCTGGAACAAACCCTCATGGGTCCGGGGCGAACAGGAGGCCACCACCACCCGGTTGAGGCGCTGGTCGCGGATGGTGGAGGCCATCTGGTCGATGGTGTCCTGGGAACAGGAAAAAAGATTGTTGTGACTGTAGACCACCCCGGGCAGGGTGGCGGCATACTCGGTCACCGCGGTCACATCCACCACCGAGGCGATGTTGATCCCGCAGGAACAGACAAAGACCCCGATCCGCGGCGGTTCAGCAAAGACGTCGCGTTCCCCGGGATACTGCGGATGCCTGGTTTCGGTCCAGCGGGCAGCGCTCAAATCGAGCTGTACCTCAAGGGCGGCGCCGCTGGCTTCCATGACCGACTGGGGAATATCCTTTGGTTCGGCGGCCGCACCGCAGACATACACCCCGGGCCTGCTGGTGGCCAGCGGGGAAAAATCCGTGGTGGCGATGAAATTATCGCGGTCAAGTTCGACCCCGAGATCACCGGCCAGGGCCACCACCTGCGGATCCATTTCCAGGCCTACCGACAGGATCACCAGCTCAAACTCCCGGTCATGGAGCTTCCCCTGTTCATCGGCCCAGTGCAACCGGAGATTACCGTTTCCAGCCGGATGCACGGTGTGGATCCGCGCCCGGTAAAATTCTGCGCCGCTGGAGCTGGCCCGCTGATAATAGTCTTCAAACTCCTTGCCATGGGTCCGCATGTCCATGAAGAAAATGGCGCTCTCCAACCTCCCGGCCGCGTGCTCCCGGGCAATGATCGCCTGTTTGATGGCGTACATGCAGCAGACCGACGAACAGTACCCGTGGCAGGCCCGGTTGATATCCCGGGAACCCACACATTGCAACCAGGCGATCCGGCGGGGTTCGCTCCCGTCCGAGGGCCGTTTGAGCTGCCCCATGGTGGGGCCGGAGGGGCTGAGAAGCCGCTCGAACTCCATGGAGGTGACCACGTTGTCCAGCCGACCATAGCCGGTGTAGTCCAGCACCCCGGGATCAAAGGGTTTGAAACCGGGGCTCAGGATCACCGAGCCCACCTCCAGATGGTAGGTCCTGGGATGGTCGTCGAAGTTAATGGCGTCGGCCGGGCACTCCCGGGCGCAGAACCCGCAGCGGCCGGGTTTTTTCAGATAAATACAGGCCTCGGGATCCAGGACATACTTGAGCGGTACGGCCTGCGGGTACTGCAGGTAGACGGCTTTGCGCCGGTTCAGACCCAGGTTGAAGCCGGACTCGACCTTTTTAGGACAGACCTCGGCACATTGGCCACAGGCTATGCAGCGGTCCGGATCCACGTAGCGCGGCTGCTGAACTACGGTGGCCGTGAAATGTCCAGGCTCGCCGACAAGTCCGGTCAACTCGGAAAGAATCAGCAGATTGATATTGAGATGGCGACCGCACTCCACCAGCTTCGGGGAAAGGATACAGGCCGAGCAGTCATTGGTGGGAAAGGTCTTGTCCAGCTGAGACATGATTCCGCCAATGGCGGGCGAACGCTCCACCAGGTGAACCAGGAAACCGGAATCAGCAAGATCCAGGGCCGCCTGTACCCCGGCGATGCCACCGCCGACAATGAGGACTGAACCGGACAGTCTGCTCATCCTTTCTGCCCCCGGTTTTTTCGTTTCATGGCCTTGACGATCCAGTTCCAGAGATGGGTGGTCTGCCACGTTCCGCCGTAATGCTCGCAGATGTCCATGATCTGCCCATGGCAGTTGTGGCAGGGAGTGATCACCACATCGGCACCGGTGGCCTTGAGCTGATCGAATTTGTAGCGGCCATAGGCCCGTCGGTTGGCGACAAAACCAGCCTGCAAGGCGCCGCCTCCGCCACCACAGCAGTAATTATTTGATTTTGTCGGCCAGGGTTCGACGTAGTTGTCCTCCCCGGCCACCGCCCGGACGACAAAGCGCAAATCCTCGGCCACCGGATCGCCCAGCCCCTGGCGGACCAGCTTGCACGGATCCTGGACCGTGAACTTGAGCCCCCTGGTATTCCAGGAAGAATCCACCACCAGCCGTCCCTCCCGGATCCAGCGGGCATAGAGGGAGATAATGGAGACAAACTCGAAATTGTGGGGAATGTTGAAACGGCGCAACCCCTCCAGGGTCGCAAAGTACATGTGGCCTCACTCGGTGTTTATGTAGGTGGCGCACCCCAGGGCGTCGACGGTCTCGGCCTGTTTGCGGACCGTGTATTCCCAGTCTTCCGGGTCACCGGTGAACAGGCAGTAGTTGGCCCCGTCCCACCACCTTGACGAGTAGGTCCAGTCGATCCCCACCTCATGGAGAATCTTCCACAGCGGTACCATTTCCTCGGGTTCCACCGTGGGTTCCTTGGCATTCTGGTTGAGGTAGAAACGGGCACCCTTTTTATCGATCGGCGCCTGGAGATCGGCCCATTCCGGTTCCTGCTCCCGAACCTCTTCCAGGACATCGCCCACCACCCAGACAAAATCGTCGTCCGGGATTCCGGTGGAATTGGACTGTTTCTGGAGATCGCAGGAGCGCTGGAGGTTGCGGGGCCGCTGGTCCCTGGGGCGCATGCCCCGGACCTGGTAAACAATACGCCCCACATCAATACCCATGGGACAGACATACCGGCACCGCATGCAGTTGGTGCAGGCATAGATCCAGTTGGTGGAAAGAATTTCCTCATCCTGACCAAGAACCAGCAGACGCAGGAATTTCCGCGGATCCAGCCCCTCCAGCCCGGTTGCCGGGCAGCCGCTGGCACAGAGACCACAGGTAAGACAGTAATCGATACGGATGTCAGGTACTGCCTGGCGGACCTGCTCCCTGACCCTGGCCCGTATCTGCTGGAGATCAACAACGGTGCTCATGACCCTTCCCGGGCTGAAAAATTTTGAATGAAAAGCTGCAGTACGAACATCAACCTATCGACGGGTATTACCCACAACGTACCGTAGTGTCAAGAAAATTGGAATGACACATCTCACACCCCGTTAAGTGCGTTCCTTTTGCAGCGCTTTCAGCAATCGCTGATGGATTCCGTCAAAACCGCCATTGGATAAAATGGCCACCACATCACCGGATCGACAGTCCCGGACCAGGGCTTCGATGATCGCCCCGGTATCCGGAAAACAGCGGGCCTGCAGACCCTGTTGACAAAGATCCTTGACCAGTCGGACAGAAGAAAACTGATCCTCCGGCAGCACCCCCTGCAGCGGAACATGCTCCCGGACAAACACCAGGTCGGCGGATGCAAAGGAGGTGGCATAGTCTTTTTGAAACACTGTCCGTCGACTGGAATTGGTCCGCGGCTCAAAGACAACCACCAGCCGTCTGTCCGGCCAGGCCCTGGCCAGAGCATCCACAGTTTCACGCACCGCGGTGGGATGATGGGCAAAATCGTCGATCACCGTAATACCGTCGACCTCGCCCCGGACCTGTTGCCGACGCCGCACACCTTCAAACGAGGCCAGACCGCTGCGAATCTCCAGATATTCGAAACCAAGATGATCCATGAGCGCGATCACGGCTGAAGCATTGAGGACGTTATGCCGGCCGGGCATGGAGAGAGCATAATCTGAACTATTTCCCTTTCCGAAAAGCTGAAAATGACTTGTCAGTCCATCGGCCCTGAACTGCTCGACCCTCCAGTCATTATCAGGTCCGAAGCCATAGGTTATCACAGTCCCCCGGCACTGACCGGCGACTTCCCGGGCCACCGGATCGTCTCCATGAACCACCAGCACGCCGTCTTCAGGTATCAGGGATACAAAGCGGACAAAGGAGTTCCTGATAGCCGCCAGATCGGTAAAGATATCGGCGTGATCGAACTCGATGGAGGTAAGGATGGCGCCCCGGGGACGGTAATGGAGAAACTTCGATCCCTTGTCAAAGAAGGCGGTGTCGTACTCGTCTCCCTCAACCACGAAATACTCGCCCTGACCCAGATGGAAGTTGCTGCCAAAGGCCTCGACAATGCCGCCGATCATGAATCCCGGATCTGATCCGGACCGGAACAGGGTCGTGGCCAGCAGGGAAGATGTGGTGGTCTTGCCGTGGGTCCCGGCGACCACCAGCGGCTTCGCATGACCGAGAAAGAAATGGCCAAGGGCCTGGGGCATGGAGACATAGGGAATCCCCAGCTCGGCGAGGGCCAGGGCCTCTTCGAAAACTGCCCGGATCACGTTGCCGACCACCACCAGGTCCGGGCGCATCTCCAGGTTTTCACGTCCATACCCTTCCATGACCGGAATCGCCCTGGAGGCCAGAAAATCGGACATGGGAGGATACACATTCTGGTCCGAACCTGTAACCCGGAAGCCGCGTTCCTGGAGCATGCCTGCCAGCGCAGCCATGCCGGTGCCACAGATCCCCATGATATGAATATGCTCCACATGATCCGGCACTTGATTGAGGGCCGGATCGAGCCTGGCCTCTTTCACAGGTTCCTGGCCGAGCGCTTGACCGTCTCAAAGACCCGCTCATAGGTCTCCTCGAAGTTGGCCGGCGTCAACCTTCCGACCTCGATAAACTTGACCACGATCTCTTTTGTGACCTTGAACACAGCCTCATCGGTCACCGGCCGGTTGGCCATGCAAGGCTGTCCCTTCTTCATGTCTGTCATCTGTTCTCTCTTAAGGATACAAATAATAAAAAACCCCTGCCACGAGGGAAGAAGGCCAATTCTATACCAGGTGTGACAGGGGTCTTTATTCTCTCACGGGAAAAACTTATGCAGCACTCCCCGGGAGAACCAGTATCGGTCATGGCAAAGCCTGAAATCCGGCCAGGCCGCGATGAACAGAACCTGAACCTCGCTCCCATTCCGCATGGGGGCTTTCACCTTCAAAGGACATCAATCAATACTTTTCCAGCAGACCAAAATCAATGGCACCGGCATAGGTCAACAGATCTTCACGCTTGACGCCATCTCCGACTACCGTAACCATAAACTTGTTGCCAACGACCATGCTTACCTCTCCTGTCTGATCTCCTCCATCATATTTCACGATGGCTTTGTGCCCCTTGATTATCTGCAGGGATCCACCGTCTGCTCCGGCAAACATGGGATTGTTGACCATCATCATCATCGACTGCATCAGGGGAGAATCGGTAACGATACTGACAACCACCTCCGCGTCTCCCCTGGTGTATGTCCGACTCACGGTCACACCTCCCCCGAACATTGCCGATCCGACCGCCTGGGCCGAGGCTTGCTCGGCCTGCCAGCCAGCCATGGGTTCAGGAAGGGCCTCCTGGATCTTCCGGCCCTTCTTCTGGCGGATCATCTGTGCGGCGTAATCAAGGTTGGAAGCAGCCCCGGCATAATCTCCCTGTTCATACTGGTGGACCGCCTGTTTGATGATAGACACCACTTCATCACCGGAAGCGGCCGCATTGTCGGCAAACGGGAAGGTTCCAAACCAGAGGCAAAGAAATGCAGCAAAAACTCTTTTCATCTTGATCTCCTTAAAACCTTGGCATGAACGAAAACTTTAGAACAGCCACCACAACAGAAGGGATACCAAAGCCAGCATCGCGTGTCAAGCAGGGAGGCCTGAGGCTTCTGAGTAAAGGATCTATCCTGTTATGGCAGCACGAAGGGAATCGAAAAAGAGGGCCTTACCCACCATGAAAAAGAATATCGACATGAGAGCGGCCGCAGGCACCGTGAACAGCCAGGACCCGAAAATGGAAGTCACGATGCGCCGATTGATACCACCAAGACCACGGGCAAGCCCTATACCAAGGATCGCTCCTACCAGGGTATGGGTGGTGGAAACCGGCAGGGAAAGACGGGTGCAGACCAGGACAGTGGTCGTGGCGGCAATATCGGCGGCCACACCACGGGACGGAGTTATCTCGGTGATCTTGGTTCCAACAGTCATCATAACCCGGTAACCATAGGTGGCCAGGCCAAGCACGATCCCCATGCCGCCCAGGGCAAGGATCCAGAGAGGCACCGGAACCTTCATATCAATGGTACCGGTTTTGAGGACATGGACAATTGCTGCCAGCGGGCCAACGGAGTTAGCCACGTCGTTGGCACCGTGGGCAAAGGCGACCGAGCAGGAGCTGATGATGACCAGGGGGACAAAAACCCGCTCCACCGCTTCAAGCTGGTTGCCCAGAGACTCCTCTTCCAGGCCCTGGAGCCTGGCGCGAATCAGGAAATAGGAAACCACGGACGCTACCAGCGAAACCCCAAGAGACAGGGCCAGGGCCCGAGTATCGGTAAGCCAGTGAATATTTTTGATGACATGCTTAAGTCCTTTATAAATGGTGGCCAGCAGAACGACGACGGTCATCAGAAAGACAATATAGGGCATATGGCGGATCGCCGCCCTGGCCGGCTGTTCCTTGCCGAGAATGGACCTGGAAATATAATTAAATATTAAAAATGCCATGATGCCGCCGGCCAGGGGCGAGATAAACCATGAAGCGACTATCTGTCCCATCTTGGTCCAGTTGACGGCCTGCCAGCCAGCAGCCACGACTCCGAAACCGGCCACCGCCCCGACGATGGAATGAGTGGTGGAGACGGGCATACCGTACATGGTGGAAAGGTTGAGCCAGAAAGCGGCCGAGAGCAGGGCCGCCGACATGCCGATAACCAGGATCACCGCCGCATCCTCCGGAGCCATACCGGGGATGGAGGCGAGCATGGCCGGATCGACAATCCCCTTGCGCACCGTGTTGGTAACATGGGATCCGACCAGAACTGCGCCGGCGAACTCGCAGATTCCAGCGGCAATGACAGCGTTACGGATGGAGATGGATCCGGAGCCAACCGCATCGGCCATGGAATTAGCCACATCGTTGGCACCGATATTCCAGGCCATGTAGAGACCAAGGAGAGCTGTCAGACAGATAATCAAGATATCCATTTATCCCGGTTCCTGGAAAATAAATAAAAAAAAGCTCCGAACCACAAGGTCCGAAGCTTTCAGCTATCGTTTTTCAATCATCACCCGCAGGTAATCACCGGCATTTTCCGCCTGGTTGGCAATGGAGCCAAGCATGATTACCATCTTTTCATAAAAAAGAATATTGAGAATATCCTCCCTGCCCTCCAGGGAATAGATGGCCCGCGACAACTTGCGCGACATCTTGTCGGTCTTCCACTCCTCCTCGCCCAGGTTTTCGATGAGCTTGAGGACGTCACGGGCCTCGGCCCCGCCAAAGGCTGTTTCGGCAAGGTTTTTAAACTCCACCGCCGCGGTCAGCAGGGTCCCGCTGACCTGGAATACCTGGTTAAGATAACAGAGAAAAAGATCCTGAATTTCCGGATGAACAATAGTCCGACGCAAGGTGAGTACTACAGCAAAGTCCTCGGCCAGATCGGCGATCTGCTCCTGTCGGGCAAGGAAGTTGACCAGATCGGAGCGATCCACAGGCAGAAAATAGCGCTGGGAGATGAAGCTGCGGATATCATGCTTGATGAGATCCGCCTCGTGTTCCAGGCGCGACATCTTCGAATGGAGGTTGTGGATGGTGTCAAAGTCCTCCTGGATAAGGGCCTCGAGCAGGGGCCACAGCAGTTCCACGCACTCATGCACCTTCTTGCTGTGTTCGACAATGGGTCCAAAAGGCGACTTGCCAAAAAGATCACCGAT
Organism: Desulfolithobacter sp.; assembly: GCF_054025815.1. Lineage (NCBI taxonomy): Bacteria > Pseudomonadati > Thermodesulfobacteriota > Desulfobulbia > Desulfobulbales > Desulfobulbaceae > Desulfolithobacter > Desulfolithobacter sp. The sequence continues at coordinate 11,066 of NZ_JBPMMS010000026.1, read as the reverse complement.
CAGGCTTTTCACGTGACCCTCCCTGGGTTTTGTTGCAGAATCGTTTCTCGACCTGTGGATATTTTATCCGGTAACGCAACAACAAGAAAGACTTTGCGCCCGCATCCGAAATAAAAACAGACAAAGGATAAAAGGATATTTTTTCAGCGACGCTATCCAAGAGTAAAAAAAAAGTCAACTATCAATCATCGCCCGGTGACGCCCTGGGAATCCCTTTCTGCCCCAAACGTGGTCCCCTGGCCCGTTACAACCGGCAACCATGAAAAAAATATCGTCCCGGCAGCCGCGGTGCTGAAAAACCATGGAGAAATTCCCCCATCTACAATACGTTATCAAAAAAAATCATCATCACCACAAGATCCCCTGAAAAAATAAGCCCGGGCGACCAGGGGCGCGCGGCAATCGTACCACAATCAGCTTTCCCGGGGAGCATGGCGAGACCAGTTCCCGCCTTCCGGACATGGACCTGGATGAAGATACTTTTTTTCACAAGTCCACAGTAAAGCATAGAGTAAGGAGGCAGGCACAATGGGTCTGGAAATAGAACGAAAATTTCTGGTCAGAGGGGACACCTGGAGAAACGAGTCTGACGGCATACCCTATCGTCAGGGATACCTCTGCCTCGACAGGGAAAGGACTGTGCGGGTTCGAACCATTGACGAACAACAGGGGTTTGTCACCATCAAGGGCGCCAGCGCAGGAGTCACCAGAATGGAGTTTGAATACTCCATTCCGGTTCAGGATGCCCTCACCATGCTTGACAACCTGTGCGAAAAGCCACTCATAGAAAAAAAACGTTATACCATCATGGACAACGGCCACACATGGGAGGTAGATGAGTTTTTCGGTGAAAACCAGGGGCTGATCATTGCCGAGATCGAGCTGACCAGTGAGGATCAGGAATTCTCCAAGCCCGACTGGGTTGGCGAAGAGGTCACCGGTGATCCACGGTATTTCAACTCCTCTCTGATCAGAGCGCCCTATGCGACCTGGAAAAAACCATAGCACTGGCTCGTTCCCGCCGGGCAGCATGGAACAGACCAGCCTTTCTGCTATTTTCTTTAAACAATAACACCATATCGTGTATGGTATTTTCCATCCGGATATTGGCGGTCAAAGTGACTTGGCCCGGGAAGCTGGAAGCGGACCGGGCTTTCATTTCTCATTGGTGGCAACGGACAATCAGGGGTAACGCTATGAGGATCCTGAAAAACAAGATCGGGATAGAAAAACAGATAGATGATTTCCTCGATCAGGTGAGCCGCTCTTCGCTTATTTTCAAACAGGGGGCCGAATCCTATCTGAAGCAGGATCAGGATGACTTCCAGCGCAGACTGGAGGAAATCGCCACGGTTGAACACCGGGGTGACGAACTGCGGCGCAACATCGAGATCTATCTCTACTCCAAGACCCTGATCCCGGAATCGCGTGGCGACGTGCTGGAGCTGCTGGAGAACCTGGATGCCTCGCTGCTGGACCGGTTCAAGGGCGCCCTGTGGCGTTTTGAAATCGAACGGCCGGAGATCAACCAGGCCTTCCAGCACGATTTTCTCCAGCTGGTCAATTGCTCGGTGGAGGCCTCGGAGGCCATTGTCCGCTCCTCCCGGGCCTTTTTCAAGGACATCGACTCGGTGGCAAACCACCTGGACAAGGTATCCTACTGGGAATCAGAATCGGACAAGGTGGCCACCAGGCTGCAGAGCGCCATCTTCAGGACCGAGGAACTGCGGTTGAGCCACCGGATGCAGATGCGCGATTTTGCCCGCCATATTGATAAAATAGCCGACAAGGCAGAAGATGTGGCCGATCGGCTCAACATCTATGTCATCAAACGGTCCCTGTAGGAAGAGCCATGTTCGCCGCCTATCTTTCCAGTGGCCTGTTTCTGGGCTGGTCGCTCGGGGCCAACGATGCCTCCAACGTATTCGGGACCGCGGTCGGTTCCCGGATGATCCGGTTCCGCACCGCGGCCATCTACTGCTCCATCTTTGTCATCCTCGGGGCCGTGATCAGCGGGGCCGGTGCATCCCATACCCTGGGCAAACTGGGCTCGGTCAATGCCATTGCCGGCGCTTTCATCGTCGCCTTTGCCGCCGGTTTCAGCGTCTATCTGATGACCCGGGCCCGCTTTCCGGTCTCCACCTCCCAGGCCATTGTCGGCGCCATCATTGGCTGGAACATGTTCAGCGGCTCGGTGACCGACCTGACCTCACTTACCAAAATCGTCTCCACATGGATCTTCTGCCCGGTTCTGGCAGGAATCTTTTCCATTCTCCTGTACCTGCTATCGGCCTGGGTCATCCGGACCCTGAAAATCCACATGTTCAAGCTCGATGCCCTGACCCGGTGGTCCCTACTGCTGGCCGGTATTTTCGGATCCTACTCTCTTGGGGCCAATAACATCGCCAATGTCATGGGGGTCTTTGTCCCTGTGGCCCCGTTTGAGGCGATCTCCTTCCTGGGCTTTACCTTCTCATCGGCTCAGCAACTCTTTCTCCTCGGAGGCATCGCCATTGCCGTCGGTGTTTTCACCTATTCGCGCCATGTCATGGAGACCGTTGGCCGAGGCATCTTTGACCTCACTCCGGTGGCGGCCTGCGTGGTGGTCTGGTCCCATTCACTGGTGCTCTTTATCTTTTCCTCCCAGACGATCGAAGGCTGGCTCCAGGCCCACGGCCTGCCGTCACTGCCCCTGGTTCCGGTCTCAAGCTCCCAGGCCATTGTCGGCGCGGTCATTGGCATAGGCCTCCTCAAGGGCGGCCGCGCCATCCGCTGGCGGACCGTTGCCGGCATCACCTCAGGCTGGATTGTCACACCAGTGATCGCGGCCCTAGTAAGCCTGATCTCGCTCTTTTTTCTACAGAACGTCTTTCAACAGGAAACATACCATCCGATCCACTACTCACTGGACCAGGAGACCCTGACCCACCTGGATGAACAGGGTATTCCAACGGAACATCTAAAAAAACTTCTGTGGCAGGAATACCCTAATGCGGTGGCCTTTAAAAAGGCTGTGGAATCGGTAACCCGGCTCAACCAAAGAGCCATTTCCCAGGTAATCAAGGCCGCATCGCTGGACAACCTGAAAATAACAAAAGACAAACTTGACAGACTCACCGGTGCGTCCCTGACGCCAGGACAGTTGGAAGCTCTCCGCTCACTTGAAGGACGCATCTTTTCCCATCGCTGGCAATTTGAAGAGACCCTGGCCAGAAAATCTCCGGAGTTCCGTCCCCGGCCCGGTGATCCTGCCCACAATGCCCGGATCGAATCACTGCTTCAATTTCTCTATGTCAAATTCAGGCAATAGATTTCCGCCCCGAACCCTGCCCATGGAACATCAGACCCCTGTCGGCCATCACGAACTTCTGCTGAAAGCCACAAATCAACAGGCGTGCATTGACCATATCCGCTCGTTTTTCGACAAGACCTTTCTGGTGCGTTATGACCGTATCCATATTCCGGACTCCTCCATCGTCCGGGCAACGGACCAAGACTTCCTGGTTCTGTTGGACCGGAGACTGGCCGCTCAGCGGGACACAATCACCAGACTCACCGCCAGGCTTCGCGAGGAAGGCGGGGCCGACCCGGATCAATGGCCCAAACTTGAGCAGGGCTATATCACAAAGCTCCTGCACACTATTGTCCACCTGATGGATGGGTTCTTCGGTGTCGATTCGCTGTTTTACAACCTGATAGAGGATTCCCACCAGGTATCTTGGCAGCTGCGGGAACGGATAGCCCGGCAGCCGGAGCGCTACTGGCTGGTCCAGGTCCAGGGAATGGCCGGAAAACAGGAAGTCAACCGATTGGATGTCCTGAGAAAGTTTGGCCGAGAGCCCTGAGGGGCTCTCCCGGCCCGGAAAGGGACAGACCGGGAGAGATACAGCTTTGTGACCGCCGGAGAAGACGGCCGGAGTGTTAATTCTTGGTTGAATGGCAGACGAAGCAGCCGTTACCGGCGCTGGATCCGGCAACCATGGATGTATAATCCCAGCGCAACATGTCAGGGTAATCACTGGCATGGGCCACATGGCAGGAAAGGCACATGACCGCATCACTGCCTGGCGTCACCGTGGAGCTTGATGAGGCAGGCACCGTGAGCCTGGCCACAGGGGCACTCAGATTGTAAACCGTGTAGGCCGCATATTCTCCACTTGCCGGCAGAGATAGATCTGTGGGATGACGGATAAAGGGAGAGTTGGCACTGCTGCCTATTCCATCCGACTCGCTGGTGGCGACGGTGTGGAAATTCCCATGACAGGTTGCGCAGAACTGGCTCATGGTGCCGTCGGGCGGCTGGGTCAGGCCTCCAGGGCCACTGTGGCATTTCACCGCGCTGCCCGAACATCCAAGCTGAACCGGCTGGGATAGAGCAAAATATTCATTATGATTGGCCGGACTGGGATTCTCTTCCCAGTCCGAACTTTCAAAACCCTTCACCGCCATGAGAAAACGATAGCTGTTCGCCGGCTCCGTAGCCTGATCAACCTGACCGTCCACATTCCTGTGATGGGCCCCGGAAATTCCCTTGGGGTAGGCCCCCCCGGAACCAAAATGTCTGTAGCCATGGCAACCGTTGACGCCGGCACAGGAAAGATTTTCCGTATTCACGTTGCGGCCGGTGACATGACTGGGACCACCCACATTGACGATCCCCCCGGGCGGCGCATAGAGCACTGCATCGATTCCGGTGAGATCTCCGATGTTATGTCCTTTGCTGTCCGCGGCACCGCTACCCTTCATACCGGTGATATAACCGAAATTGCCGCCGGCCAGATCCGTTGCCCCACTGTGCATAACCTGGGGAATACGCGAGGTGCCCAGGGCCACCACCGGGCTGCTGCCGCCCTGCGCATGGCAGCCATAGCATGTTCCCCTGGTGAGATTTTCGTTCGGTTCTGTGTTGCCGTCAAAATTCATGGACGTATTGCCCTGACTGTTATGCATGGTATGGCAATCGGAACAGATACCACGAATAGCCCCTTGTACGGGACGGCTCCAGAGAAACGAGATGAGGCTGACCATACAAACAGCCACTCCGTAAAAAAAAACCGCTCTTCCCCTTTTCACCTGTAATGCCTGGACCATTTTTCTTCCTCGCATCCAATTGTTGCCTTCGGGATACCATACAGGTATCCCGGTTTCCTCCTTGGACCAAGTATAGCGTCAGCTCCGGCATATGTAAAAAAAATCCGTATTCAAAACCGTTGCACCTCAAGGTCACGAAGGTATCAAAGGAAAAAATCGCCGGTTTCCATTATCCCGCCGGATTCCAGGAGATGGGGAGAGACGGTTGTACAAGGCGGAAACCGATCAACAAGACCACACGGCCGTGCTTTGCGCAGAAAAGGAGAGAAGGGGGGATGCGTTTTTTACCGGAGCACGCCCCAAACCGCCAGGTGCCGGTCACTGACAGAATCGCAGTGAAAGTCCAACCCTGCCAGGGATAACTGCTGACGAACCTCCTCCGGCCGCCAGGCGGCGAGCAGGGAATTGAAGAAATCCTGTTTGAGAATATCCGGTTCTCCACCGCTGTAGGTCTCGACGATATCCCGGGCCTCTGCCGCGCTTTCCGGCCTAAACAGGTCCATGACCAGAACCCGGCAGCCGGGCGCGGCGGTCTGACGGATGGTCTGCCAGAGAACCTGCGGATCGGGCAGGTGATGGAGAAGCGAATTGGAAAGTATGACCTGGAACTTCTCTTCCCTTTGCAGCTCCGGCTCGGGAAGGCAACAGCAGCGCAGTTCGATGGTGTCGGCAAGCCCGGCCCGCCGGACCGCCTCGATCCCGGGCTGCAGCATGGCCATTGAACCATCCACCCCCACACAGCTGACCCCTGGAAAACGGCGAACAAAGCGGATCAGGATGTCGGCCGGGCCGCAACCCAGATCAAGGACCCGGGCCGGAGGGATGAAATCGGGAAACTTGTCGGCAAACAGAGAAATAAACTGCTCATTGGGAGCGGAAAAATCCGCCTCGGCATAGGCCCGTGCCTGGTCCTCATCCTCCATCAGCTCCGGCTCGGGGATACGATGATCGAGAAGGTTCATTTTTTCTTCTGTCCCTTGCGGCTTCGTTCTTTGAATACCACCCGCACTGGAATCCGATCAAGACCCAACCCTTCCCGGAACCTGTTGGTCAGGTAGCGCTGGTAGGAAAAATGAATCCCCCTGGGTGCATTGGCAATCACTGCAAAGGTGGGCGGACCGGTCTTGATCTGGGCCGTGTAGTAAAGCTTGAGCCGCCTCCCCCGGTACATGGGCGGCGAATGATGGACCACCGCATCGGCCAGCAACTGGTTGAGGGCCGCGGTGGGGAAGCGGGCATGGAACTGGCGGTAGACCCTGCCGATCTCGGGAAAGAGCCGCTTAACGCCATACCCGGTTTTGGCCGAGACCTTGAGCACCGGCGCAAATGGAATGAAGTTGGTGGCCAGCTCGATCTCCTGCATCAGCCATTTCTGGCGCTTGAGGTCGTCCCTGATCAGGTCCCACTTGTTGATCAGGATAATGATAGCCCGGCCCTGCTCCTGGGTATAGCCGATGATCTTGGTGTCCTGCTCGGTAATCCCCTCCTCGGCATCGATCAGCACCAGGGCGATGTCACAGCGGGCCAGGGAGCCAAGCGCCTTTAAGATGGAAAATTTTTCAAGCTTGTCCCGGGTTTTACCCTTTCGACGGATGCCGGCGGTGTCGATGAGAAGGTAGCTGTACTTGTCGCGGGTGAGCAGGGTATCCACCGCATCGCGGGTGGTACCGGCGATATCCGAAACCACCATCCGCTCCTCGCCGATGATCCGGTTGATCATCGAGGACTTGCCCACGTTGGGCCGTCCCAGGAAAGCCAGTCTGATGGTATCTTCCGGCAGATCGAGCGGCACTTCGGTCTTTTCCAAATGCTCGACCAGCACATCCATGAGGCTCCGGAATCCGTAGCCGTGATCAGCGGACAGAGGCCAGAGCTTATCCACACCCAGCTCCCAGAACGGAGAGAGCAGCTCCAGTTCCAGTTCCGGGCTATCGATCTTGTTGACCACGAAAAAGACCTTCTTTTCAGTCCGCCGCAACATATCGACGATTTCGGAGTCACTGGGGGTGAGACCCTGGCGGCCGTCCATAAGATAAAGAATCAGGTCGGCCTCGTTGATGGCGCGACGGGCCTGTTCACGGATGTGACCGGTCATGGTATCGTCCGTGTCGTCGATCCCTCCAGTGTCCACCAGGACAAAAGAATGGTCCTCCCAGGTGATACGCGCGTAATGACGGTCCCGGGTCACGCCCGGTGTGGGATCGACAATGGCGTCCCGGCGCCGGGTCATGCGGTTGAACAGGGTTGATTTACCCACATTGGGCCGCCCGATGAGGGCAACAAGGGTCGGTGACTCAGTGGTCATACACTTCCTTTGGTCGATCTTCGACCTTTTCCATACATTGACGTACAAGCTGACGCAGGCAAGGATACCCGGCTGCTGTTCCTTTGGCAAGCAGCGTGTTGAGCGTGGCCAGGGCCGGGGAAATAAACCGGCGGAAAAAGACCTTGCCCCGCTGGTGCCCTAAAAAGGCAAAGGCGCCGAGAATCTGCAGGTTGCGCTGGATGGCCAGCATAACATATTCCTCCCGAAACGTCGCCGGGTCACAGGGTACGTATCCGTCCAGGGTTGCCAGGTAGTGATCGAGGAGCTCTTCCTGGAAGGATCCGGGCAACCCGGCATATGGATCGATCAGGAGCGAGGCCAGATCATAGGCCAGCGGTCCCAGGCGCCCACCCTGAAAATCGATGAACCGGACCCTGTTGTCGCACACCATGATGTTGCGGCTCTGGAAATCCCGGTGCAGGAACCAGCCCCGGTCCACGGCGGCCGCCCGGTCGGCCAGCCGCCTGCACTCTTCCCAGACCCGGGCGTGATCGTAGTCCAGCAGGAGAAAATCCCGACACAGGGCGGTGAGAAAATAGCCGGATTCCCGGTCCAGCATGAGATCGCGATCGTAGTAAGGAGTATCCCAGCACCAGGAGGTATCAAATCCCCTGGCCGCCCGGATCTGCATCCGAACCAGAAGCCCGACGCTCTCGCGGTAGAACGACCTGACCTGTGCCGACAGACCTTCAGAGCGGACAAGGTCGTGCAGCCGCATGGAACCAAGGTCTTCACATACAAGTAACCCACCTGAAGGATCATAGCCGTAAAGACAGGGCACAGGCGCTCCGGACCGGTAAAGATGGCAACCGATATGCCATGATGCCCGGGTTTCTCGAATACCAGACGGGTCATCCGGTGGAGGCAGAATGGCGACCGCTGTCCGCCCCCCGGCTGTGCGAAGACGAAAGAATCTCCGCTGTGAACCGTCCGGTGCAAAACCGTCCACCTCCACCTCGCCTGACGACAAAGACCAGCCGGCCGCACGAAGCAGCTGGCAGGTTTTCTCAAGATATTTTTTTTCCATTCAGACTCCTGACCCAAACAGATGCCGGGCTCCTGTTTCTTCTCGATCCGGGCTTTTTTCACGCCGGGAAAACCAGAATTTTTCGCCATCAGCCCTGATAATATGGTATTCTCAGCCCATGGAAAATCGTTTTCACAGCTCCCTCACAAATCCCGATGAGTTCACCATTACATTTGAGCTGGTCCCGGGCCAGGGCTCAAGTGGCAAGCATGTGGACCGGATACTGGAGTTTGCCCGCCTGGCTGCTGAAGACGGCCGTATCAAGGCCCTGTCCATAACAGACAACGCCGGAGGCCACCCAGCCCTGGCCCCGGTGGCCATCGGCTCCGAAATCCAGGCCCTGGGCATCGAACCCCTGATTCATTTTTCTCTCAAGGACAAGAACCGCAACCAGGTGGAAAGCCACCTCTTTCTGTACCACCGCCTGCGGTTCCACGCCCTGCTGGTCATGGGGGGAGACTTTCCCAGGCCCCGCTACTACGGTCAGGCCAAGCCGGTATTTGATCTCGATACCATGCAGACCCTGCAGCTGATGCGAGACATGGAAAGCGGCGAATACTGCCGCCACGCCAGCCAGCGAACCACCGGCTTTGCGCCGATCTCTTTTTTCCGCGGCTGTGTGGTTTCGCCGTTCAAAACCACTGCACCTGAACAGGTCTGGCAGTATGGCAAGCTGCTACGAAAAATTCGGGCCGGGGCCGACTTCATTGTCACCCAGCTTGGCTTTGATATCCGCAAATTCGAGGAACTGATTCTCTTTCTCCGGGAAAACAGCATCCGCCAGCCAGTACTGGCCAATGTCTTCATCCCCTCCCTTGGCGTGGCCCGTCTGATGGCCAGGGGCGGCGTGCCCGGGGTTCTCCTGCCCCCTGCTCTGATCCAGCGCATGGAAGAGGAGGCGGATGACCCGAAGGCCCGGCTTGTACGGGCAGCCAAGATGCTCTGTGTCCTCCAGGGCCTGGGATACAATGGGGTCCATATCGGCGGCAACGGTCTTCATTTCGAAGATGTCCGCTACATCCTGGATCAGGCCGAGGCCATGCAAAACAAGTGGCAGACCTTTTGGCAGGAAGTCCACTTTCCCGTGCCCTCCACCTGGTACCTCTATGATGAAAAAAAACAGCCGGTCCAGCTCTCACCAGGCCGCAGGCCCGGATCCTTGGCGCTTCATCAGTTCTTTCACCATTACCTGTTTTCCCTCCAGACCTTTTCCGGCCGGATATTTATCCGGACAGGCCGCCGGATCGGCCGCCACAAACTGGGATACAGGATAATCCGGGCGCTGGAATGGCTGATAAAGACCCTCTTCTTCGACTGTCGAATGTGCGGAGACTGCACCTTGACCGAAACAACTTTTCTCTGTCCCCAGTCCGGCTGTCCCAAAAAACTGGTCAATGGTCCGTGCGGAGGCAGCAGAGATACCTTCTGCGAGGTCCATCCTGAAAAACGGTGCTTCTGGATCCGGGTCTACCAACGTCTGCCACCAAAGACCACTCCGGCCAGCCTTGGCAAGGGTCCCATCCTGCCTCCCAAGGACTGGCGCCTGGATCAAAGCAGTTCGTGGTACAACTATTTCTCCGGTGCCGACCACCACCGGCTTGCTGGAAGCGGGGATAGAGAAAAAGTGCGGCAGGAGGGTTAACAGAATACGCAGGAGCATCACCGATCAGTTTGCTTAGTGATGATCAGGCCCCGATACCCGCAACCAGGCTCGACCCTCGCTCCGTCCCATACCACGCAACCAGACAACCTGGCTCCGGCCCCTATCCGGACGCGGTCTCCCAGACATCCCCACCCCTCCAGCCTCACCCCGGGCTCCAGCTCCACATCCTGACCAAGGCACCAGCCATCCACAAACCGTGCACAGAACTCCCGGGGCAGCCCCGCCAGCACCTGGCGCCGGAGCAGATCCCAATGGAGATCCAGATAATCATCAGGTGTACCGATATCGCGCCAGTAGCAATCATCCACCACCAGGCAGCCAATCCCGCCATCGCCCCCTGCCAGGTCCTGGTAGAGGTCGATGATATGATAAAATCCCTGACGAGGAATTCTTTCAATCAATCCAGGCTCAAGAACATGGATACCAGTAAAGGCCAGCATCCGTTCCTCCCGGGCCCGGAACTGTTGGCCAAAACCCATCACCCGGTCTCCCCGGACCCGGACCCGGTTGAAGCGGGGATAGTCATGGAGGACCATGGTCACCAGATTACCGCTCAGGCGGTGATACCGGTACACGGCTGCCAGATCGATGTTATGAAAGATATCACCGTTCATCACCAGCACCGGCCGGTGATCAAACAATTCCAGGGCCCGGCGCAGACTGCCGCCGGTGCCGAGGATCTCCGGCTCAGGCTGGAGAATGACATCCTCCCTGTCCTGCAGGGCAGTCTCGATCTGATCGCCCAGGTGATGGGTGTTGACCACTATGCGGTCGCAGCCCGCCCGGCGCATCATGTCGAGGAGAATAAGGATAAGCGGCCGGGTACAGACCGGAAAAAGCGGCTTGGGACGGATCAGGGTGTAGGGACGCAACCGGGTACCGAACCCGGCCGCCAGGAGCATGGCCTGCATGGTGACAAAATTGATTTGAAGTTTCAGGCGTAAGGTTTTAGGGTTACA
>NZ_JBPMMS010000025.1:0-51808 GCF_054025815.1 Desulfolithobacter sp. | reverse complement strand
AACCAGAATACCCTGAGCCATTGGCAAATAGTGTACCTTTTTTATGATCAATTTCGATCCTATAGGAACATGCGACATTTTCAGCAACAGGGACTCGTGCTTTCTCAACACCTTCACCGATTTCGTATGACAGGGCTGTATAAATGAGTGTATTTATTGGGTCAAGTTGATGAACTACCCGAAAACTTCCATTTGGTTTGATGGAAGTAAATGTTCTTGGCTGATCTATTGGATAACCACCAACATCATTGCATGTTAAATGAGTTATCACCTCTTCCCAATTTGCCCAAAGAGCTTCAAATTCAAATGGTTTGGGATAGAAATCTGAATCATAGAATTTGACAATATGATTTTTTGCAAATTCCAGAGATTTCCTGCTTAATCGTGCCATTTATTTCCTTTTTGGGTATAACAGTGTTAATATATGGACTTTTTCCATCATATTGGACGCAATAGGCGCCCCTTCTTTCCGTGTACGTCCTATATCAAGGGCAAAAAATGGAAAAGTTGAAATTCCTTTGTCTGTGTATTGCGATTTTCTTCCTGTTTTCCAGGTGTCGCAATATTAAGTGTATATTATGGAAAATCAATATGGCGTTAGGCCAGATCCAAAGGTAAGTTTCTCACGGGGTATGATTTTTTTTGCTGGCGACAGCTACCATTCGGACTACAGCAGCTGACCATCTGGACAAAGGGCGATCCGCTGTTTCGCAGGCCCTTTGCAGGCAGGTATCTCGTCACAGAGTTTGTAACTGTGCGATTTTACGTGCCAAGAATTTGCAAGTGGTCAGGGTTGGTGTAGATTCCCGCAGGCACGGCAGTCCGCTGCAGCCAAGCTGTGCGGAAAGTCTGATCGTGCGAGGATGAGGTGCCCCTGAACACTCACGGTCTGTCAGAGGAGCGAGGAAAGAACTTCGCATGTACGACACACTTCCATTTTGCCTTTCCAGTCTTTGTCCACAGTGCAGTCACACTGGGTGCCGCTGAGGAACCAGCAGAGATGGCCTGCCTGAAATTCCCAGGCCGGGCAATTTTTCTTGTTGGGACATTTTTTCCGGGTCCAGCAATCTTTGCGTTTCTTGGGCCGATCCTTTTGACGCCGGTTGACCAGCAGAAAGTAAATCTGCCGTTCCACATGCAGGGGTACGGAACGCCATCCCTGTTCGTAACTCTGCACCGCCTTGAGGGATACCCCAAGGAGCTGAGCGAGCTGTTTCTGGGTTTTGTCAAGGATGGATCTGGCCTTGGAAAACTGTTCTTTATTCATGTCTGGTCTGCATGGTGTAAGGGAGTGTTTATTAATAGCCGTGTACCACGGTGTGTCACAAAGGGCAAGGGTTTTATTATGGTTTTTCCGGGAAGGATATAAAAAAACAGGCGGGGGATACGAGAGCAGAAGAATTTCTGAACCAGAATCTCAAAACATCTCTAAACTGAAAAAAGATGGTTGTCAAGAAAAGTTGGAATAGAAAAAACTGATATTTTCCATTCGTGTTATTTAACCCGAACAATCGACACAGCAGGCAGAATTGGCAGGGCTGGTGTTCCTGGATTGTCGAGGCCGGGAAACGCGAAAAATGGTCTGGCCAGGCTGGCTTGTCAATAGAACAAACAGTGCCTGGCGCCAGATCAGACGTGTATGGTTCCCGACATGTAGAAGGTGGCTTGACCGCCGATAAGGACTCGATCCCCGGCCATTTCGCACAGCAGTTCTCCGCTGCGGGCCGAAACCTGGCGGGCGTGCAGTTTTTTCCGTTTCAAGCGATGGGCCCAGTAGGGGATGAGAGTGCAGTGGGCCGAGCCGGTGACCGGGTCCTCGTCAATGCCTGCGGCCGGGGCAAAACAGCGGGAGACAAAGTCCACCTTTTCTCCTGGTGCCGTGGCGATCACGGCCAGGCAGTCCAGGGTGGCCAGCTGGGTAAAGTCAGGCCTGAGACCCCTCACTTTTTCTTCGCTGTTGAAAACGGCCAGCAGATCTCTCGATTTATAGACTGCCAGTGGTTTTTGGCCAAGTCCCTTTGTCAACTCCGGCAAAATTTCGATTTGTCGTCCGGGACGGGATGGGAAATCGAGCACATAGATGTTTTCTTCCGAGCGCTCCACAGCCAGACGACCACTCATGGTCTCAAACTGTACCCGGTCGGTGGAGATGAGTTTTTGTGTAAAGAGGACGGCCGCCGCGGCCAGGGTGGCGTGGCCGCAGAGATCCACCTCCATGGCCGGGGTGAACCAGCGCAGCCGCCAGGCATCCCCGTCCCGGCTCAGGAATGCGGTTTCCGAGTGGCGGTTTTCCGCCGCGATTGCCTGGAGGATCGAATCAGCGGGCCACTCGTCCAGCAGGCAGACGCCGGCCGGGTTGCCCCGAAAGACCTTGTCGGTAAAGGCATCGACATGAAAATAGGGGATATCCATACGGGGTACTCTGTTTGTGAATCATGGATTCGGGCGGTGCGAAAGATCAGATTTCGACCACCGAGTTTTGTTCACCGAATTCGTTGGCCACATACCGGTCTGCCTCCGGATCGTTAACCCAGGTGGTGCTGTCCAGCACATAGCGGTAGCTGTACGACTGTCCGGCCGGCAGGGTGATGGTTACCGAAAAAGAGCCGTCTTTCAACCTTTTCATTGGGGTTGCGTCGGTGGACCACTGGTTGAAGTCTCCGGCCAGGACCGCAGTTTTTGCCTGTTCTTTGTTGGGATACTTGAAAGTGACCCGGCAACGCCGACCGGTTTTGGTATAATTTTTTTTCAGCATAGCACTATCCTCCTGGTTGTTACTGATGATTGTAACTGTAAAGTAGAGCACCGGGAGGATAAGTCAACTTGTTTAGAGCTGGTAGATCATCAATCTGTTCGTTTGTCATTTGCGGATGATATATGGTCGATTTTATGATTCTTTGGATAAGTGTCAAATACCGTACAGTGTCCGACTGCTGTCCCGGGCTGCGGCCAGAACCTCTTCACGATCCGGATTAAAATCCCGGTCGCCCAGACGGGTGTGGGTGTCGATGATGGAATGTCTGGCATTGTTGTCTCCTGCCGGGGCCACCACTGGACTTTCCCGGCCGATTACAGTACCTCTTGTACCAATTCTATTCCGAAGAGGTATACCATGATACTGGAAAAACAGAGTAAAAAAAATATCAGGCTGCCCGAGCTGCTGGCCCCGGCCGGAAATTTCGAAAAACTGGTCACCGCTATCCATTACGGAGCCGATGCGGTTTATCTGGGTGGAAGGAACTACAGCCTGCGGGCCCGCGCCGGTAATTTTGATGCCCAGGGAATGCGCAGGGCTGTGGCCTATGCCCATGAACACGGTGTCCGGGTCTATGTCACGGTCAACATCTTTGCCCATAACCGGGATTTTGCCGGCCTGGCGGACCATCTTCGTTTCCTGGCCGGCATCGGTGTGGACGGGCTGATCATCGCTGATCCAGGCATTCTGCTTACCGCCAGGGAGACAGTGCCGGACATGGCCCTTCACCTGTCCACCCAGGCCAATGTCACAAATGCCGCCAGTGCCCGTTTCTGGGCCATGCAGGGAGTGCAACGGCTCAATCTTGCCCGCGAGCTTGGAATCGGGGAGATCAAACGGATAAGGGACGCCACAGAGGTGGAATTGGAGATTTTTGTCCATGGCGCGCTCTGTATCTCCTATTCAGGGCGCTGCTTGCTCTCCAGCTATTTGACCGGCCGGGACGCCAACCAGGGCGACTGCGCTCATCCCTGCCGTTATTCCTATCATCTGGTGGAAGAGAAGCGGCCGGGCCAGTATTTTCCGGTGGAGGAAGACGGGCGGGGAACCTATATCTTCAACTCCCAGGATCTCTGTCTGCTGTCCCGTTTGCCCGAGCTTGTAGAGACCGGGATCGATTCCATCAAGATCGAGGGACGGATGAAATCCATGGGGTATGTGGGGAGTGTGGTCAGGGTCTATCGGGCGGCTCTGGACTGGATCGGTTCCCGTCTTCAGGGCGGAGAGGATCCCCGGGAAATTGTTCTGCCGCATAACTTTACGGAAGAAATAGAGAAAACCGGGACTCGCGGTCAGACACAGAATTTTTTTGATAGCCGGCCTTCAGCTGAGGCCATGCTTTATGATACAATGCGTACAGCTCAAAAATTTGCGCCGGTGGGCATTGTGCGCGGGATCAGACCGCTTGAGATTGAGACCCGCAATGTACTTAAGACCAGTGATCGGATTGAGTATCTTGGCCGTGGCATGGAAACGGTTTCCTGTATCGTGACCGGCATGATCGACGCCAGGGGAGAGGAACTGGACCGGGCCAACCCCGGCAGCAGAGTGATTCTGCAAACAGAACCGGAACTGAAGCAGGCTGAGCTTCACGGTATCTTGCGCAAAGATCTGAATCGGTGAGAGGTATGAACCAAAGATTATTTGCCTTTCATCTGAAATTGGAGGCG
This sequence comes from Desulfolithobacter sp., assembly GCF_054025815.1. NCBI lineage: Bacteria > Pseudomonadati > Thermodesulfobacteriota > Desulfobulbia > Desulfobulbales > Desulfobulbaceae > Desulfolithobacter > Desulfolithobacter sp. Next base: position 47,383 of record NZ_JBPMMS010000025.1, on the reverse strand, counting down.
CAATCATGGCGGCTTGATGTATCCGCTGTATCATCAATTTTTGACAGAACGTCACTGTAATCAATGGGCCTCTTCCCGGAGTATGCGTTTATCTGGCGACTGCGGCGAAAGTCATCTTTACGGATCCAGTAAAACGATTGGGCAGCAGCCATGACTTCTTTTCTCAATGTCCCTTTTCTTCCTGACCCGCAGTATGCCTTTTTTCTGGCAGAGAATGTCGCGGCCCTGGAATCTATTCATTTTGAATTGCCGGGCCGGCACGGCTTTGACAGTCGGGTGCGTTTTGATCACACTGAGCTTGAGCTCACCCTTGATCTGCTGGATACCATCACGGGACCACGCCGTTATGTTCTGCTCAACAGCCGTTTCTATTCACCGGCCCTGTTTACCGGCTCCGATAATCTGCGGGAGCTGGTGGAAATTCTGGATCACTGTGCTTCCAGGGTCGGCCTGGATGGAATTATCTACAGTGACCATTATCTGCTGCAGCTGCTCGCCGATGCTGCGCCCGAGCTGGGGGCCGCCCTCGAGGCCGTGCCCAGTGTCAACACCATGATGGACAGCTTTGCCCGTGTCAGGGCCCAGCTCGGTTATATTCGCGAAACAGGGTTCCGCCTACCGGCAAAGATAATCCTGGATCGTTCCCTGAACCGGGACCTGGACCGGCTGGCCGCCATCGGCCTGCAGCGGGACCAGGAACTGCCGCAGATTGGCCTCGAACTGCTGGCCAATGAGGGTTGCCTGCCCTTTTGTCCCTACAAGTTGTCCCATGACGCCTACATAGCCTTTTCCAATCTCACAGGCCGAGACTGCACCTACCACATGAACCGGGGCCTGGGATGCATGCGGCTGGTGGAGCGACAGCCGCACCGTTTGCTGCAGTCTCCCTTCATCCGCCCGGAGGACACGGATCTCTATCTCTATCACGTGGAGTCCATAAAGATTTGCGGACGGACCCTTGGACCGGAATTTCTGACCAGAACCGTTGCCGCTTACATCGAGCACCGCTGGGAGGGTAACCTGCTGGAGCTGCTCGACGCCATGTATCACCTTTCCGAACGGCTCTACGTGGATAACCGGGGCCTGTCGTTCGATTTTGCCAATATTCTTTCCATGTGCGCCCATCAATGTGATGAGTGCGGCTTTTGCGAGGAACTTTTCGAGACCATTTCCCGTCCCTTGCCTCTTACCCTCCAGGACAGGCGGGTAGCTGTTGATTGACACCGCTCTCTCCTCCAGGTAAGCTGCCTCCCGGGTCCGGAAAGTTCGTTTCTGTTTCTCACCTGTTCCATTACCAGGCGGTGGCGTCCGACCCTGCGACCGGGTCGTGCTCCATGTAAGCCGGTATGGCTGAGATGGACACAGGCGGTCTTATGCACAAACAAAACATGAAAATTATCACGGGAAAAGGAATCTTGTGGTTATTTTCTGTATGACTCTACAGGCTTGCAACTATGGAATCCTTTGAAAAGCTGCTTGAAATATCGACAAAGATCCACGGCCATGTCTGTGCCGGCCAGGTGATCGGGGTGCGGATGTCCATGCTTGGGCTCAGGCTGACAGGTATTGATGATCCCAGGGGTGATGACCGCAAGAAGCTCTATGTGGTCGTCGAGATCGACAGGTGTGCCACCGACGCCATCCAGTCGGTTACCGGCTGCAGCCTGGGTAAGCGTTCCATGCGCTGGAAGGATTTCGGGATCATGGCTGCCACTTTTGTCAACCTGGAGACCGGCCGCGCGGTCCGGATCACGGCCCGGGAGGAATCGCGGGAACTGGCGAAGAAATATGCCCCGGCGGTGGGCAACAAATACCAGCAGCAGCTTGACGCCTACCGGATCATGCCGGAAGAGGAGCTGTTCAAGGTGGAAGAAGTGCGGGTGGATATCCCTGAATGCGACATGCCGGGCCGGCCGGTACGGCGGGTTCAGTGTGAGGGGTGCGGCGACTGGGTCCAGGACTGCCGGGAGGTGGAGCGCTATGGCCGCATCCTCTGCCGCGCCTGTGCCGGTGAGCGCTATTACGAGCGTTTGTGAGCCGGACCGCGCGGCTGCTTACAGTGGACAGAGCAGGTTGCGCAGCAGGGAGCGGTTGATCCGGCGCAGTTTTTTCAGATACTGGCCCACCGGCAGGCCCAGCCGCTCTTCCAGTTCGACCACCCTCTTGCGGACCCGGCGGATACGACCTCTCGGGATCTCTCCTGCAAAACCCAGCATGATCAGGTTGCTTTTCTTTTTCACCGGCAGTTCCAGGATCTGGCCTCCGCATCCGGACTGGATACAGTTTCTGGCCTTGAGAAAGGATTTTTTCTCCCCGTTCCACAGGTTGACAGCCATAATGCCCTCCTGGTCCAATCGGGTTCGGAGCCGTGAGTAGAATCCGGGCTCATAGAGCAGGGGTGACATGTGGTCGGGCTCGAAAATATCCACGAATATCACGTCATATAACCTTTCGTCCCGGGCAACATGGGCGTCTGCGTCACCGTGTACAATGGTCAGGGCGGGATCATCCGGGAGCAGAAACCACGACCTGGCCAGGTCGATGACCTGGCGTGAGCGTTCCACCGCAGTGATGCGGCAGCTCGGGTAACGGCGCAGCAGGTAGTGGACAATGGCTCCGCCGCCAAGGCCGAGCACCAGGAAGCGGGACGGTGACGGGGTCAGCACCAGGCCGGTCATCATCCAGCGGGTGTATTCCAGGACCAGCCGGTGGGGCTCCATGGTGTTGACACAACTCTGCCGGGCCCCGGTACCAAAGCGCAGGATACGGATACTGTCCTGGTCGGCCACCACCGTGGGATGGTTGCCGTCGTGGGAGCTGTGGACGATACGTTCCATGGGCAGGGGATCAGGGCCCGGATGTCCGGCGCCGTAGAGGCCATGAAAAAAGGCCGGGGAACTGGCGTATGCAGTTGCCCGGCCTCTGGAAACTCTCTTTTTCATACACGATGAAAAATCAGCAGCCTCCTATGCCTCAACCTCCCTTGGCAGGCGCTTCGGCCTGCTTGCGGGTATCGGCCGCCGAGGCGAGGATGGAGGCGCGGGTGACCTTGATCCGCACTCCGTCGGCGATCTCCAGGGTCACGACCGTATCGGTCAGGCCGGTGATCTTGCCGAAGATGCCGCCACTGGTGACCACCTCGTCGCCTTTTTTCAGGTTATTGAGAAAGATCTGATGCTGTTTGGCCTTTTTCTGCTGCGGCCTGATGAGCAGAAAGTAGAAGATCACAAAGATCAGAATAAGGGGAACGAACGAGGCCAGTCCGCCGGCCGGTCCGGCTGCCGGGGCTCCGCCCGCGGCATATGCAATTCCTGTCATGGATATATCCTCCGGATACAAAGTTGTTGCTGAAAGTCCGCTGGAAATGAAGAGGGTCCGGACGGGACTTTCACTGTCTGTTGTGGCTGGCAGGGACAGTGACCGTCCTCCAGCCAGGGGTCTACCTTTCCTCCTGCGGGGTCTCCCGCAGGGCGTAAAAGCTGCTGCGAAAAGCCTCGAACCGGTCTTCGGCGATTGCCTGACGCATGTCCGCCATCAGCTGACAGTAATAATGCAGATTATGGATACTGTTGAGCTGATACGCGAGTATCTCCCGGCAGGTGAAAAGATGCCGCAGATACGCCCGTGAATAATGGCGGCAGGTGTAACAGTTGCACGCCTCGTCAACCGGTCGTCTGTCGTCCCGGTAGCAGGAATTTTTTATAACAAGTCTCCCCCTGGAAGTAAAGAGCATTCCGTTTCTGGCATTGCGGGTGGGCATGACGCAGTCGAACATGTCCACCCCGCGATAAACGCCTTCCACCAGGTCTTCCGGAGTTCCGACTCCCATGAGGTAGACCGGGTATTCTTTCGGCAGGTGGGGGACCGTGGCCTCGAGCATCTCCAGCATCAGTTCCTTGGGCTCGCCGACGCTCAGGCCCCCGATAGCGTATCCGTCAAAGCCGATATCGATGAGTTCCCGGGCCGCTTCTGCCCGCAGGTCCGGATACATGCCTCCCTGGACAATGCCAAACAGCAGCTGGCCGGTGTCGGACTGGGCTTCGCGGCAGCGCCGGGCCCATCTTCCTGTAAGGGAGGTGGCCCGGCGCGCCTCGTCCCGGGTAGCCGGGTAGGGAATACAGGTGTCGAGCACCATCATGATGTCCGAGCCAAGAGCCTCCTGGACATGAACCGCATCTTCGGGGCTGAGAAAAAGTTTCGATCCGTCGAGATGGGAGCGAAAGGCAGCGCCCTCCTCGGTGATGGTGGCCAGGTCGGAAAGGCTGAAAATCTGGAACCCGCCGGAATCGGTGAGGATGGGCCGGTCCCAGTTCATGAATCCATGCAGGCCGCCAAAGGAGCGGATCAGCTCGTGGCCGGGACGGATGAAGAGATGGTAGGTGTTGCCGAGAATGATCTGGGCCCCCAGTTCCTTGAGGTTTTCCGGGGTCACGCCCTTGACCGTGCCCAGGGTTCCCACCGGCATGAAGACCGGGGTTTTGAAAGTGCCATGCAGGGTTAGGACCACGCCACAGCGGGCCCGGCACTGGCTGGAGTTGTGCAGAAGGGTGAAGGGAGACTCGGTGACTGTTTTCATCTTGGATCCGTCTGTTTTTTCATGTGGGGCTCTGTCTGTTTTCCTGATCGACGCTCTGGTCTTGAGCAGCAGGCAGGCAGCAGAATATGGTACCGCCCTCTGTGTTAGCTGAAAATTTATGTTGCCACAAGAAGAAAAGCAGGCTTAATCTTTCTCCATTAGCTCCATGCCGGGGTCGTAAATGGATCTTTTATTTCCACTCTCGTCCTGGTTTCCGGTATCATACAGATAGAGGGGAGAGAAAGAAATCCTGCCGTACAGGTAGCGACCCTGTCATCGGCAGACCTGTGCGGGAATTTTTCTGGCCGGGCTGAACACTCTCGGGATTCTGATGCGTTTTTTAATGGACTGTGGGCTGCGCAAACTCCATGAAAGCGAGAGCAGAAGGAGGTCCTTTCTGCTCAATGCCTTCCTGATTCTCGGCATCATTCTGTTGCTGGTCCTGGGATCGGTGGCCCTGGCGCAGGATGAGCCGTTCCTTGGCCTGGCTGATTTTGTCATGGTGGCTCTCTATACCGGCCTTTTTTTCTACCTGCGCCGGACCGGGGACGACTCCATGGTCGCCCGTGTCGGGGTGATTACTGTCGGTATATTTTTCAGCTATCTTTTTTTTATCGGCGGGGTTCGTGCCACCGCCTTCATGTGGCTCTACACCTTCCCCCTTTTCTCTCTTTATCTCCTTGGGTTGCGCCAGGGCATACTGGCTACGGTCCTGCTTTTCTGTTACTGCTGCGGTTTTCTCCTTTTTGATCTCCAGAGCGATACAGTGAACGTCTATACCCGGGATTTTGCCATCCGCTTCATCCCTTCTTTCCTGCTGGTCAGTGTTTTGGCCTTTCTTGTGGAACACAGCCGCTCCGGTGCGTGGGACGCCATGCTGGAAAAACAACGCGTTCTTTCCGATACCGTTGACCAGTTGCGCAGGAAGGAGGCTGAGCTGGAAGAGATCCGCGACCAGCTGGAAATCAGGGTTGCCCTGAGGACCGAGGAGCTGGAGCGGGCCAATGCCCACCTACGGATCGAGATAGAGGAACGGAAATGGGCCGAGGAGGAGCGCATGCGGCTGGAGGCCGAACTGCTGCGGGCCAAGCAGATGGAACTGCTGGGGCGGTTGGCCGGCGGGGTGGCCCATGATCTCAACAATGTTCTCTCCGGCATTGTCAGCTATCCGGACCTGCTGCTTCTCGAACTGCCGCCGGAGAGCGAGATGCGGGTGCCGCTGCAGAATATCAAGCGGGCCGGCGAGCGGGCCGCGGCCATTGTCCAGGATCTCCTGACCCTGGCCCGCCGGGGGGTCTCGGTCAAGGAGCAGGTGCAGCTCAATGAAATCGTCACGAGCTATCTCCAGAGTCCGGAGTTCATCGCCCTCAATCAGGAATATCCCAAAGTACGGGTGGAAACCCGGCTTGCCGGAGATTTGCAGACCGTCATCGGTTCGCCGGTGCACCTGGAAAAGGCGGTGATGAATCTCCTGGTGAACGCCTTTGAGGCCATCGAGCAAGAGGGCACAGTGGTGGTGACCACTGAAAACCGGTGGCTCGATTCATCGCGGCAGGGGTATGACACCATTATTCCCGGAAACTACGTGGTCCTGACGGTTACAGATACCGGGGTGGGTATCTCCAGGGAAAATCTGGGAAAGATTTTTGAACCGTTCTACACCAGCAAGATCATGGGCCGCAGCGGCACCGGGCTGGGCATGACCGTGGTCTGGGGAACGGTCAAGGATCATGGAGGCTATCTGGATGTGGAGAGTGTCCAGGGGCGGGGCTCGACCATTACCCTCTTCCTGCCGGCTGCAAAAGCAGGGGCAAGTGAACGGGCCGGCGAGGCCGGTGGAGCCCGGCGGATCGTACATGGCAGCGGTGAGCGGATTCTTTTGGTCGACGATGCGCCGGAACAGCGTTCCCTTGGCAACAGCATTCTGACCACTCTGGGCTACCGGGTCGAGACGGTTGCCAGCGGCGAGGAGGCGGTGGCCGTCCTGCAGGGCAGGGAGGTGGATCTTGTCCTGCTGGATATGATCATGGAACCGGGAATGGATGGCCTGGATACCTACCGGAAAATCTGCCAGCTGCGCCCGGACCAGAAGGTGATCATCGTCTCCGGCTATTCCGAGACCGACCGGGTGCGGGAAGCCCTGGAGCTGGGAGTCCGCAGTTACTTGAAAAAGCCCTATACCCTGGAGGAGATAGCCAGCGCTATTGTTCGGGAGCTTGATGAATAAGTTATAATTTTTGTATAGATCCAGGCTTGACAGAGGCCGCGTTATCGCATGATAACGCGGCTTTTTTGTTTTTACGGCCTGTTTTTCCGGAAGTCAGGTCTCAAAATAACCAAAAAGTAATTCTTGTGTAATTAATTTTGAACAAACAGATAATCAATATCTTACCAGCGACCGATAGAAAAAGAATCGAGACTGTTTGCTGCCTTGTTCAGCCACTGGAGGGGTGAGGTGGTCACGCGAAAACAAAGATAAAGGAGGACACCATGAAGAGATCTCTGCGCCAGTCTGTCTTTCTGGTCTACGGCCTGATCCTGCGCTGGCCGCTCTGGCTGCTGATCTGGGCCCTTGGCCGGACTGGAATGATCAAAACCCTGTTCCTCGTCTATCCCACCGACGATACCGAGTGTAATGAACTTTGCCCCAACATTTCCTGGCTGAGGCGGTTTTTTTCCGCTCGTCCCACCCCGGCCGGATTCATAATGGATGGCTGGCTGCCGGCGGGGATTTATTTCGTGATTCCTGATCCGCCCATGCAGCTTATGCTCAGGAAAAACCGACATAAGGCCGAGGCCATACTCCGACGGATGTTGTGGATCAGGAAACTTACAGGTGCCCGGGCTGTCGGACTGGCCGGACAGTTAGGGCCGATCTTTGAAAAACGTCATAACATTCCCATTGAACCGCCCGTGTACAGTTCCACCATGGGTAATATTTTCAGTATCCAGGAGGCGGTCAATCACATGGCGGCCAGGGGCCAAAACCGACCCTGGAAGGTTTCGGTGGCTATCCTTGGCGGTGGAGAACTGGGTGAGCTGCTGGAGAGCAATCTTGGTGCGGAAGGCTATCGGACTGTGATGGTCGATGTCCGATATACCCGCAGGGGTGATGTGAGGCTCTTGGATGAACAGGAAACCGCTCGTCGTCTGCAGCGGGTTGATTTTGTGATCAATCTTCTGCCCAGGGGGCGGGATTTCATGGCCTGCCGGCTCCACAGACGGATTCCGGAAAACAGTGTTATTATCGATTTTTCCAGGCCGGCTATTCCGGCGGAAGACCTGGTGCAGACAGTGGTCATGGGCAACCGGGTGCATCGCCGGGGGATGCAATTTTTCATGGAACTGCCCGGCGGCTGGCAGCGGCACGAACTGCCGGCCTGTTGCGTCCCGTCCCTGTTGGCCTCCCTGGGTGGATATCGCGTTCAAACCATGGAGGATTTCCGGCTGGCGGCCAGGAAGATGGCCTTTGGTACGGCCCTGGCGGTGCGGCCGACACCGTTTTCCGAGGTGTTCAGAAACCGGTGGCGTGGTTTTGCCGGCGAGTTGAGCCTTGGCCGACTGTTGCTTTTTGTCCGTAAATCTCTGCGCAGCGCCACCTGATTCCCTGCCGCGAAGAATTGTGTTTCCAGGCCCGGCTCAGGGCCTGGAAACAGGGCCTGGCGATGGTCTTACTGGACGTCGATAATTTTGACTTCGAAATGGAGAGTCTTGCCGGCCAGGGGATGATTGAAGTCAACAATGGCAGTCTCGTCCCTGAGTTCGGCTACCACCCCTTCCACGGTCTGCCCGTCCGGTCCTTCGGCCCGGAGCTGGGCACCAACTTCCCACGCCTCGGGCGGCAGATGGTCCCGGGGAACCTCCACCAGTGCCTCCGGGTTGGTCGGTCCATAGGCATCTTCTGGATCAATGGTGGTGGTCATGCTCTCGCCGGCCGTCATTCCTTCCACGGCTTTTTCCAGGCCCGGAATGATCTCGCCTGCGCCTTGGGTGTAGGTCAACGGCTCCTGGCCGACGTTGGTGTCAATGGTTTCGCTGGTGTCCAGGGTTACTGTGTACTCGATGGATACCTGTTTTCCTTCGCTGATGTTCATCTACGGCTCCGTTTGTCTGGATTTTTTTGATGTATAGAGCGAGCAGTCTGTGTCTCCAGTGAATCCTGGTTGGCCCGACACCCGGGGATCAGAGAAGCTCTTCCAGGGGAACGTATTCGATCCCAAAGGTTTCGGCAACATTTCTGCAGGTGATCCGGCCCAGCACAACGTTGGCACCCAGGGCAATCTCGCTGTTTTCCCGCATGGCCCGCTGCCAGCCCTTGTCGGCAATCTGCACAACATAGGGCAGGGTGGCGTTGGTCAGGGCCTGGGTGGAGGTCTTGGGTACTGCGCCTGGCATGTTGGAAACACAGTAATGTATAATACCGTCTACCTTGAAGACCGGGTTGCGATGGGTGGTCGGGCGGGATGTTTCGAAACAGCCCCCCTGATCAATGGCCACGTCCACCATTACCGCCCCGGGCTTCATGGTGGCCAGCATGCCCCTGGTCACCAGGTTCGGAGTCTTGGCTCCAGGGATCAGGACGGCGCCTATGACCACGTCAGCCCGCTGGATCAGGTCGCGGATCGCCGCCGGGCTAGACATGAGCGGAAAACAGTTTCTGGGCATGATGTCGGAGAGGTATCTGAGCCGGTCAATATTGGTGTCCAGGATGGTTACCTTGGCGCCCAGGCCGCAGGCCACCCGGGCCGCGTTCACGCCCACCACCCCGCCGCCGATGATCAGCACGTTGCCCGGGTCCACCCCGGTCACCCCGCCGAGCAGGACCCCGAGTCCACCATGGGCCATTTCCAGGTACTTGGCCCCTTCCTGGACCGACATGCGGCCGGCCACCTCGCTCATGGGCGTGAGCAGCGGCAGGGAGCCGTTTTCTTTCTGAATGGTTTCATAAGCGATGCAGACCGCACCACTGTTCATCAGGGCCCGGGTCAGGTCCTCGCTGGCCGCGAGGTGCAGGTAGGTAAAGAGAATCTGCCCCCGGCGCAGCAGGGGGTATTCCGAGGGCTGCGGCTCCTTGACATGCATGACCATATCGGCCCTTCGATAGATCTCCTCCGGGGTATCGACGATCTGCGCCCCATGGGCCACGTATTCCTCGTTGGTAAAGGCGGAGCCGATGCCGCCGTTTTTTTCCACCAGGATTTCGTGCCCGGACTGGTGGAGGATTTCCACGCCGGCCGGAGTCATGGATACCCGGTACTCGTCGGTCTTGATCTCTTTGAGGATGCCGATAATCATGGGATGCTCCAGGGTGCGGGGGACTGGGGGATCAGAACGTCGACAGGGAGGCCACGCACTCCCGCAGGTCCTGTTCCTGCTCTTCGATGGACCGGACCAGGGCGAACTGGATTCTGGCCCGCAGCAGGTTCTGTTGCTCGTATTGTACCTTGAAATAGCGATTTCCCGCCAGATGATCTGAAAAAAAACGGATACCCAGCTCAAAGGCCAGGATTCGGGCGCTGTCCACCAGGTGGTCGAGGTCGTCTGCTTGCAGAAGGGAGCCGGCCCGGGCGAAATATCCCCGCAGTACACCTTGAAATATCTGCCGGTCAAAAAAGACTGTCTCCGGATCGTCCACCTCTTCCCCGGCCGGGTTACAGGCGGAACGGAGACAGTCGCCTAGGTCATGGAGCAGCAGGCCCGGACGGACCGTATCCAGGTCGATGAGGCTGACCACGGTGTCCGAATCCTTGGCAAAGAGAAAGTTGGCTACCTTGGGATCACCGTGGACCACCTGGTGTCTGAGCTTTTTCTGCCGGTCCGCGCGGTCCAGGACCGTGGTGAGCCCGTCCCTGGCCTCTATGAAGCACTGGCAATCCTTCTCCATATGGTTTTTCAGTTCCGAGCGGGCCAACCGGGCATGGTATCGGGCAAGAATGGCCATCGTGTCGTGGAAGCCGGGCAGGGGATCGGTCAGCAGGTGGGGTTCCAGATCGGCAAGACCCCGGTGGAAGAGACCAAGCATCCGGCCGATCTCCCGGGCCTGGTCTTTGTTGTCGAGGTTGTTCAGACACCTGGTGTGACCGATATGGGTGAGCAGACGCCAGCAGGAGCCGTCGTCATCGACCACCGCGTACTTTCCTTCCGTGGTAGGGATCAATGTACAGACCGCGGCCAGGTTACGGAGTCGTTTTTGGAGATGGGTGGTGACCAGCCGCACGTTCCTTATAACATCTTGCGGCCTAGTGAATACAGCTGGATTGAGCCGCTGCAGGACCTGCTGTTCCCCGGTTGTCAGTTGCAGCAGCCAGGTATCATTGATATTGCCGTTGCCCAGTGGGCTCAGGATGTCGACACGGCCGGGAGGGACAAAACAGGCCGCAGCCTCCCGGGGGGTCATCATGGGGCGGTCTCCGGCCTGGCGGCCGTGTCACCCTGGCTGCGAGTCACCCTGGCTGGATATTTTTTGGCATTGAGGACGATCTTTTGCCCGGCCGCCTCCAGCAGATTGATGTCCAGCCGGTCGGCCAGCCGCACCAGGTAGATCAGCACATCGGCCATCTCCCGGGCCACTGCCTCACGTCGTTCAGGATCAGGATTCATGCTTTCTTCCGGTGAGAGCCACTGGAACTGTTCCACCAGTTCGGCCGCCTCGACGATCAGAGCCATGGCCAGATTCTTTGGGGTGTGAAACTGGTTCCAGTCCCGACGGGCCGAGAAGTCGCGCAGGGCCTGCTTCAGTTCGTCAATAGACTGTATTTCCATATTTTTTTCCTCTGCGGTGCCCATCCGGTGGAAGGCTGTACCTTAAAAAAACGGCGCCGCAATTCGGCGCCGTTTCCGGTGGCAGGAGGGGAATTATTCCGACCGCAGGACCACATATCGGCTGTATTCACCAGCCCGGATCCGCAGGAGGATCTGCTTGGAAGGTCGGGACCGTTTCAGGGCCTTTTTCAGCTCCCTGATATTGTGAACCCGGACCTTGTTCACCTCTTCGATGAGCTGGCCCGGCTGGAGGCCGGCCCGGTCTGCCGGGCTGTCCGGCGCCACGTCGGCGATCAGCACGCCCTGGTCTTTTTCGTAGCCGAACTGTTGGGCCAGCATATCGTTCAGGTTCTGCAGGGTCAGGCCCAATTCCTTGAGCACGGTGTCTCCGGTCGGGCCTCTTGAGGCAATGCTGCCGAAGTCAGAGGGTTGTTCGCCGATGGTTACCTGGAGGCTCTTTTCCCGGCCATCCCGGATAATGGTCAGGGTCACATCGCTGCCGGGGGCAGTGAGGGCGATGCGGTTGCGCAGCTCAGCCACGTCCTTGATTTTCTTTCCGTCCAGGGCAATGATCACGTCTCCCTGCTGGAGGCCGGCCCTGGCCGCCGGTGATTTCTCGGTCACCTCAGAGACCAGGACACCGCTGGCGGTTTTCAGCTCAAAGGATTTTGCCAGGTCTTCATTGACGTCCTGGATTACCACGCCCAGCCATCCCCGGACGACTTTACCGTTTTTCTGCAGCTGTTTTTCGATAGCTTTTACCATGTTTATGGGAATAGCGAACCCAATACCCATGTAGCCGCCGGAGCGGGAAAATATGGCGGTATTGATGCCTATCGCCTCACCGTGGATGTTGAGCAGTGGACCGCCGGAATTGCCGGGGTTGATTGCGGCATCGGTCTGGATAAAGTTTTCGTAATCGTTGAGGCCGATTCCGGAACGGCCCTTGGCGCTTACCACGCCCACGGTGACAGTCTGGCTGAGCTCAAAGGGACTGCCAATGGCGATAACCCATTCACCCACTTCCAGCCTGTCCGAGTCTCCCAGCGGCAGGACCGGCAGGTTCTCTCCGTCGATCTTGATCAGAGCTACGTCCGATTGTGGATCGGTGCCAATGATCCTGGCCTTGAACTCCCTTTTGTCCGCCGTGCGGACGGTGATATTGTCAGCGTCTTCGACCACGTGATTATTGGTCAGGATATATCCGTCGCTGGAGATGATGAATCCCGAGCCTGCGGCCTGCTGCTTGAATTTGCGTTGTCGCGGCTGGGGATGGCGGAACTGGGGTCCGAAGAACCGCTCGAAGAATGGATCGTTGAAAAAATCAAATGGATTGGGCCCCTGGGGTCCGCCCTGTCGGCCCTGGACAGTTTTTTCCACCCGGACATGGACCACGGCCGGGGCAGCCTTTTTTACCACCGAGGCAAAAGCCTTGGCCGAGCGGGCAAGCATGTCAATATCGTCGCTGTGGCTATCTGCCTGCACGGGGCCGGAAAGCAGAAGGGAAAAACAGAGGAAGAACGCGGCGATCACGCTCATCCTCGACCGCTGGTGTTGTGTGTTCATGATGTGCTCCATTGGTTATCCGAAAACCACCACAAGTGTAGACAGTTCAAGGGTGGTTTTCATGGTTTGTCGAGGCTGGACCGCTCTCTGATATGGTCCAGCCAGGCTGGTTTACTGGTTATCGGGTTTATCTGATCCAGGGACGACGGTGCACCACAATCCACAGATCGCTGATGTGCAGGTATTCGTTTCGCACAACTCATACAATTATACTTTGTGTCAGGGCCGTCAAGGTCATTGCACGAATGAAGGCCATGTTTCCGGAGACCGCTGCCTGCCGGTTTTTTTCGGGGGCAGGGATGACCCTCAGGAAGGACGCCGTGATCGACGGTAGAGATCCAGCAGTTTGCGGGCGGCCAGGGGTAAAAGACCCAGGAGGGCAAAGGAGATCAGTAACCCCGGGGAGAGGACATCTGCCGGTGACTGAATCCGGGCGAGCTGTCGCCCCGCATTGACATAGACGATGGTCGCCGGCAGCATGCCGAGCTGTGAGACGAGATAGAAGGTGGTGAGCCGGATAGAGGTCAGGCCCATGGCCAGGTTGATGAGGAAAAAGGGGAAGACCGGGACCAGGCGCAGGGAAAAGAGATAAAGAGCGCCTTCGCGGGCCATGCCTTTGTTTATTGTTCGCAGCCTGTCCCTGAACCGGCTTCGGACCCAGTCCCGCAGCAGGTACCGGGCCGCCAGGCAGGCCAGGGTCGCGCCGATGGTCGAGGCAAAGGAGACCACTATGGTGCCGGTGACCAAACCGAACATGGCTCCCCCGGCCAGGGTCAGGACCACTGCTCCGGGCAGGGACAGTCCGATGATAACGATGTAGGTGATCATATAAGTAATGATCATGATGCCCCGGTGGCGGGCGACCAGCGCGGAGAGCTCGCCCTGCCGTGCCTTGAGCGTGTCCAGGGTGAGGTGCTGGTTCAGTTCCAGGAGATAGAACAGGCCCAGGAGGACCAGAACCGTGACGGAAAGAGTGATTTTGTAGACCGTTGTACGCTGCATCGCGGAAAAATGACTGGTTCTCGGTTCAGGGGCTTTCTTCCCGGAGCATATCCCTGGCCCGGGAGGCGGCTCCGAGCAGGCCGGTTTTCGGGTTCAGGATAACATGGATCGGGACCGCATTCAGCAGATCCCGATACACCCCGCGGGCAAAACAGTCCAGGAACCGGGCAGGCTTGAGAAAGGGGAGAATCCGGGGCGGCATGCCGCCGCCGATATAAATCCCGCCCCAGCAGAGCACCTTGAGAGTCAGGTTGGCAGCCTCGGCGGCCAGGATGTCCCAGAAGAGCTCCAGTGCCCGGACCGCCAGGTCGCAGCCATCCTTTCGTCCCTCCAGGCTGTTGCGCGCTGCCTGGACAATGGCCGCTGTCGGTCCGGTATCCGGATCATGGTCAGCAGGCGGTTTGCTGCTATTTCCACTTTCCCTGCAGAGAAATTCATAGAGCAGTGGAATGGCCTGTCCCGAACAGACATCTTCCACACTGACGTGCGTTTTTCGCTGCCTGAGATACCGCAGCAGCCTGATCTGTAACTCGTCGCAGGGGGCGAAACCCACGTGGCCCCCTTCAGAGCCGCAGGGCAGGGGCCCGGTGGGCAGGCGAAGGATGAATGCCTCTCCCAGGCCGGTTCCCGGCGCGAGCACGCCTGTGGCACCGGCAGGATCAGGCTGGCCGCAGTTTATGGGCTTGAGATCTCTGGAAGTCAGTTCCAGGGTACCCAGGGCCAGAGCCACCAGGTCGTTGATCAGTTCCACCCGACTGATATGAAACCGGCTCTGGAGACTGGCAGCGTCCAGGGTCCAGCCAAGGTTGGTCATCCGTACCCGGCTGTCCCTGATGGGACCGGCTATCCCGAAACAGGCGCTTTTGGGCTTTTCCGGATCCGTTGAGAGAAAGTCATCGATAATGTCCTCCAGGCAGTTCCACTCCCGGTTGCGGTATTTCTGTTCCCGAACTGTCACCAGCCCCGATGTTGTTTCCCGGCACAGGCAGAGATCCGACTTGGTCGCGCCGATATCTCCGGCCAGGACAAGGTGGCCGGTGGTGACAGCCGGTATGGGGCTTTTGGGTCCGGTGGTGCCGTCGGAGGATTCGGTCTTCATTGGAAGTCTGCAGGGAAGGGTGGGCGAGGTGTCATGGCCTGGAACATTTAATTCAGGTTCAGGTTTCTGCAGACCAGGTAGTGTGGCCTGTAGAACAGTTTGCGGGAAAATTTGAAAGGAATGCTCTCTTCGTATTCCGTGCACTGATAGTTCTCCAGGTCCAGAATTTTCCGGGCCAGCGGTGGCTTGTGATTGTGCCAGACCAGGAGAATCGTTTCCGTTTCAGGGAGCGGAGCCCCGGGTATGGCGGGCGTGCGGACCAGGGTTTGCGGAAAAAAAAGGCGCAGGTTGCCGGCGATGAACATGTCCTGGGCAACGATAAGCTGCGGCTTGATTCCCCGGGTTTGAATCCGCTCGGCAAGCTGTTTGAACGGGTAATTCTCCCGGTGTGGTTTTCCTGTGAGATCTATGGTGACCAGGCGCAGCGGGATGACAAGAAGAACCAGGGACATGAAGACAGCCGCGGTGGCTGCAAGTTTTGTCGCCCTGGTGCGCAGCTCCGATTTGTGGACATGGAGCAGACACCAGAGAGGAAAGAAGAAAAGGTAGGGTTGCAGCCATCGCTCTTTGATGTTTGATATACCGCTGGCCATGATGATGAGGACAAGGAGGACGACAGTCCAGATCAGGATAGAGCCGAGGATTTTGCTTCGGGGATAACGGCTGGGTCCCAGACCTTTGCGAAACAGGAGCAGGAAGACAAGCCAGAAGGGACTGACAAAGGCCAGGCTGGCCTTGAGCAGATCGGCCATGCCGCGGAGCCGGTCCTGGACCGGGTGGCCGATATCGTCCATATTCATCCGCTGGATGGTTTCTCCAGTGGCCAGGCCGGTGTGCTGGATGAACCACAGGGTGTGAGGCAGGATGATGAGAATGATTGGTCCCAAGGCCAAAAAGACCTTCCGGGTCAGGATCCTGGGTCGCAGTTCGGCCATGGACAAACAGGTGAGGCCCATGGCCAGGAGCAGGAGAAGGAAGTTGTACTTGAACAACAGGCCGCAGCCGGCGACCAGTCCGAAAATCAGGTAATCCACAGCCCTGCCGTGGTTGACCAGACGCAGGAAGAAATAAAGGGCCGCCGCACCGGTCGTGGTAACTGCCGCCGAATGGATCTGGTCGATCTGGGCCACCCAGGCGATCTGAAAGAGGAGGATCAGGGAAAGCGCCGACAGGGTGGCCACCAGTCTGTCCCGGCTGATTTCCCTGGCGCTGAGCCAGGTGAAAATATAGAGCAGGTAGAGAAAAAGATTCTTGAGCAGGGCAATGGCCAGGATCGACTGGCCGAAGATCCTGAAGAACAGGATCTGAATCCAGGTGTAGAGTGGCGGCTGGGCATTGTAGCCCAGGCTGAAATACTGGGATACCAGCATCTGCTCAGATTCGTCGATGGTGAGGGTGTTGTTGCTCGCAAGGCGCAGGAACAGGTGGGCGAGAAAATAGAAACCGATGAAAAGGGGAAATCGCTGGAGGATGAAATCAGTAATTGGACGCAACAGACCGCTCCTTTGTGTCACCAAAAGCGATTTTCTTTGTTTCGTAGTTGTAGAAAAAAATGATGGCCGTACTGATGATCTTGGCCATGACCGGTTGCTGGCGCATGACCGGAATGTGGATCAGGATATAGATGAACAGGGTGCCCAGTCCGATCCCGCCCAGGGAAAACAGCACCGAGAGAATGAAGGAAACCGGTATGGACCTCGAGGCCTCAAAGACAAAGCGGCGCTGGATGATGTAGTTGGTCACCATGCCGGCTCCGGCGCTGATCAGGTTGGCGACCGGCGGAAAGAGAAAGGTGGACAGCACGGTATAGATGGTGAAGTCGACCCCGGTGCCGATACTTGAAGATGTGAAAAATTTAATGAGTTTCAAGGTGATTATTTGCGTATGGAATAGTTCTGGATGTTATCGCGTTCACGGTTGTGGACAATGAGTTCCGCCACCAGTCCTACGGTGAAAATCTGTATACCGGTTCCGAGCAGAAAGATGGATATGCTGAAAAGCGGGCTGGTACCAATGGACTGGCCGTGAATCCAGCGCCCAAAGAAGAGATAACTGAATATCGCCACTCCGCTGCCGAAAAAGATCGTGCTGATGCCGCCGAGAAAATGAATGGGCCGGGTCAGGTAGTTGGTAATGAAGACTACGGTCAACAGGTCGAAAAAGCCGCGGAAATATCGTTCCAGGCCGAACTTGGAACTCCCGAACCGGCGGGCATGGTGCTTCACCGGAATCTCCGCCACCCGGAAACCCTTTTTGTGGGCCAGGAAGGGGATAAAACGGTGCAGTTCACCGTACAGACGGATTTCCTCGATTACTTCCCGGCGGTAACACTTGAAACCGCAGTTGTAGTCCCGCAGGTTGAGGCCGCTCATCCTGGAGGTAATGGCATTAAACAGTTTGGAGGGCAGCCGTTTCTCCAGCGGATCCTTGCGCTTCACCTTCCAGCCGGTCACCAGGTCAT
The DNA here is from genome assembly GCF_054025815.1 of Desulfolithobacter sp. Lineage (NCBI taxonomy): Bacteria > Pseudomonadati > Thermodesulfobacteriota > Desulfobulbia > Desulfobulbales > Desulfobulbaceae > Desulfolithobacter > Desulfolithobacter sp. Next base: position 29,917 of record NZ_JBPMMS010000025.1, on the reverse strand, counting down.
ATCCCTCGTTTATCTTGGCCAGAAATTTGGGTATCTCTTCGGGGTCATCCTGCAGATCTCCGTCCAGGGTCAAGATGATTTCTCCCCTGGATGCCTGGAAACCGGCGTTGAGGGCCGCTGATTTACCGAAATTCTTGCGGAAGAAGATGGCTCGTATTACCGGGCTGGCGGCCTCTTTTTCGCGGATAAGCTCGGTGGAGCCATCGGTACTGCCATCATCGACGAACAGAATCTCATAGTCTTGCGCCAGTGCTTTCATTACCCGCTCTATATCTCGCTGCAGGGGATCTATGGAGTCTTTTTCGTTGTATATCGGAATGATAACAGAAATCATGACGTACCTTGGTGCACTGAGGATGGATTGTGTGTCCGCTCTGGATCATATAGGGAACCGCGATGACACGCAATTCAGAAAAATAGCCCTTTTGGATCAAAATGTCATGAAAAATGAATGTTTTTCAGGTCGTGCGGCTGGCGGGCAAAAAGACTGGGGAGGCACAGTTCCAGTTCTTCTGCCGGGCCGTAGCCCCAGAGTACTCCGACGGACCGCAGGCCGTTATCCGTCGCCGCAAGAATGTCGTAACACCGGTCGCCGATCATCCAGGTAGAATCGGTACACAGATTGTTTTCGATCAGGCGGGCGATCAGGCGCGACTTGGTCGCGGCAAGGTCGGCGCCAAACACCCCGGCAAAATAGGGGCTAAGCTGGAAATGCTCCAGGATCATGGTGGCGACACCGGTACGCTTGGCCGTGCAGACCGCCATGGTATAGCCCTTGTTCCGCAGTTCCTGCAGGACCTCGTGAACACCGGCGTAGACCATGTTCTCTTTCCAGCCGGTGGCGACATACTGTTCGCGGAACGCGGCCACAGCCCGGGTTATCGCGGTTTCGTCGCCGCCGGGCAGGAGCGTCTCGAAAGCCTGTTCCAGGGGCGGGCCGATGAACTGCTCCAGTTCTTCTGCCGGCAGTTCCGGCCGGTCGAGAACACGCAAGGCATGGTTGAAACTGCGGACTATACCGGTTCGAGGATCGCACAGGGTGCCATCCAGGTCAAAAAGGAGATCAATATGCATGGGAAACAGGTTCCAGGGTTATGGGAGCACCACAGCCGGTACCGGCACTGTCGGCCCGTGGTACAGAGGGACGGACAGGAAAGCGGTTCCGTTACCGGGCCTCGATATGGCAGGCATCATGCTCACAGAGTGCTTCGCAGGTATGGCAGCCGTGGCAGTCGTCCATCCTGACCGGTCTGGCCAGGTTATCCACTATCTCGTATACTTCGCCGGGGCAGGCATCCACACAGGTTCTACAGCCCTGACATCTGTCGTTATCCACTATGACGTTCCACATACTTTTTTCCTGCTGCCGGCTCAGTTTTCGCGTACCAGCCGTATGTCTCTGGCTTCGGACCGGTTGTTGTTGGCTGGATTGTCGACGACCCGAAATTCAAAGATCTGGGAGGCGTCCTGAAAGTGGTAATCTCCGTCCAGTGAAGACTGGGACAGGTGAAAAAATACTGTCTGCGGAATCAGGATCCCATCGACCATGTCATAATACCGGAAAAAACCAAAACCGCGATCCGGGTGGAAGCTGGTCACCGTGCCCCGCTGCCACTCGTCATTCTGGACGCTGCCGCCCTGCTGGATTGGCAGCAGACCCGGTATCAGGTACCCGGAAAAGTAAGCGTCCGCCACTTCCTTGAGTTCATGGCTGACGTTGCGGAAGCCGATGACCTCCACCCGGCAGCCCATGTTCTGGAGGGCAATGACCAGGCGGATGAAATCGGAATCACCGGTGAGCAGGATCACCCGGTCCAGGTTGCGGGCCTGGAGCAGAGCATCGATAGCCAGGTCCATGTCGGCGTTGGCCTTGGTGGTGACGTTGCCGTCCTCGTCCTGGTAGCGGCGGACATATTTCTTGATGATCTTGAACCCGCACTGGCGGAGAATGTCATGATAGGCATAGACCTTGTGGCGATACTCCTGGTCACGCGTGGTTCGCTCCCGGTCTTCGGCCAGGTAGCAGTTGGCGCGCAACATCACGGAGCGGCCCGAGCTGGCCAGGTCGACAAGCACGTCGTAGCGCATGCCGTACCCGCCACACATTTTGATATTCTCGGCGTCGACGTATATTCCGGTTTTGAGCATATTCTTTGAGGAGTCGGTGCTCCGGACGAGGGGTGAAAAGAAAATATCCGCTGTCTCTGTGCTCTTTTCTCCCGGTATCTTGTTTTTATTCCCACTCGATGGTGGAAGGGGGCTTGGAGGAAATGTCGTAGACCACCCGGTTCACGCCGCGGACCTCGTTTATGATCCGGTTGGATATCCGGCCCAGCAGGTCGTAGTCCACCCGGGACCAGTCCGCGGTCATGGCGTCCTTGCTGTCCACGCAGCGGATGGCGATCACATGCTCATACGTACGGCCATCGCCCATGACCCCTACGGTCTGGATAGGGAGAAGCACGGCAAAGGACTGCCATACCTTCCGGTACCAACCTTCTTTCTTGAATTCGTCCAGAACAATGACATCGGCCTGGCGAAGGATGTTGAGCCGTTCGGCCGTGACCTCGCCCATGATTCGGATTCCGAGCCCCGGTCCGGGGAAGGGCTGGCGGTAGATAGCCTCCTCGGGCAGGCCAAGCTCCAGGCCCAGTTCCCGAACCTCATCCTTGAACAGTTCCCGCAGCGGTTCGATCAGGTCCAGCTGCATGCGCTCGGGCAGGCCACCCACGTTATGGTGCGACTTGATGGGGGCCTTACCACGGAATTCCACCGACTCGATGACATCAGGGTAAAGAGTTCCCTGGGCCAGGTATTTGACTTCGCCTAGTTTTTTCGCCTCTTCCTCGAAAATTTTGATGAATCCGTAGCCGATGCGTTTGCGTTTTTCCTCTGGATCGGCCACTCCCTTGAGCTGGTCGAGAAAGTAGTCAGTAGCGTCTACGTCGATGACCTTGAGGCTGGTTTTCTGGCGGAAGAACCGAAGCACGCTTTCCGACTCCCCGGTTCGCATGAGCCCGTTGTTGACGTAGATACAGGTCAGCTGATCGCCGATGGCACGGTGGACCAGGGCAGCGGTCACCGATGAATCAACTCCGCCGGACAGGGCGCATATGACCCGGTCGTCTCCCACCTTGTGGCGGATTTCCTGAACCGTGGTGTCGATGAAGGAGTGCATGGTCCACGAAGGTGTGCAGCCGCAGATGCCGAAGATGAAATTTCGCAGAACATCGGTGCCTATCAGGGTATGGGCGACTTCGGGATGAAATTGGACCGCAACAAGGGGTTTTTCCCGGTGCCTGAGAGCGGCACAGGGCGAATGCGGGCTGGTGGCCGTGACCTCGAATCCCGGAGCCAGCACCTCAATCCGGTCTCCGTGACTCATCCAGACCTGGTAGTGAATGGGCGGTGTTTCCATACCGGCAAAGATACCTCCGGTGTACTCGATGGAAAGCTCGGCCTTGCCGAACTCCCTTTTCTCCGCCTTCTCCACTCGACCTCCGAGCTGCTGCATCATCAACTGGGCGCCGTAGCATATGCCGAGCACCGGGGTGTCGAGTTCGAAGATGCCCGGATCGGAAATGGGTGCGTCGTCGTCGTAGACCGAGGCCGGTCCGCCGGAAAGGACAATACCTGACGGCTTGAGCGCCTTGATTTCTTCCAGGGACAGGCTGTAGGGGTGGATTTCGCTGTAGACCTTTTGCTCCCGGATGCGCCGGGCTATGAGCTGGGTCGTCTGGGAGCCGAAATCGAGGATCAGTATCTTTTCAGTATGTGTTGCCATGGGGTCACGTAATGAGGGTATCAGGGTGGTCGGTTGGCATCGGTGCCGGCCTGCGGCGGATTAGATGCTCTCTGTTCTGTAGTTGGGTGCTTCCCGGGTGATGATGACATCATGGACATGGGATTCCCGCAGCCCGGCCGGTGAGATGCGGACAAAGCGGGCCCGCTTGTGCAGCTCTTCAATGGTTGCCGCGCCTACGTAGCCCATGCCGGAGCGCAGACCGCCCAGGAGCTGGTAGATCATCTCGGAGATTGGACCCCGGTAGGGGACCTTTCCCTCGATGCCCTCGGGCACCAGCTTGGAACTTTCCTTTTTCTGGAAATAGCGGTCCGAGGAGCCTTCCTTCATGGCGCCAAGCGACCCCATTCCACGATAACCTTTGTATTTACGCCCCTGGTAGAGGAAGGTTTCTCCCGGGGTTTCGTCAGTGCCGGCAAAGAGCGAGCCGACCATGACCGTATGGGCGCCGATACCGATGGCCTTGCAGATATCGCCGGAAAACTTGATGCCGCCGTCGGCAATGACCGGGATACCGTGTTTTCTGGCCTCTTCGGTGCAGTTCTTGAGCGCGGTGAGCTGGGGCACACCGACACCGGCAACGATACGGGTGGTGCAGATGGATCCGGGGCCGACCCCGACCTTCACCGCGTTGGCTCCGGCCCTGATCAGATCGGCCGTGCCTTCGGCGGTGGCCACATTGCCGGCGATCACCTGCAGGTCGGGAAAGAGATTCTTGATCATCTCCAGGGCCTTGATGACCCCGGCCGAATGGCCGTGGGCCGAGTCGAGCACCACCACGTCCACACCTGCGTCCACCAGGGCCTTGGTCCGTTCCTGCATGTCGCCGGAGATGCCGATGGCAGCGCCCACCAGCAGCCGGCCGATATCGTCCTTGGCTGCATTGGGGTATTTTTTCAGCTTCTCTATATCCTTGATGGTGATCAATCCCTTGAGGTTGCCCTCTTCGTCGACAACGAGCAGTTTTTCGATGCGATGCTCGTGAAGCAGGGCCTTGGAGTGCTCAAGATCGATACCCACCGGTGCGGTGATCAGGTTTTTGGAGGTCATGACATCGCGCACCTTCAGGTTGTCGTCCGAGACAAAGCGCAAGTCGCGGTTGGTGACGATACCGACCAGTTTTTCCTTCTTGAGTACCGGAAGACCGGAAATCTTGTAGGTACGCATGATATTCTGGACGTCGGCTACCGACTGATCTTCCGTAACCGTGACCGGGTCGATGATCATACCGTATTCCGACTTCTTGACCCGCTCCACTTCCCGGGCCTGGTCACTGATACTCATATTCTTGTGGATGATACCTATGCCGCCTTCCCGGGCCATGGCAATGGCGGTGCGGTGCTCGGTGACCGTGTCCATGGCCGCGCTGATCAAGGGGGCGTTGAGCTTGATCTTGTCGGTGAGGCGGGTGGCCAGCGAGACCTCCGATGGCAGAACCTCGGAAGCCGCGGGTATGAGAAGAACATCGTCAAAGGTATATGCCGGCGGGATATCCTCGTTGAACATTGGAACTCCTTTTGGTTAAAAATCTCCCCGGATCCGTTGGGGCCGAAGGAGTTTTCATCGATCGTGGGTAACTGACGACTACCAGGGTACGGTAGGTCCATGCTGGTTAGGTAGTAACTATTCCTATCGGCAGTGTAGCATGTTACACGGTAAAAGAAAACGGGGTTGTGAAAAATATCTCTGGCACTGGCGGGAGATTCCTGCTTTATTTGACCTTGCACTGTAATCAGAAGGCTTCGTCCGGTTCGGCGACCACGTAACCGGCTGCCAGGGTTCACCCGCATTTTTCCATGGCTTCATTACTCGAAATAAATCCATACAATCCCCAGCCCCGGCTCATCGCCCGTGTTGCCGATGTTCTCAAGAGAGGCGGAGTCATCTGTTATCCCACTGACACCATGTACGGCATCGGCTGCGATATCTTCAATCAGAAGGCGGTCAAGCGGGTCTATCAGATCAAGAAACGGCCCAAACACAAACCGTTCTCTTTCATGTGTCCGGATCTGAAGGACATCGCCAGGTACAGTCATGTGGGCAATACGGCCTACCGGTTGATGCGCAAGAACCTGCCCGGTCCTTACACATTTGTTCTGCCCGGAACCAAGCTGGTGCCGAAAATCATGCTGACCAGGCAGAAGACCGTTGGCATCAGGGTGCCGGACAATTCCATATGTCTGGCCATCATCGAGGCCTTGGGCAACCCGGTTCTCAACACTTCGGCCATGCGCGAGGACGATGACGAGCCTGTGATCGATGCCTATGATGTGGCCGACCGATTCGGCTCCCAGGTGGATCTCATAATCGACGGCGGCGAAGTCTTTCCCAACCCGTCCACCATAATCTCCCTCGTCGACGATCAGCCAGAGATCCTGCGCGAGGGCAAGGGCGACATCTCCGCATTCCTGTAGCAGGAGCATAGCATAACCTGCCTCTTCTTTCCTCCCGGCTCTCTCCACTCTTGCTGCGAACAGTGGAATTCGACAAAAAAGAGACAACTTATTTTTCCAGGGAAAGCGTTGTTATCCTTTTTGGCGGAGGTGCTGTGGGTACTGAACTTTGGTGTTAAAAAAATAAAAAAGCCGGGGCCAACAGAGCAGCCCCGGCCAAGACCTGGTTTCCTGCTATTACTCCTCGATAAGCACTTCCTTGAGTGATTTACTCATGGTGAAATGAAGTGTTTTGCGGGCAGGAATATTCATCATTTTGCCTGTCTTCGGATTCTTGGTTGTGCGCGGCTTGCGCGTCCGGACGGAAAAACTGCCAAAACCACGGATTTCCACCCGGCGTCCATCAACCAGCGCCTGGGATATTTCTTCCAGGATAATGTCCACTGCCCGGGCGATATCCTGTTTGTAGTACCCGCCCAGCTGCTCAGCAACTTCATTAACCAGTTCCCGTTTAAGCATCGTCTCTCTACCTCTTTCAAAGCCAGGGCAAAGGCACAGAGAAGCCCCTGTTCTGGCAAAATGGGAAAAGGGTATTGGCCATAAGCCAAATACCCTTATAATTCAACACGTTGCAATTTAATGTTATTTGCCCGAGTCGTCGTCTTGCCCTTCGGCAGCCGCCTTTTTCAAGAGGTCGCCAAAGGTGGATGGGGCCGCAGTCTCTCCGGCCTCGTATTCCGAAGGCATGGAACCGGTTTCATCCTTCTGCTCGAGCGCCTTGATGGACAGGCCGATCTTGCGGTCATCAGGTGATACATTGATGACCATTGCCTTGAGGGTGTCGCCGACATTGAACATGCCCACCGGTGTCTTGACCTTTTCGCGGCTGATCTCGGAGACATGGACCAGTCCTTCGATGCCTTCCTCAAGCTGCACAAACACTCCGAAATCAGTGACATTGGTGATCGTGCCTTCCACTGCGGAGCCAGTGGGGTAGTTGGTCAGGGCCGCCTGCCACGGATCCGGCTGCAGTTGTTTGACACCAAGCGAGAACCGTTCGTTTTCCTTGTCGATCTTCAGGACGACCGCCTGGATGGTCTCACCCTTGGCATACTTCTCGGACGGATGCTTGATCCGCTCGGTCCAGGAGAGATCAGATACGTGAATCAGGCCGTCGATGCCTTCCTCGATACCGATGAAAATACCGAAATCGGTGATGTTCTTGATCTTGCCCTCGATGATGGATCCGACCGGATAGTTTTCCTCGACCACATCCCACGGGTTGGGCTGCAGTTGCTTCATGCCCAGGGAAATACGTTTTGTCTCGGCCTCGACCTTTAGTACCTGGACCTCTATCTCGTCGCCCACGGTAACCATTTTGGAGGGATGGCGCGGCTTCTTGGACCAGCTCATCTCGGAGATGTGAACCAGTCCCTCGACACCTTCCTCAAGCTCCACGAACACACCGTAATCGGTGATGGAAACTACCTTGCCCTTGACCCGGGATCCAACGGCATAATCTTCCGGTACCCGTTCCCACGGGTCGGATTTGAGCTGCTTGACACCCAGGGAAACGCGGTCGTTTTCCTTATCGTATTTGAGGATCTTGACCTCTATTTCATCGCCCACATTATAAAGCTTGGACGGATGCGACACCCGGCCCCAGGAAAGGTCGGTGATATGACACAGGCCGTCCATGCCGCCGAGGTCGATGAACAATCCGTAGTCGGTGATGTTGGTGATGGCGCCCCGGATGGTCTGACCTTCTTCCAGGGTGGAGCGCATCTTCTCGCGCAGTTTGGCCCGTTTCTCTTCGAGAATGGCCCGGCGGGAGATAACCACGTTGTTGCGTTTGCGGTTGAACTTGAGGATTTTGAACTCGAAGGTCTTGCCGATGAGGCTGTCCAGATCCTTGACTGGACGCAGGTCGATCTGCGAATAGGGCAGGAAGGCCGGAACCCCGATGTCAACAGACATGCCGCCTTTGACCCGGTTCTCGATACGGCCCTCGATGGTGCCGTCTTCTTCCTGGATTTTTGCTATCTTTTCCCAGACTTTAATGGCAATGGCTTTTTCACGGGAGAGCTGCAGGCCGCCCTCTTCCTTGCGTTTTTCTATGAATACCTCGAACTTGTCACCGATCTTGATTTCCCGGTCCGGATCCTCGTGGCGGAATTCTGAGAGCGGGATGTAGCTCTCCGCCTTGTCCCCCACATCGATGAGTACGGCATCGTTGTTGATATCAACGACGGTGCCGATCGCTACCTCTCCTACTTTGATAACGGTGTTGTTGTCTTCCTGCTCGAAGAGTTCAGCAAAGCTCATCTCCTCGGTGCCATTTTCTGCTGCCGCCATGGCGGGCTGAGTTCCATTTTCAGTCATGGGTTGCACTTCCTCTGTTGACCGGCACATGCCAGCCGTTTGAGATTATCGGGGTAAAAAGTTAAATAAAAATACTGCCCCTCCACGGGCAGTACTGTTTGCCTGCACTCAGTTGTTTTCGGCTGGCCCAGAAATGAATCGAGCCCGGTGGCTTTGCCCGGACGGGGTTATCATCCTGGAGGCACTTGCTGCCTGGCCTGTCCCGGTCAGCATAAAAACAGGAAGGGTTTCACCCGTCTATGCCATCCTGGGCAGGAAACCATTTAAAATGATTTGTTTTTTTACTGCAGTTCCAGTGAAACACTCAGTTCAGGTATAAAATACCTCTATTACCAAAGTTGTTTTCGAAAAACAACTGTTTCCTGTTGAAAAACTGTCTTTTTTTTGCATGGTTTTTCAAGTGGGCGTATCCTGATCCCTGTTGGCAGATCAGCGTTTGCCATGGGCACCAAGTTCTTCCAGCAGGGGGCCGAAGAGTTCTTCATACTCCGGAATGGCTTTGCGCAAAATGGTGTCGAAATATTTGAGGTCCTTATCGTTGACGACGAGGTTGGCGCTTAATGACAGGGCCTGAAGGTTGTAGAGGGAGTGAAACTCCGGACCCATGAGAATATAGAAAACATACCGCCGGCGATCCATCGCCATTTTTCGCATGAACTGGTGAAAGGTGGATTCGTCCAGACTGTTTCCCTCGAAGCGGCTGTGCAGGACCACGCAGGCAAAGTTGACAAACTGCATCCGTTCCCGGGCGTTGGCAACGGAATCGGCAATCATGACCTGGTATCCAACCGACTCCATGGCGGTCTTCAGTTTTTCGCTCATTGTCGGATCCGGATGCATGATCAGGGCCATGGGCACGTCCTGGATCTTTTCGTCGGTTTCGAAGCGGCCATCCTTGAGCCAGTTGATGTCGGGTGGTGGGGGCGGCCGCAGGCCGGGATTTTCTTTGACGGTGGTGTGTTCCGGGCCAAGCCTGATGGCCTGGTGGCAGTTGGGACACTTTATGCTCAGGCTTTTTCCCGATTCCAGCCGGGCCAGCGCCTGCTGAAGCCTGGTCTTCTGCGCTTGGGAGAGATGCAGGTTTGTCTGACAGTGGGGGCAGGATGAAATCATGGAGCTTTGTCTCTACTCTTTTTGGTTGTTACGGTCAGGACCAGCCGAAGGGGTCCTTTTCGTCCTGTTCCACGGCCAGTCCTTCGATGTCCGAGGTCTTTTCGCCCCGGGCCGCCTTGATCGTATCCAGGCCGCGCTTGATTTCGCTCCGATGCGAACAGTAGGCAATGGCCGACTCCTCGGTGATCAGACCCTGTTCGTAAAGTTCCAGCAGGTGCTGGTCAAAAGTACGCATGTCGTGGGCCGAGCCTTCCTTGAGCACGTTGTAGAAAGTCTTTTCTTCGGTTTCGCCGTTGAGGATGAGATCCTTGATCCGTAGAGAGGTGCAGAGGATTTCCAGGGCCGCGATCCGGCCGCCGCCGATTCTGGGCGGCAACCGCTGGCTGACGATCCAGCGGATGGTATCCACGAGCCGGTTGCGGATCTGAGGCTGTTCATCCTTCTCGAACATGCCAAGAATCCGGTTGATGGTCTGGCCGGCATCGATGGTGTGCAGGGTGGAAAAGACCACGTGCCCGGTCTCGGCCGCGGTCAGGGCAATTTCCAGGGTCTCGCGGTCACGGATCTCGCCGACCAGGATAACCTTGGGCGCCTGGCGAAGCGCGGCCCTCAGGCCGCCGGCAAAGGTGTCGAAGTCATCGCCCATTTCACGCTGGTTGAAGGTGGCTTTCTTGTGGGGGTGGATGTATTCGATCGGGTCTTCCAGGGTGACCACATGGATGGCACGTTCCTCGTTGATGCGATTGAGGATGGCTGCCATGGAGGTCGTCTTGCCGGTACCGGTGGCGCCGGTGAAGAGGATGAGGCCGTTTTTTTCCCGGGCCATTTTCTCAAAGGCTTCGGGAAAGTCAAATCCGCTGATGGACGGTATTCTGGTCTCCAGCTTTCGCAGTACCGAAGTGAAAAAACCCTTCTGGGTGAAGATATTGACCCGGAAACGGGCCGTGTTTTCCAGGGAATAGGAGAGGTCGCAGGAGCCCTTGGTGATCAGGTCGCGCAGCAGGCGGCGGTTGCCGCCGATGAGATTGAGGGCGAAGACCTCGGCCTGGAAAGGAGTCAGCTCGGTGACCGGCGGCTCCACGTCCGCCGGTACCAGCACCCCGTCGCTCTCCACCTGAAGAGGGCGGCCCACGGTGATGTTCAGGTCAGAAACCCGGCCGTGGGTCTGCATCATGGCTGTGATCCAATAATTGATTTCCTGCTGTTTCATGGATATTGGCTGAGGTTAACCGGAATCTGTCCGTGATTGTTTCTTGTTTAAAATGGTAATCCAGGTAAATGTCAAAAATAATTTTCCGTCACGGTCCAGGGAAAAATTGACAAAGTACTCTGATTAGGTACTATCTCGTGCGCAGGATAAAATACAAGAAAAAAATCGAAAGAGTGATTTTAAGTTAAGGAGAAGTTGACATCATGGCTATTTCACTTCGCAGCGCGGTGACCACCCAGGGGCGACGAATGGCTGGAGCCCGGGCTTTGTGGCGGGCAAACGGCATGACAGAGGAGCAGATCGGGCGGCCGGTCATCGCGGTGGTCAACTCGTTTACCCAGATGGTGCCCGGGCATGTGCACCTGCATGAGATTGGCCAGCAGGTGAAGAAATATATCGAGGAGCAGGGCTGCTTCGCCCCGGAGTTCAACACCATCGCCATTGATGACGGTATTGCCATGGGCCATGATGGCATGCTCTATTCCCTGCCGTCGCGGGAGCTGATCGCGGACAGCGTGGAATACATGTGCAACGCTCATAAAGTCGATGCCATGGTCTGCATTTCCAACTGCGACAAGATCACCCCGGGTATGCTCATGGCGGCCATGCGGCTCAACATCCCGGCCATCTTCGTCTCGGGCGGACCCATGGAGGCCGGCCATGCCGGCGACAGGGCCCTGGACCTGGTGGATGCCATGGTCCTGGCCGGAGATGCCTCGGTATCCGATGAGGAGATCGCGGTCATCGAGCGCTCGGCCTGCCCCACCTGCGGTTCGTGTTCCGGCATGTTCACCGCTAACTCCATGAACTGCCTCAACGAGGCCCTGGGACTGGCCCTGCCCGGTAACGGTACAGTGGTGGCCACCCATCGCAACCGGCTGGGTCTTTTTGAAAAGGCGGCCCGCAGGATCGTGGCCATGTGTGAGGCATGGTATGACAACGAGGACGCCTCTGTTCTACCGCGCTCCATCGCCACCCGGGCCTCGTTCATGAACGCCATGGCGCTCGATATCGCCATGGGCGGGTCCACCAACACAGTGCTGCATATTCTGGCCATTGCCAACGAGGCCGGGGTGGATTTCACAATGGCGGATATCGATTCTCTTTCCCGCAAGGTGCCCAACCTGTGCAAGGTGGCGCCCAGCTCCCATTATCACGTGGAAGACGTCAACCGGGCCGGGGGTATCCTGGGTATCCTCGGTGAGCTGGACCGGGCCGGGCTTGTGGATACCTCGGTCTTCCGTGCCGACGGTCTCTCCCTGGCCGAGGCCCTGGACCGGTATGACATCATGCGCGACACCGTGACCGGCGAGGCCATTGAACTGTATCGCTCGGCCCCGGCCCGGACGGGCCGTAACCTGGTCATGGGGTCGCAGGATACCATGTATGACGAACTGGACCGGGACCGGGCCGGCGGTTGTATCCGTGATCTGGAACACTGCTACTCAAGGGATGGGGGACTGGCCGTGCTTTACGGCAACATTGCCGCAGATGGCTGCATCGTCAAGACCGCCGGCGTTGATCCCTCAATTCTCCATTTCAAGGGTACGGCCCGGGTGTATCACTCCCAGGAGGACGCCTGTGAGGGTATCCTCGGTGGCGAGATCAAGGCCGGGGACGTGGTTTTCATCCTCTACGAAGGGCCCCGGGGCGGACCGGGCATGCAGGAGATGCTTTACCCCACCTCCTATCTGAAATCCATGCATCTCGGTGCCGAGTGCGCATTGGTCACCGATGGCCGGTTCTCCGGCGGCACTTCGGGCCTGTCCATCGGCCATGTGTCGCCCGAGGCGGCCGGTGGTGGAGCTATCGGCCTGGTTCGCAACGGTGATCCCGTGGATATCAACATCCCGGAGCGGACCATCAACCTGATGATCTCCGAGGACGAACTGGCCCGCCGGCGGGCCGAGGAAGAGGCCAGGGGCGAGGCCGCATTCACACCGGACCGGGAGCGGACCGTGTCCCCGGCCCTGCGCGCCTATGCCCATTTTGCCGCCTCTGCCGACAAGGGTGCGGTGCGGCTGGTGCCGTAGCAGGGACATGTTTCCTCTCCATGACGTAAACCCGACGGCAAGAACGCCGGTCACGACCATCGGCATCATTGTCGTCTGTGTGGCTTCGTGGGTGTTCCTCCAGGGCTTTGGCTCACCCCATGCCCTGGCCCGCTCGCTGTGTTATTTCGGCCTGATTCCCGGTAAGGTTCTGGGCCTGGTGCCGCCGGGAACCCAGGTCCAGGTCGGCCGGGACCTGTACTGCGTGATCGAGGGTCAGGGTGGGATCTATACCATCTTTACTCACATGTTCATGCACGGAGGATGGTTTCATCTGATCGGTAACATGTGGTTTCTTTGGGTCTTTGGCGATAATGTGGAAGACGCCATGGGACCTGTTCGTTTCTTCACCTTCTACCTGATTTGCGGCCTGGCCGCGGCTGCCGCCCAGACCGTGACCCAGCCTTCATCGATCCTGCCCATGGTTGGTGCTTCCGGGGCAATTGGCGGAGTGATGGGCGGTTATGCCCGGCTCTACCCTCACGCCAGGGTGCTCACCCTTGTTTTTCTTGGCTTTTTTATTACCACTTTCGAGGTGCCGGCCATTGCCATGCTTGGCTACTGGTTCCTGATCCAGTTGCTTGGCGGATTGCCAGCCCTGGCATCCGCCGGTGGCGGGGTGGCCTTCTGGGCACATATCGGCGGGTTCCTGGCCGGGCTGTTTCTGGTCGGTTCCTTCGTCAATCCGCAGTATTACCGGTTTCGGGCCTGATCACTGTCTGGGTGGAACGTATGGAAAACTGGCCCATCTTCGTTGCCACGGTCACGCTCCTGGTGCTGACGCCGGGACCGTCGGTGCTGCTGTCCCTGTCCCACGGCATCCGCTATGGCAGCCTGAAGACGCTCCAGACCATTGTCGGCAATGTCAGCGCCAACGCCATTCAGATCGTCCTGGCCTCGCTGGGCCTGGGTTTGCTGCTGAAAAACATGCCCCTGCTGTTTCACGCGGTCAAATGGATGGGCGTGGGTTATATCCTCCTCCTGGCCATCCGGCTCTGGAAACAGGATGCACCGCTCAGGCTCCGGCAGGAGGATCGCCACGACACCGCCCTGGCTCGCGCTGTTGCCAAAGCCCTGGAAAGAAAACAGCGACTTGGCCACTACGCCGTGATTATGCGCAATGGCAAGCCTGTTCGTATGGCGCCTGAGCAACTGGCTCAATCAAGAGAAGGTTAGACATTGGCCCTGCATCCCGACTTTCCCGATTCCCCGCACACGGTACTGGACCCGGAGATTCACTGGTTTCCGGCCGATGAGGCGCTGTGTGACACCGGCATGGAGCAGCTGATGCCGCCCACTGGTGGTGCCGCTTCGCAAGGAAGGTCAAGAAATTCCGCGACAGCGGTACGTGGGCGCATCCGATACCAGCCGTAGCCTTTCTCGACGACCACTCCTGGCTCCTGCCCCATGCCGAGTTCTATCTGGCTAAACAGCCGTACCGGTTTGAGATGGTGAACAATCCCTGTCAGGATTTTCTCAAGAGCTGCCTGCTCCTTGATATTGAAGTCAACGAGCATGGGGTGATCTATGCTTTGGCCGGTATATTGGGAGATGAGATTTTTCTCTGCAGGCCAGGCAAGAGGATCACCCCTGAGACGATTGAAGAACTCTCCGGGTTTGCTTCGGATGCCAGGTTCCTGCTCGGTCACAATATCATCGACCATGATATCCCCCGTCTCAAGGCAATTGCCCCCGGTCTTCCGCTGCTGAAAAAACCGGCCATCGATACCCTTGTTCTCTCCCCCCTCGCCTATCCGGCAAACCCCTATCATCGATTGGTGAAGGATTATCAAATTGTCCGGGACAGCATGAGTAATCCTGAACAGGATGCCCGTCTTGCCGGGCGCATCTTCTGTGAGCAGTGGCAGGCGCTGGTGGAGCGGTTTGCAGCCGGTGATGAATCTGTTGTTCACTATCGCGGCTTTCTGGAGCAGAGCAGGCCGTTTCGTGGTACTGGTGAATCGCTTGCGGCCATGGGGATTCCTCTCTTGACCGGTGCAGATCTTTTTGAGGCCTTTGGCTGGTTTGCCGGCAAGCATGGCTGCAGGACAGCCGCGCAGCAACTGGTGAATGAACTCCACGATGGGGTTGGAGAGCCTGTTCTCTATGCCTATGTCAGTGCCTGGTTGTCGGTTGCGGACGGAAACTCCATTCTGCCACTTTGGGTGAGACGCCGTTTTCCGCAGATTACGACAGTGCTGCGTACGTTGCGGGATGTGGACTGCAGGGATCCCGCCTGTCCTTACTGCAGCGAGCATTTTGATCCGCAGGGCTACCTGGAACGATACTATGGTTTTCCGTCCTTTCGTCCACATCCGGCAACAGAGACCGGGGAAAGCCTGCAGGGGGAAATTGTCCGGGCTGCGGCCGGCAACAGGACCATGTTTGCTGTTCTGCCGACTGGTGGCGGCAAATCGCTTTGTTACCTGCTGCCGGCAATCATGCGCTACAGGCGATGTAATCAACTGACCATTGTCATCTCGCCCCTGCAGGCCCTGATGAAGGATCAGGTCGATAACTTCTGCCGGCAGACAGGAACCAGGCTGGCAGCAGCGCTTTACGGCATGTTGACCCCGGTGGAGCGGGCGGAAGTCATCGAGGCGGTGCGGCTTGGTGATATCGGTATCCTCTACGTCTCGCCGGAACAGTTGCGCAACCCTTCCTTTCTTTCCACGGTCCGCCAGCGCGAAATCGGTGCCTGGGTATTTGACGAGGCGCATTGCCTTTCCAAATGGGGCCACGATTTCCGGCCGGATTATCTCTACGCCATCCGGTTTATTCGGGAACGGGCAGAGGAGGCACAGGCGGCAATTCCTCCAGTACAGTGTTTCACAGCCACGGCCAAGAAGGATGTCCGCCGGGAAATCGTTGACCTTATCCAGTCAGAGCTTGGAAAAAAGGTAGAGCTTTTTGAAGGCGGCCATGAACGGACCAATCTCAGCTACCAGGTGGTAAGTGCAGAGACCAGTGAAAAAAATCGTACCATTCTCAGTCTGCTGCAGGAGCGATATGAAGAGGGTAAGGGCAGCGTTGTCATCTACTGTGCCACCAGGAAAAATACCGAGCTCCTGGCTGAGTTTCTGGCAAACCAGGGCTATACGGTGGAACCCTTTCATGCCGGACTCGAGGTCCCGGTAAAAAAGCGTCTGCAGGAGGCTTTTATCAGCGGGGAATTGCCGATCATCTGTGCCACCAACGCCTTTGGCATGGGAATCGACAAGGAGGATGTGCGGCTGGTGATCCATGCCGATGTCCCGGGATCGCTTGAAAACTATCTCCAGGAGGCGGGCCGTGCAGGACGGGATCTGAAGCAGGCGGAATGTGTGCTGGTCTTTGACGAGCAGGATATTGAAAAACAGTTTCAGCTCTCCTGTTTTTCCCGCCTCGCCCGAAAGGATATCAGCCAGATCCTGCGTGGGATTCGCTATGCCGCAAGAGGAACCAATGAGGTGGTGATGACCGCGGGAGACATCATCCGCCAGCAGGTGGTCGAGCTCAATGAGGTGGAGAAAACAGATCCCGAGACTCGGGTACGGACAGCACTGGCCTGGCTTGAACGTGCGGGTTTTCTTGAACGTAACGAGAACTTCACCAGGGTATTCCAGGGCAGGCCCCTGGTGAAAGATCTTGCAGAGGCTCGAAAAAAGATTGCGGACCTGGGGCTTTCCAGACGGCAGCAGGAGCGGTGGCTTGTCATCCTCAGGGAGCTCATGCAGCAAGACAGGCAGGATGAAAGTTTCAGCGCCGATGAGCTGGCAGGTTATTCTGCGTTTGAAAGGGACAAAGATGAACCAGGGGATGAAACCGAAAGCCAGAGGGTGTTGAAAACCCTGCACGACATGGCCGAACAGGGACTGCTCACCAAGGAAACCACCCTTTCGGCCTGGCTGCGTTACAAGGTGAAAAACAGTGCGGAGAAACAGTTGGAGACCATCTGCGCACTGGAGTGGGACTTTGTCGATCTTCTCAGCAGTGAGGCCTGGGATGCGGAAGTTGAGCAGCATCTGGAGCTTGATCTTCGTCAGGTGAATCAGAAGTTGATAGATCAGGGAAGCACGGCTTCCAATCCCGAGGTACTGCAACATCTGCTTTACGGTCTGGGCAGGGATGGACGAGGGCTTGCGGGGCAGAAGGGCTCGCTGAAAGTTAAAAAAATCCAAGGGACCCGCTATGTAGTTTCACTGCTTCGAATCTGGGAGGATATCAAAACAACCATGCATATCCGTCAGCAGTCTGCCCGGGTGGCGCTGGATGTCATTCTGCAGGCTGTTGAAAAAGATCAGAAGCCAAGTGCCACTCTCATGGTCACCTTTACCCTGGAACGAATTATCGAGAGCTTGAAGGCGGATCTGACCCTGCTGCCGCTGCTGAAAAATCCCCTGGCCGCCGCGGAACGGGCTCTGACCTTCATGCATGAGCATCGGGTTATTGATCTGCAGCAGGGGTTGGCTGTTTTTCGACAGGCCATGACCATCCACCTTCACCCGGAGGCAAGGTCACGGCGCTATCTCAAAAAGGATTTTGAACCGCTTGAGACGCATTACAAAGAGCAGAACTTCCAGATCCATGTGATGAACGAGTATGCCCGCCAGGCACTGCTGAAGATCAGTTCTGCCATGCGGCTGGTGGCCTCATATTTCAACGACGACAGGGAGAGTTTTCTCAAACGGTTTTTCCCCGGTAGAAAGCAGAGCATTTTACGGGCCACAAGTGAGCAGTCCTGGGAAAAACTGGTGGTTTCTTTACGTAACAGGCATCAGCAGAAAATTGTTTCTGCACCGGCAGGGCAGAATATGCTGGTTCTGGCCGGACCGGGAGCCGGCAAGACCAGGGTGGTCATCCACAGGGTAGCCTATCTTCTGCGGGTTGAGCGGGTACGACCGACTTCGATACTCGTACTCTGCTTTAACCGGGCGGCTGTGGTTGACCTGCGCAGCAGGCTGCGTGACCTTGTGGGGGATGAGATGTCACGGGTGACGACGTTGACCTTCCACGGGCTGGCCCTGAGGCTGACCGGCCGATCTCTTGCGGTTGCGGAAAAGGGGAGAGGGCGGGAGGATATTGATTTTGCTGAACTGATCCGGGATGCCAATCGTTTGCTCAGGGGGGAGGGGGCGTCGCTTGGTTTTCAGGAAGGGATGGAGCGGGATGTTCTGGTAGGACGCTTCAGCCATCTGCTGGTTGACGAGTACCAGGATATTGACGCGGATCAATACGAACTGATTTCTCTGCTTGTCGGCAAGAGCCTGGATGAGCAGGATCAGAAGATGTCGATCCTGGCAGTGGGCGACGATGACCAGAACATCTACCGGTTTCGCGGGGCCAATATTGAATTTATCCGCAGGTTCAGGGAGGACTATCAGGCAACGATCTATCATCTCACTGAAAATTTTCGTTCCACCGGTCATATCATCAATGCCGCAAATCTGCTTATAGAGAAGAATCGCGACAGAATGAAGAGCGACCACCCGATCCGGGCAAACAAAGCCCGTGCCATGCTGCCTCCGGGCGGGCAGTTGGCAAACCTTGATCCTCTTGCCCGTGGCAGAGTGCAGATACTGAAGGTCAAGGGAGAAGAGGTCCAGGGGAGCGCAGTGGTTGAGAGTCTGCAGCGGCTGAGAACCCTTGGTAATGGGTTTGACTGGTCCGGGTGCGCTGTGCTGGCACGCGACTGGCGCAGTCTGTCACCGGTCCGGGCCGCGTTGGAGGCGGCCCGGATTCCTGTCGATGTCAACTGGGGAGGCGAGAGTTCCTTTCCACGTTTGAGCCGAATCAGGGAAAATGCACAACTGCTGGAGTTTCTTAGGGAAAACCGGAACAGGAGTCTGCGGGTTCAGGAGCTTTTTTCTTTCCTGCCCGATGGGGAAGCGGGAGACAACTTCTGGCAGGCCAACCTGCGCCGACTGCTGCATGACCTGAAGCAGGAGGTCGGCGATGTGAATCTGGCTGTTTCCCGGATTGAGGAGTATCTTTACGAAGGGCTTGGGGAGCAGGCCCGGAGCAGAAGTCTCGGCTCGGGCGTCTTTCTCTCCACGGTTCACTCTGTCAAGGGACTGGAGTTTGAGCATGTTCTGCTGCTTGGTACAAACTGGCCGGGAGGGAACCCGGAAACTATGGAAGAAGAAAGAAGACTCTTCTATGTCGGGATGACCAGACCACGTGTCAGCCTGAGCCTTTTTAAGGTCCAGGGCCATCGACATCCCCATCTTCACGGATTGCAGGGCGACTGTTTTATTGAGCGTGAGGTGACAGGCAGCAAAACAGGTACGTTGCCGGCATGGGACAGGGTGGCTCTGCTGGGAATGAAGGACCTTTTTCTCGATTTTGCCGGTATTCGCAGGGAAAATCATCCTGTACGTATGGCCGTCAGTGGACTGGAAACCGGTGATCTGCTCAGTTGTTGCAGGGAAAACGGATTGATACTCCTGAAAAACAACCAGAACGTCCCGGTTGCCAGGCTGTCAAAAAAGGGGCAGGCCCACTGGCAATCAAGGCTCGCTACCATCCATTCCGTGCAGGTGGTTGCAATGGTCCGCCGCTTCCTCGACGATGTCTCAGATCCGGCCTTCAGGGAAAAATGTTACGGAACCTGCTGGGAGTTGCCCATTGTCGAGGTGAGGTATCAATCCGGCAAGAGTTTGATTTGTTCATTATGATGTCCCCTGAAGAAAACATGAAAAAAGCCTCATGCGAATCGTTCCGCATGAGGCTTTTCCTGAATGCCACCTTTTCAGTGCATCGGGGCCGGTGTTTCTTTGACCGGTGACGCCCCTTGCCGCCCGCCCGGTTGATCAGGGCCACCACGCCCCAGTCCCGGGCAGTCACCTTTTTGCTCTTTTGTCTCTTCTTCATTGACTGTTCCTTCTTGTTCATGCATTGCCCTGTCAGAATATCTTTCCTTCAATATAAGTCCTGTTTCCTGGTTTGCAAGCCGTCTGTTCTGTTCCACCCAATGAAAAATCGTCATATTTCGCCTCAAAATAGGTAGATATACCTATATGAAAGACCGTTCTCCTTGCGTATAATTCATTTGAAAAAGAATGAAAAAATCAGGGGGTGCTCACTATATGAGACTGCGGGTGGGGTAGGATGGGAATGTCAAGGGAAGCAGACAGAAGAAATACGTGTAGATCGTGCTGGTAAGACCACATCCTGGAGGAAAATGGAGATGACCGGAGAAAAACTGCCATTACGGCCGTATCTCGAGAAGGTGGAAAAGATATGCAGCGGCCTGAAGAAAAAGGAGCTGATAGCCCTGATTGTCGCCATGGCAAGTGAGGAAGATTCGGACAACCGGCAAAATTATCTGTCCAGGCTCATGCGTTGTCTTCCTGACGGGAAATCGGTTAATGACCGGAACCGGCCGGGGCAAACGGAGCTGCTTCTCGAAAAGGTTCAGGAGCTTGAAAAAAGCATCCTGGCGAGGATCACTTCCATAGAGGATGGCTCTTACTGGGATGATCCCGATGATGACTGTGGTTCTGACTATTATTACGATGACGATCCAGAGTGCCTGAGCGATGACCAGCGGTTTGAGCTGGTGGGATTTCTTGAAACGGCCGGGAAATATTTTCTCCAGGGTGAGCTTGCGGAGGCCAGGACGCTGTATGCTGCTCTTTTTTCCCTGATTTCCAAGGTGGAAGAATATGGCTTTCTGCCTGATATCGGTGTGGATATCAGGGAAGCCCATGCCAGGTATTGCCGGGCGGTGTATGAGACGGCAAGTCTTGAGGAGAGGGCACAGAAAATGGCCGTGGCCATGAAGATTGATGAGCCTGGCTGTGATTTTGAAGTGTTCCGGGAGAGGGACATGGCTCTGCTCCGGGATGTTGTTGAGTCCCAGGTCGGCGAGATGCCTGGCATGGCGGATTTTCTGCCGCAATGGCAAAAGGTTCTGGCCGCAAAGGGACATGCGCCGGACCGGCTTGCCCGCCTGCGCGTTGAGGCGGCGTTCCTGCAGGACGGCATTGCCGGGGTGCGCAAACTTGCCCGCAGCTGGAAGAAAGGACAGCCTGTGGGCTATCTTGCCTGGCTGGAGCATCTTGCGGCAGACGAGGAGTGGCGCCAACTGGCCGATGCGGCCCGGGAGGCCCTTGCCATCCTGCCCGCCGGCCCTGCCCGCCGCCGGGCCGCGGGATATCTTGTCGAGGCCGGCAGGCGGGGTGGCGAGGATGATCTTGTCCTGCTGGGCAGGCGCGAGGCTTTTGTGTCCTCGGTCAGTGCGGCAGACCTGCTCCATCTCGTGGCTGAAGCCGAGTGCCGCAATGTTCGCAAACAGGAAATCGCCCGCGCCATCGACATTATCCGGGAAAGAGACATGGAAGATTATCAGTCCAGGCTATTGCTGGCAAGGGCCTGTCTTATGATCGGAGATCTTCTGTCACTTGCCGCCCTCTGCAAGGGAGAGAAGGTCTATGGCTGGTCGGGCGGATCGCCCGGAGCCCTTATGTTTTGTGCGGTTTTGTACTGTAACGCCAGGGGAGACAGCCGCTGTGTCCTGATTAACAGAATGCTGGCCGACTACGCCGACAGCGTGCTGTGGTTTGATTCAGACCCTGATGGCGAAGAACCTGTCACCTCCTTTTATGAACAGATTGTCAAGGGTCTGGCTGAAATTGACATCACGAGGGAGGATTTTACCCGCCATCAGGCGCCGACCATGCAGAACGGACGGAAAAGGGTGGAGTATATCGTCTCAAGGAAATACCGCAACGCCTACAACCGGGCTGCCTGCACCCTGGGAGCCATGGCCGAGATGCTTGTGGTGCAGGGAAAGAAGCAAGAGGCTGAAGCGCTGCTGCATGAATACTACTACAAGGTCTTCAATCGCTATTCCGCCTTTCGGCGTGAGGTCCGTGAGGCTATTACCACCTCACCGCTCATTACCGGTATGGGGATTTGAAAGATGAAATATTATGCTCACAGTCTGGAAGGCAAATCTCCGGAAAATTGGCAGGAGCTTTCCAAACATTTGAAAAATGTCGCTGAGATGGCGGCGGACTTCGCCCGCCCGTTCGGAGGCGAGGACTGGGCGTATCTGGCCGGGCTCTGGCATGATCTGGGCAAGTATTCGGATTCTTTTCAGAAGAGGCTTTATGACGCCAACGGCATTGAATGTCATATCGAAACCCAACCGGGCAAGGTTGTTCACTCTGAGGCGGGTGGTCATCTGGCTACGCTTAACGGCTGGAAGGGGGCTGACCGGGTGCTTTCCTGGCTCATTATGGGCCATCACGCCGGGTTGACCGATTACGAGCCGGAATATGTTGGCGCCAAGGCCTTATCATCCAAAATGTCAGCCATCGACCGCTCGGTAGAAACATTGGCCAATGTTCCGGAATGGATAAGGACGCAGGCCTTACCTCCTCCTCCTGAAAAACTGCAAAACGGCGCCGATCCATCCTTCTTTATCCGGATGCTCTTCTCCTGCCTGGTGGATGCTGATTTCCTTGACACCGAGGCCTTCATGGATCAGGGCAGGGCGGCGTTACGCAGTGAAGACTATCCAGGGCTTGGTGACTTACTGGAAGATTTTGACGCATATATGGATCTACTTTGCAAAAAGGCCAGGCAGACGCCGGTCAACACTATTCGGGCGGAAATTCTGGCCCGGTGTCGCCAAGTTGCCGAGCAAAAGCCATCTGTATTTTCCCTGACGGTTCCCACCGGCGGGGGCAAAACCCTGGCGTCATTGGCATTCGCCCTGCGTCACGCAGTCAAGTACGAGAAAAGTAGAATCATCTATGTGATCCCCTATACCAGCATTATAGAACAGACCGCGAAAGTTTTTGGCAAAATTCCCGGCTTTGAAAAGGCGGTGGTGGAACATCACTGCAATATTGCCGAAACCGGCGAGGACCGGGAGACGGCCCGCAGCCGGCTGTCTGCGGAAAATTGGGATGCGCCCTTAATTGTCACCACCTCGGTGCAGTTTTTCGAGTCTCTGTATGCCTGTCGATCCAGCCGCTGCCGAAAACTGCACAATATCGCAAACTCGGTAGTAATTTTTGACGAGGCCCAATGCCTGCCCCCTGAATACCTGAGGCCGGTGGTCTTTGCTATCCGGGAACTGCAAAAGCACTATCGGGTCACGCCACTCTTGTGCACCGCCACCCAGCCGGCACTGAACAAAACAGAATCCTTCGATTTCAGGTTCAGAGAGGGATTTGATAGTCCGCCGCAGGAAATTGTTGATAACCCGGATGAACTGGCAGCCAGACTGAAGCGGGTAGAGGTCGTTATCCATGAGAAAGGGTTTTCACCGGTTTCGCTTCCGGAACTGGCAGAAGATCTACAGGCCGAAAAAAAGGCGCTTCTCTGTATCGTCAACCGCAGGGATGACGCCCGCGATCTGGCCCGCTTATTACCGGAAGGCATCACCCTGCACCTTTCCACCAATATGTGCGCTGCCCATCGTCTCAGGGTCATGGATGATATCCGAACGAGATTGAATGACGGCGAAGGGATAAAGGTTATCAGCACCTCGCTGGTGGAAGCAGGAGTAGATCTCGATTTTCCAGTGGTTTACCGGGCTCTGTCCGGGCTGGATTCCATCGCCCAGGCGGCGGGCCGCTGCAACCGGGAGGGGAAACTCACTTCTGGCCGGACCGTTGTTTTTATGCCGGAAAAGCAGCCCGGTTATGTTCGACTGCCGGCCGGGATTGCTTCCGAAATCCTGAAGGATAGCCCTGACAATATGCTTTCTCCCGGTAATTACGAAAAATATTTCCGTCATCGTTTTTGGCTGCTGGGGGAACAGGCCCTCGACCGGAAGGGTATTATGCCGCTCTTTGCCGGAAGAATGAACTATTACTATCGGACAGCGGCCGAGCGGTTCCGGTTGATTGATGATGATTGGCAGGTGAGTGTGCTTGCCCCCTGGGACGAGGCGGTCGAACTCTTGGGCCGGTTAACTTCTGAACCCTGGAACCAGAGAATGCTGCTTCGTCGGCTTGGCCGATACTCAGTAGGTATTCCCCAAAAATTATTTGCGCCGCTGGCGGCCAGGGAATATGTGAGGGAAAGCGGTTATCCCGGCCTCTACCTGCTTGACAACACCCTGTATGATAAGAGGTACGGCTTCGTCCCTCCGGATGAGGCCACGGATATTGATCCGGAACAATTCATGATTTAGAGGAGGTGCCTATGAGCAGAAGCAGTCCTTTCCGGTTGAAGGTGAGCGGCGTTAATGCCTGTTTTACCCGGCCGGAAATGAAAGTGGAACGGGTGAGTTACGATATAATGACCCCATCGGCGGCCCGTGGCATTATAGAGGCCATTTTATGGAAACCGGCCATTGCCTGGCGAATTTTGCAAATTGATGTCTTGCAGCCGATTCGCTGGGAATCAGTACGCCGCAATGAAGTGGGGGCAGTGATTTCAACGGCAAGGGCCAAGACAGCCATGAAACGCGGCCAGGGCAATCTCGGACTATATGTGGAAAAGGAACGCCAGCAGCGGGCCGGATTATTTTTGCGGGATGTGGCCTATGTCATCCATGCTGATTTCGAGATGACCGACAAGGCCGGGCCTGATGATAATGTCACTAAATTTGAGCAGATGTTTATTCGCCGGGCCTCAAACGGTCAATGTTTTCACCGTCCCTATTTTGGCTGCCGTGAATTCCCGGTGGACTTTGAATTTCTGGCCAGGGACGCCGAGCCCCCCGCACCTATACCGGACAGCCGCGATCTCGGCTGGATGTTGTATGACATGGATTACACCGGCAAGGAGCCCATGCCCCGATTTTTTCATGCTGTCATGCAACACGGGCGGGTGGATCTCCGAAATGTGGAGGTGCGGTCATGATTTTGAAGGCATTGGCGGATTATTACGAACGGCTGCTTAATGATCCGGAAAGCGGTGTGGCCCCTCCCGGCTTTGAGAGAAAAGCCATACCGTATCTCATTGTGCTTGATAAAGATGGCCGATTTATCAACATTCGTGACACCCGCACCGGGGAAGGCAAGAAAAAAACAGCTCGTGACTTCATTGTCCCGCAGGGAGAAAAAAAGACATCTGGGATCAAGGCCAATCTTCTATGGGATACCCCCCAGTATGTCTTTGGCATTCCCAAAAGCGATAAGGAGAAAGACCGAAAGAGGGCGGCGGACTCCCAGAAGCAATTCCTGAAGAGAATCGAGGATACTTTCCCTGATGATATAGATGATGAAGGAATCAGCGCGGTAAGAAAATTTTTACAAGCAAAAGACTTTACCCTGATTTTTAGCCATGAGCTCTGGCTGGAAATTCTGGAGACAAAAGCCAATATCACCTTCATGCTGGATGGAGATACCTGTCTGGTCCCGCAACGACCACAAGTTATGAAGCATCTTAGAGAAATTGAAGATAGGGGTGGAACTGGACAGCCTTGTTTTATCACCGGCAAGACAGACATCCCGGCAGAGTTGCACCCATCTATAAAAGGAGTATGGGGAGCCCAATCGTCCGGGGCTAACATTGTCTCCTTCAATCTGGACGCTTTCCGATCCTTTGGCAAGAAAAAAGGATTGAATGCACCGGTTGGGCAGAAAACCACCTTTGCCTACACCACCGCATTAAACACCCTTTTGGCAAAAGGCTCCGAACAGCGAGTTCAGGTGGGGGATGCCAGCACGGTCTTCTGGGCCCAGGAGAAACATGAATTTGAAGATGATTTTTTCCTGTTTCTTGGAGAACCCACCAAGGGCCAGGATCCAGATTACGGTCCCTTGCGCTCCCTTCTTGCGGCGGTACGAACCGGAATCCCTCCTGGAGAGGACACTATGCCGTTTTATGTGCTCGGCCTTGCTCCCAACGCTTCCAGGATTGCCATCCGCTTCTGGTACGAGGGCAGTGTCCGTGACCTGAAAGAGAAGATCGCCCAACATTTTGAGGACATAGATATTATTAGGGCTCCGCATGACCGGGAGTTTCTTTCCCTGTTTCAGCTACTTGTTGCTACGGCTGCGGAAGGAAAAGCTGACAATATTCCTCCCAACCTCGGCGGCGAGGTTGCCCGGTCGGTGTTGAATGGCTCTGTATATCCCCGCACCTTGCTTGCAGGCGCAATCCGCCGTTGTAAGGCGGAACAAAAGGTAAATCGAGTTCGTGCGGCGTTAATAAAGGCTTTTCTGGTTCGGGAAGCTCGAATTCGAAAATCAAAAATAAAGGAGGTTGGCAAGATGTTGGATACATCAAACGACAATATCGGATATGTGCTCGGCCGCTTGTTCGCCGTGCTGGAGCACATCCAGGAGCAGGCCCATTCCGGGCTCAACAAAACCATACGCGATACCTATTTCAGCGCTGCCACCAGCAGCCCGCTGGTGATCTTCAAACGTTTGCAGGAACTGGCCGTTCACCATCTGGCCAAGATCAGAAATTCTGGCAAAAGTACGGTGTGGCTTGACAAACTTTTGGGCGAGGTGATGGGCAAAATTCCGGCTTCCGGGATACCAGCCACCCTTGCCCTGGAGGATCAGGGTCGCTTTGCGGTGGGCTATTACCATCAGAGGCAGGATTTTTTTAACACCAGTAAAAATAGCGAGAAAGGAGAATAATCATGAGTGAGGCAATCAAAAACCGTTATGAATTTGTCCTGCTTTTCGATGTGAAAGACGGCAATCCCAATGGCGACCCGGATGCCGGCAACTTGCCGCGTGTTGACCCCGAGACCGGTCACGGTCTGGTCACCGATGTCTGCCTGAAGCGCAAGGTGCGCAATTATGTAGGTCTGGTGCATGGCGAGCAGCCTCCTTATGAAATTTATATCAAGGAAAAGGCTGTTCTTAATTTGCAGCATGTGCGGGCCTACAACGCCACGAATCATGAAGATGAACTTGAACAGGACAAGAAAGGACACTGGAAGTCCAAAGGCAAAGGCAGCAATAATGAAGCCCGGCAATGGCTCTGCGAAAACTTTTACGACATCCGTACATTCGGCGCGGTCATGTCCACCGGGGTCAACTGCGGTCAGGTTCGCGGACCGGTGCAGTTCGCCTTCGGTCGCAGCATCGACAGAGTGTTCACCGGCGAACACAGCATAACCAGGATGGCTGTGGCCACGGAAGGTGAGGCCGAGTCCCAGGGCGGAGACAATCGTACCATGGGCCGTAAATTTACGGTTCCCTATGGGCTCTACCGTGTTCACGGCTATATCTCCGCTCCCCTGGCCAAACAGACCGGCTTTTCCGAGGAGGATCTGGAACTCTTGTGGAACGCCCTGCAAAACATGTTCGACCATGACCGCTCCGCGGCCCGGGGCGAGATGGCAACCCGGAAACTCATTATCTTCAAACATGGCTCCGAACTCGGCAATGCCCCGGCCAGCAAACTCTTTGACCTGGTAACGGTTGAGAAAACCTGCGCCGCCGCCCCGCCCCGCTCGTTTGCCGATTATTCGGTGACCGTGGGAGCGGCTCCGGATGGAGTTGAATTGATCGAAAAAATCTAACTGACATGTTTCGTGTTGACCTTTTTGGGCAACGAAAATGAAGGGAATCATGCGACCAGGGAGAAAACGGCGTGCAATTTATTCAAGGACGGAGGGTTTCGCGAGGGAGTAGTTTTAATCGCGGCCAGTGATCCGGGCCAGGAGGAGATCCTGGTGCGGCTGATTACCCATTTGATTTCCGGGGAGTAGTGATGTTTGCTGAAGACGATCTCCTGCCTCTCTCCGCCCTGCAGCACCTCCTCTTCTGCGAGCGGCAGTGCGCCCTGATTCATGTGGAGCAGCTCTGGGTGGAGAATCTTTTTACCGCCCAGGGGCGGCTGATGCATGAGCGGGTGGATGGCGGCGGCCACGAGAGCCGGGGCGATGTCCGTACAGTGTATGCCATGCCCCTGCGCTCCGTGCGCCTGGGCCTGGTTGGCAAGGCCGATGTGGTGGAGTTTCACCGGCAGGGGTTGGGTGAGTGGCTGCCCTTTCCGGTGGAGCATAAACGGGGCCGGCCCAAGAAGGAGAACTGGGACCGGGTGCAGCTCTGTGCCCAGGCGATTTGTCTCGAAGAGGCGCTGGGCGTCGAGGTGCCGGAAGGGGCCCTGTTTTACGGCAAGAACCGGCGGCGGCACAAGGTCGTGTTCGACAGTGTCCTGCGGGTCAGGACAGAAGAAACAGCGGCCCGCCTCCACGAGCTTATTGCCTCGGGCCGTACCCCGCCGCCGTTGTATGACAAAAAATGCGATTCCTGCTCTTTGAAGGAATTCTGTTTGCCGAAAACCCTGGAAAAACCTTACCGGGTGGAACGGTATCTCAAGCGGATGATGGCTGACCAATGAAAAACCACCTCAATACCCTGTTTGTCACCACCCAGGGAGCTTATCTCGCCAAGGAGGGCGAGACCGTGGCTGTCAAGGTGGGGGGCAAGGTACATTTGCAGCTTCCCATCCACACCCTGGACGGGATTGTTTGTTTCGGCCAGGTTTCGTGCAGCCCTTTTCTCATGGGATTTTGCGCGGAGCGGGATGTCTGCATCAGTTTTCTGACCGAAAATGGCCGGTTCCTGGCTCGGGTTCAGGGCCCGGTCTCTGGCAATGTCCTGCTGCGCCGGGAGCAGTACCGCTGGGCGGATGATCCGGAGCGATCGGCGGCCATTGCCAGGGCCGTGATCATCGGCAAGATTGTCAACAGCCGCAAGGTGCTGCATCGAGTGGTGCGTGACCACCCGGACAAGGTGGACACCGTTGCCGTACAACAGGCCGTGGACCGCCTGAAGTCCATCCTTATGCATGTCCGCGTCGGCACCTCGCTCGACAGGCTGCGGGGTTACGAAGGGGAGGGTGCCAGGGTCTATTTTCGGGTATTCGACCACTTGATTCTCTGTCGCAAGGAGGAGTTTTTCTTTGAAGAGCGCAGCCGCAGACCACCCCTGGATCGGGTCAACTGTCTGTTGTCGTTTCTCTATACCCTGCTTATGCATGATGTCCGCTCTGCTCTCGAATGCACCGGGCTTGATCCGGCAGTAGGGTTCCTGCATCGGGATCGGCCGGGCAGGCCTGGTCTGGCTCTTGACTTGATGGAAGAATTCCGGCCCTACCTTGCCGATCGCCTGGCCCTGTCCCTGATAAATCTCGGGCAGGTCAAAAGCAAGGGCTTTCGGAAGATGGAAACCGGGGCTGTGGTGATGGACGACGATACCCGCAAGGCCGTGCTGGTGGCGTATCAAAAGCGCAAGCAGGATGTGGTGACCCACCCGTTTTTGCAGGAGAAGATGTCCATTGGCCTGCTGTTCCATACTCAGGCCCTGCTTCTGGCCCGGCATGTCCGGGGCGATCTGGACGGCTATCCCGTGTTTTGCTGGCAGTGAGGTGTTTATGTTTGTGTTGGTGAGTTATGATGTGTCCACCACTGACAAGGCAGGCCGGCGGCGTTTGCGCAGGGTAGCCAAGGTTTGCAAGAACTATGGTCAGCGGGTGCAGTTTTCCGTGTTCGAGTGCCTGGTCGATCCGGCACAATGGACCGTGATGCGCCAGCAGTTGATTGATGTGATCGATCCGGAGACCGACAGCCTGCGTTTTTACTATCTTGGCTCCAACTGGAAGCGGCGGGTGGAGCATGTGGGTGCCAAACCGGGAGTGGACCAGGAAGGATTGTTGTTGGTTTAACGGCATGAGTAAAAGGAGGTGATGGTCTGAAGCGTTTGAGGCGTTGCGAACCCGTAGCGGGCACGGTTTTCCGTGTAGGTTCGCAGATTGGTTATCTGGTTGTGTTCTAAAGGTTTTTTTATTGTTGGGTGATAATGCAAACAGAGTGTTGCCATGCAGTTTGAGAGGTTCGCAAAAAAAATGCTTTTCCTCCTTGTCAGCTCTGCCAGAAAAAGCTGACAGTCGCCCCCCACGCGGGGGCGTGGATTGAAACCATCCTGTGGTGGTAATTTCATCGACCCTGTCACGTCGCCCCCCACGCGGGGGCGTGGATTGAAACCTGAGTTGTGGGAAGTGTATAACCGATACGCCGAGTCGCCCCCCACGCGGGGGCGTGGATTGA
>NZ_JBPMMS010000024.1:0-133240 GCF_054025815.1 Desulfolithobacter sp. | reverse complement strand
TGTCACCGAATATGAAACCCAAGACAGGGCGTTTTCAAAGATCAGTCAGCCTTCGGCTGAAGGGCGATTAATTTTTCGCTTCTAAATTATTTTTGTCTATTGACAACCAGGGGCCTTCTAAGTGTTAGGCGCTTTTGCCACGGACCAACGTTGTCCCTACCAATCCATGTTAGCTGCACGATCGAACTCCCCGGATAAGTGGTCAACGAAGCCCTCCATTGATTCTACGGAAGTCATCGCCGTTGCGTAAGAACCATCGGCAACCATTGTCATTATGATGGGTAACTCGGATCGTTGAATATATATCTTTGCAGGTTCGCGCGGGCCTGACCATAAATACTCAACAAAGTCATCTATCACTAACAGTGCTTCCTCTACTTTTAGTTCCAGACCTGCACCAAGTGAATATTTCTTGCTTTGTTTGTTGTGAGGAAGGAGAACGGGGACAGCTCCTGCTCCAGAATGAAATGTGAAAGCTTCTCCTTGTTTCCCAAATGCCCCATGAGCAATGTAGTTACGAACTTCATTTTTGATATGAATGAGTTCGTCAAACCATCGTTTTGATTGAATGTCATCAAGGGGTAAGGCTGTTTTATATTTGGAGCTCCATTCAGATCCAGCAAGTTTGGCTACTTCTTCCGCATTTGAAAGTTTTCCTTGCAGTAGGGCTAGATGTATAAAAACATGCTCAGTCCAGCTGAAAAACGCCTCAATTGCTGATAAGGCAAGCCACCTTGCCTCAAACCGTATCCTTGCAGAAGGAAGTGCTACAGATCGCCAAGACAAACCATCGTATTCATCAATATCGACATCATTCTCATCTTTGCGTTGCTCTGCTTCGCTGAGTTTGTCCTTAACCGACTTCGATAGAAATACAAACCTATCATATAGGTCAGAACTATTATTAAGCACATTAACCTTTGAGTCCGATACCGCCTGTTGGGCAATATAATCAAAGTACGGGCGAGCTGTTTTAACACCTTTATGTATTAGCGTAGCTATCTCGCCTGCGGCAGCTTCATCCTCCGCACTGTCTCTTGCAAAGATACCTAGACCGAATTTTCTATGCTCAATAAGAAACGCTCGGCCACGGTAATCAATTGGTACAGACCAGGAGACTTTCTCGCACTGACCTAGGTTCTTGAAGCCAAGAAGATCAACAAAGAGGAAATAGACGAGATAGTACGGTGGAAGCGAGCGACCCGCCTGAGTTCTTTTTGCCGCAAACAGAAAGTCTTTTTCCGCCTGAGTAGAATCGTTTGCGGGTTTTATTGGTTTAATCACTCGCAACACTCGTTCCTGGATGAATTTAAATTCTTCAGGTATTTTTCTAGTATTCATCGTCACGCGAGCTACCCGTTCTATTTTGCGCCTAACAAGTAATTATACAGGTCTGGATAACCTACATCGACCTGGTAACGTTAACAATGTAAAAACAACGAGTTATGCCTATTCTGGTCGTATATCATGCATGCAGAACTGGATATCAGGCGCCTGTATGCCATTCCATGCTCAAGATCCCGGACAAATATGGTCAGAGCAAAATAAAATCATTCCTTTCGCCACCCTACAGGGAGAGACTTTAACAACCCAGTTACAAAGAGCTGGGTAGATTTTCGATCGCTTCCTTGTCCCACCGGTTGACCTGGTTCACATGGATCCCGTACCCGGAGGCGATCACTGCGGATGTCAGGTCGCTAGATTCCTTTTGCCGCAGGCAATGATCTCGGGAACGGCCTCAGGGGGGAAATCGAGCCACTGGAAGAGGTGTTGTTCCAGGTCGATGCACTTCTGGAAGTTTTCCCGGATCAGTCGGTGGCGGAGGGGATCATTATTGCCATAATGCTTGATGATGTAGTCCAGCCGTTCTTCCAGGCTGACGATCTGGTCGTGGCGGACCCTTTTGTCGGCGTAATAGACAATTTCCCGGGCCAGGAAATGTCCCCGGGCGTACCGCTGGGGCTCGTGATGTTTGAGCAGGACGTGTTCGGCCACGCAGGGGGCGATCTCATGGAATCCGTGCTCCTCGCAGATAACCGCCCCCAGCAGGGCGTGTTCGCAACCGTTGTCCAGGCAGAGGGTCTTGGCGATGTCGTGGAGCAGGGCCCCGGCGACAACCCGATTCCTGTCCGGAAGCTCAAGTTCCGGAGGCAGGGTATCCACCAGCAGCTCCGCCACCTTGGCCACCACGATGGAATGGCGCCGGATGTTGGGCAGCATCCGGTACCGTTCCATGAGTTGGTAGCACTGGGTCAGGGAGGGAACCGCCATCAAGCCTTTTTACTGGAGTGCTCGTGTACCGCATCCACGGCGATTCTCGCCTGATCGGGAGGGGTCTGCGGCAGGATACCATGGCCCAGGTTGAATATATGCCCCCGGGCCTCGCGGGCATCGTCGAGCAGCCGGTGAACCCGCTGGCGCAGCTCGTCCCGGGGCAGAAACAGGGCAATGGGATCCAGATTGCCCTGGACTGCGTGGTCGCCCACCCTGGTAATCGCATCACCGATATTGATGCGCCAGTCCAGGCCAAGGACATCGGCTCCGGCCGTGGTGGTATGGCCCAGAAGGGTCGAACCGTTGTTGGCAAAGTAGATGATCGGCACATCGGTTGTCTGCCGCAGGTCGCGGATGATCGACTGGACGTAGGGCAGGGCGAACCGTTCATAGTCGCAGGGTGCGAGCACGCCGGCCCAGGAGTCGAAGATCTGCAGGGCCTGGGCTCCGGCCCGGGCCTGGGCCTGGAGATAGAGGCTGGTGCAGCGGGTGATCTTGGTGAGCAGGGCGTTGTAGAGTTCCGGGGCCTGGAACATCATCCGTTTGGTCTCCAGGAAGACCTTGGAGGATCCGCCCTCGATGAGGTAGGTGGCCAGGGTAAAGGGCGCTCCGGAAAAACCGATCAGCGGCACCTTGAGTTCCCGGCGCAGGATACGGATGGTTTCCATGACAAAGGGCATGGTCTCGTCCGGGTCCGGGACGATCAGGTTGTCCACGGCCTGCTGATTCCGGACCGGATCCGGAAAGACCGGTCCCCGTCCTTCATGGAATTCCAGGGTGAGGTTCATGGCTTCCATGGGGATCAGGATGTCGGAAAACAGGATCGCCGCATCCATCCCGAAGATGTCGATGGGCTGCAGGGTAACTTCGGCTGCCAACTCCGGAGTCTTGCACAGGTCGAGAAAGGTCCCCTTTTTTCTGATCTTTTGATACTCGGGGAGATAGCGTCCTGCCTGGCGCATGAACCAGACCGGTGTGTAATCGGTTTTTTCTCCCCGGCAGGCGCGTAAGAAAGTGTCGTTCATCATTGCATCCTTGTTGTGGGTTCAAAAAAAAGCGGAAAGCCCCTTGCTCCGGCGAACCGCCTCCCGGTGGTGGCCCTTTTTACGAAGAGGACTCGGTACCCGGCTCCGTGGCACCCTTTTGTGGCTGATAATTGCAGAACGGTTCCGGTCCCATGTAGTCTCCGGTCATGGCATACGCCCGAGCCCGGCAGCCACCGCAGACATTGACGTATTCGCACCGGCCGCAGTTGCCTTTGTAGCTCTTGAAATCACGCAGGTCCCTGAACAGGCTGGAATCTTCCCATATCTCCCTGAACGACTGCTCCCTGATGTTCCCGGCTGCTTTGGGGAAATAGCTGCACGGCAGGACATTGCCGTCCACATCGATCAGGCAGATCAGTTGCCCGGCCAGGCAACCCTTGGAGCCGCCGGTGGAGAATTTCAGGGTCCGCCGTTTGAACCGGTCTCCCTCCTGTTTGGAGCGCTGGAGGACGATCCGGTAATACTGGGGCGCGCAGGTGGGCCGGACCAGCAGGTCATGCTCCTCTTTCTCCATGTCGTAATGCCAGTTGAGGATATCCTCGTATTCCGACTCGGGAATCAGCTCTTCCATGATCTCCTCACCGCGGCCGGTGGGTACGATCATGAACAGGTACCAGGCCGTGGCCCCCAGCTTCTTGACCAGTTCGTAGATCTTCGGGGCCTCTTCTTTGTTGCGCCTGGTGAAGGATGAGTTGATCAGAAAGGGGATCCCGTGTTCGTTGAACAACCGGATGGCATTCATGGTGCCCTCGAAGGCTCCCTCCTGGTTACGGAAGTTGTCGTGCACCGCGGCGCTGGCTCCGTCCAGACTGAGCGACACCATTTTGATGCCCGATTCCTTGATCCCGCGGCAAACCTCTTCGTTGACCAGGGTACCGTTGGTAGCCATGCACATGCGCAGGCCACGGTCGGTTCCGTATGTGGCGATGTCGAATACATCTTTTCTCAGGAGCGGCTCGCCACCGGAAAGGACCACCACCGGGCTGGCGTAGGAGTTGATGTCGTCAAGAACCCGTTTTGCTTCTTTCAGGGAAAAATCCGGATGCTCCTGGACTTCCAGCTCGGATGAAGAACGGCAGTGGACACATTTCAGGTTACAGCGCCGGGTGATTTCCCAGGCAATCCATTTGGGTTCAAACTCCATCTGTTTCTCCGTGGTTATGCTGGATGGCCGAGCCCGCGATGTTGGGCCGGCGGGGTTTCAGGGGGTCCGGTGAGGGGTCGTTTCCCGGGTGGTCTCCGCGAGGATACCAATGTCATAGCAGAATCAGTTGAAATATATTCGCCTTGGAAAACATGGTCAACCTTTGTTTTTGCGGCTTTCCCCTTGCCAAGGACCTGTTCCTGTCGCACAATATAACAGAGAACCGTGCAGCCTTTCAGGCCATTGAAAACTGCTGCGTTTGAAGATGCGGTCCCGGAATTCGTTCAGATAAGCGATCCTGAAGGCTACGTTTGTCTGCGAGACTCCAAAATGCCCATGTATTCCATATGCACTGCGCGTTTTCGCCTCACTTTTTTCAGACCCATCTTTGCTCGTTACGTTTTTCAACAGCCTGCCACGTGGCGCTGCGCTCCGAGCAAACAATCCTGCGGGGAGGTGGAGTATGATGGAGATCAAGCGTGTCCTGATTCCGATTGATTTTTCTGACAACGCCGAGAAAATCGTTGATGCCGGAGCCTACGTGGCCGGTACCTTCAAGGCTGAAGTGCATCTGGTGTTTGTGGTGCAGAATTTTGACGATTACTCCGGTTTTTTTGTTCCGCCGGTGAATCTGCCCAATCTGGAGAAAGAACTTTTTGACTCGGCCCAGGAACGTATGGAGGCCTTTGTCCGTGATCATGAAGAGATGATCAGGAATCGCGGAGTTTCGAAAGTTGTCCATAAGGTTCTGGCCGGTGATGTGGCCGAAGAGCTGCTCAACTATGCCAAAACCGTGGACTGTGATTTGATTGTCATGGGGACCCATGGTTACAAGGGTCTGGAGCGTATCCTGTTTGGCTCTATTGCAGACAAGGTGGTCAAAAACGCCTGCTGTCCTGTCATGACAATCAACCCTTACCGTGAAGAGTGCGAGGAAGCGCGCAGGGTGTGAAAGTTCCACGCTGCCGCAACGAATAGACCCTGTCGTTTCTGTGCCATGCCCGGCGGTGCGCTCCCAGGCAGGGATGCCCTCATGAATGCCGGGTCCAGTGCCATGACGGTTCAGGCAGGAAAAACCCGCCCGTTTTGTTCCAGGGCGGGTTTTGTTTTTAGCGGGCAGGCGCAGCACTGATCAGGAGGTGAGACTTCATGTTTTCCTATCATCTGCAGTCAAGCCATACCTGGGAATCCGTTCGCGGCGGCGGAGGTGTGGACTGGTATCGCCAGCCGGCTGTCTTCAAGTATTATCCTGCCTGTTTTCCGGCAATCCCGCTTAAGACTGTTCCAAGCCTGCGCGAATTTCTCCTTCTCTGCGGTGGCCTGAGTGCGGAAAAGAAATATCCCGGCGGTTCATATTTTCTGCGGGTCAGTCCTTCAGCCGGGGCCCTGTATCCCTGCGAACTTTATCTGCAGGCCCGCGGTGTTGAAGGGCTGGAAGACGGGGTCTACCATTTTGAACCGCTTCGGGAACGGGTCCGGCTGCTGTATCGTCTCACCGGTGACCAGGGCCTGGAAGCGGCCATGGCGGACCGCAGGAGGGTTGCGGGAATTATCTTTCTGGTCACGGCTCTCTATTATCGTTCGAGCTGGAAATATGGAGACCGGGCTTATCGCTACTGCCTGCTGGACTCCGGTCATATGCTCGGCTGCATCGAAGCGGCGGCAACGGTCCAGAAAAGACCCTTTCAGCTCGTGTGCCGGTTGGAGCGTGAGACCCTTGGCCGCTGTTTCGGATTCGGGCGCCGGGAACTGGTCATGGCCGCGGTCGTGTCCGGCCGCAGGGAGGAGGAGTTGGTCGCCGGTCTGGATTTGAGCCTGCCTTTTGTGGATGGTACCGGGTTTTTCACGGAGAACGGGGTGATCGAGGCGGCCTATGCCGCTTCGGCCTGTCCTGCAGGTTGCCGGTCGGCAGACGGGGCAGAGGTGTATCGGTGTGATCCGGATCGGCTGCGGCGTGCCATTCTTGCCCGCCGGTCCATCCGCTCTTTTTCCGGCCAGCCCATAAGCCGGGACGAGTTTGCCGAGGTTCTCCGGGTTGTGTACCGACCGCTGGCCACTGATTGCAAAGTATTGGTGCGTACGGCCGAGGTTGTCCACCGGGTCGAGGAAATGCAGCCCGGTATCCACGACGAGTATGGTTGTTGCCAAAGCGGAGATTTCAGGGAGTTTTCCGGCTATCTCTGTCTTGAACAATCCCTTGGTTCGGATGGGGCAGTGACTGTTTTCTGGCATAGTAATGCTGAAAACTACCTGCCCATGATGCTCAAGGCCGGGATACTGGGCCAGCGGATCTACCTTGTCTCCACGATGCTTGGTTTCGGCTGTTCGGGTATCGGTGCCTTTTATGATCATGATGTGGAGGAATTTCTCGGGACCAGCGACATGATCCTGTACGCCATGGCCTTTGGTCGTTGAGTGGCTGTGGAGATGGCGGTTCAATTGTTTTGTCTTGACCGGGGCACGGGGTGGTACTATTTTTCCGGTATTGATCGAGTTTTTGATGTATGGATAATCTCTGCCTGTCTCGGGTCGGGTTGTCGCGGGTTCATCCGCTGTCGCGGACCGAAGAAGCGGTCGAGTGGCTAAAAAACTTCGGGCATGGTATTACATCGCATTCGTGACTCAGGGCCGGGACCACGCCCCGCTTGCCAGGGGACGGCTGTGAGAGAGGCTGGTTGGAGAGTAAGGATAAGGAGAGAAAGTTGTCTGACAATATACAATTTCCCGAGTTGCCGACAATAGAAGTGCCGGAGCACCCGGTATGGCCGGGACTTGCTGTGGAGGAAAAAGAGGCCCTGGTGGCGAAAATAAAAGAGCAGCTCCGCAGGCAGGACGCGGTACTGGTGGCTCATTATTACACCAGCTCCGATCTGCAGGAGCTGGCCGAGGAGACCGGCGGCTGTGTGGCGGATTCCCTGGAAATGGCCAGGTTCGGCAGCCATCAGGATGCCCGTACGCTGGTGGTGGCCGGGGTTCGGTTCATGGGAGAAACCGCCAAGATACTCAATCCGGAAAAACGGGTGCTGATGCCCGATACCCGGGCCACCTGTTCCCTGGACGAGGCCTGCCCGGCCGAGTCTTTTGCCGCGTTCTGCGACCAGCACCCGGATCATACCGTGGTGGTCTATGCCAACACCAGCGCCCGGGTCAAGGCCCGTTCCGACTGGGTGGTCACTTCGGCCATCGCTCTTCCCATCGTCAGGCACCTGGCCGAGCGGGGTGAAAAGATCATCTGGGCCCCGGACAAACATCTTGGTCGCTATATCCAGGATCAAACCGGCGCCGAGATGATCCTCTGGCCTGGAACCTGTGTGGTGCACGAAGAGTTCAAGGCCGTGGCCCTGAAGAGAATTCTCCGTCTCCATCCCGAGGCTGCGGTGCTGGTGCATCCCGAATCACCGGCCGAGATTATCGGTCTGGCCGATGTGGTCGGTTCCACCACGGCCCTGATCAGAGCCGTGGCGTCCATGCCGCACCGCGAGTTCATCGTTGCCACGGACAAGGGCATCTTTCACAAGATGCAGCAGGTTGCTCCGGACAAGACTCTTATCGAGGCGCCCACCCTTGGAGTGGGTGCCACCTGTCAGGCCTGTGCCGAGTGTCCCTGGATGGGGATGAATTCATTGCAGAGCCTGCTCCACGTCCTGGAAACCGGCGAACATGAGATCCATATCGATCCGGAGATACGGGAAAGGGCGGTCCTGCCCATACGCCGTATGCTTGATTTCGCCGCCCAACATAAGGGGGATTGAGACTCCCTTGCGGCCAGGCCGGGTCAGTTGTCGATTCTTTCCAGTACTCCGACCACGGTTCCGGGCTGTTCATGATCAATTGCAACCGGGGGCGGGACAAGTGCGTCGTCGCTGCCAAAGGTCTGGAGAAAGAATTGGGCCGCGGGAATTTTTGGGAAACCGATCATGGTGAGTCGACAGCGGCCGCAGGAGGTGGCCGGATAGACGGTCTCCAGCAGTTCCTGCCAACGGTTCTCTTCCGCTTCCCGGAAGCAGGTGTCCTCGACTGTCTCCATGGCTACGTGCAGCCTTGACAGCAATTCGGAACCCTGTTCCTGCAATCGCTGCCGCAGGTCAAAAAGGTTCTGACCCTTGGCCAGGCTGGCGGGCAGTTCGATGGAAAAAAGTTGGCTCGGGCGGTCAGCTTCCACCACTTTCGGATACTCCTCTATCAGCAGGTCCAGTGCGTCGCGGCTTCGGGTGACAAAAACTCGCGAGGACTCGGGACAGCTCCTGCCAAGGCCAAAGAGCCTGGCCCAGGCTTTGAGCCGCAGCCGTAGCTGGCCATCCGTGGTGCCGGTGGCGGAAAGCATGGCTCCGGTGAGGGAGAACGGCTCCCCGTTTTCTGAACGGAGTTCCTGGAACAACTGGTGCTCGCGGCTTGAAATTCGATCCAGTTCGGCCTGCAGCTCTCTCTGCTCCTCTTCCAGGAGTTCGGCCAGCTTGAGGATGAGCCTGGCCTGCCAGAGGATCATCTCCTGTTCCTGTTCTTCTTTGCTCTCAATTCCTTTGTCCGCCAGCAGGGAACCGATAATCGAGGTCCTGGTCTCCTGGTCTGAACGGCCGCTGCTGCCTATCCCGGCCAGGGCGAGGTGACCGAGCTGTCCGGCATAGTCGTCCCGCCGGGTCTGCAGGTCCCTGATCAGGTGCAGAAAACGCTCCCGATCCTGTCCCAGCGGGGCCGGGGCAAAAAGACGGCACAGGTCGTGGTCGATCAGGGTGTGGACCAGCGAATCTCCTCTCTCTTTCGGGGAAGCGTTTTTTTCTGTTTCAACCGGCTGGCAGTAGACAACCGGAGCGAAAACCTGTACAAGGGGGATGAGCATGTCAGGGGAAGGAATGGTATCTGGAAAGATTATAACTGGTTGTGTGTGCATATGAATACGCTTCGCGAAAAGATCAGCTTTGTGCTGACGGCTCTGGCCTATGTGATTTTTCACCTGGGTTGGTCCCAGGATACGGGGTCGATTGTCCAGGGGACCATTATCTCACTGCTCAACACCCTGCCTTTTGAGATCGGTTTTACCTGGGTTCTGGTGGTGTTTATCCGCTATCTTTCCGATGGACAGAGGCCGCCGTGGGACAGGATACTGAGAATCTTCTTCACCGTCGGTATTCTCTTTGGCCTTTTTTACAATCTTTATGTTCGGGGTGCCCAGGAGCAGGAACGTCTCAAGCAGGTCAAGCCTGCGACCGAATCACTGCTTTATCAGAGTGATAGCCCGAAGGTGCGGTGGTATTTGGCATGAGGATACCGCCCCGGCCGATCAGGGTGCCGGGATTGGTAACCGAGTTGCAACCGGTCTGGGCCGAATCACCCAGGATGGCGCCCAGTTTGCGCAGGCCGGTATCCACGATCCCGTCGGGGGTGCGGATCTTGATGGTGCCGGGGAGAAAACGCAAGTTGGCGAACTTGGTGCCCGCACCCAGGTTGGCACCTGCGCCGAGGATGGAATCACCCAGGTAGGCAAAATGTCCGGCTTTTGCATCATTGAGAAATATTGAATGTTTGACCTCGGTGGTGTGACCCACCACGCACCGGTCGCCGATCAGGCAATATCCCCGCAGGTAAGCGCCCTGGCGGATTTCGGTTTCATCGCCGATCATGGCCGGCTCCTTAATCATGGCCCCTGATTCAATAAGAACTCCTTTGCCGATGTTTATCCTGTTTCCCACCAGTACGGCTCCGGCCATGATCACCGAGGCCCCCTTGAGCAACACGCCGTCGTGCCGGACTTCAAGCTTGCCCTTTGTGGCGTCACCATAGACGATATGACAATCCTTGGCTGCATGCAGGGCGCCGTCCAGGTAAATAAGCGGCTCGGTCAGCGGCATGCCGCTGATCAGGCTGGGATGACCGAGTTCTTCGTCGAGATGTTGATCCATATACTTTTTCAGATCTTTGAGCGCATCCCAGACATGGGCCGTGTCCTGGAAAAGATCCTCATGGGAAAAATCGGTAAGGTCAAAAAAAGATGCAGCGTCAAGCATGGGTTTTCACCGTCTTTGTATTGAACAGAGCTGATCAGGATTGAGCCTGGTGTGTACACAAACTCCCCAAATGTGACAAAGTCACACCTTTTATTCAAGAAAAAATGCAAACTGCGCCAGATACGACGGCCCTTCCTTGACTTCGGTTGGGGTAATGTTTACTCTTTTATGGTTCCCGGAAGCGCCGGTCCGTCCTGTTGGAACCGGAATGCAGTTTCCGGATGAAGTACAATCAGTCTGAGAGCTGATCAGTGTCTGTCGATAAATGGTATCTCGGAGTCTTGCAGATAAGCGCAGGCTTCGAGCGCCCCTGCCTGATCTTGAACGAAAATCCTCGTTTCTGGACAGACACTGATTACAGGAGGATAGAATTACATGGAATTTAATGATTCGCTGTCTGCAAGTATGGATGACTTCGGCGATAACACCCAGGACCTCGAAATCCCTGATCAGTTGCCCATGATGGCGGTTCGGGATGTCGTTGTCTTCAACTATATGATAATCCCGCTTTTTGTCGGTCGTCCAGGGTCCATCGAGGCGGTCAATGAGGCCATGGACGGCAACAAGCTGCTTATGCTGGTGACCCAGAAGGATGCGACCAAGGATGATCCGGACCCGGAGGATATCTACCGGGTGGGCATGGTCTCCATGATCATGCGGACCCTCAAGCTGCCCGATGGCCGGCTCAAGGTTCTGGTCCAGGCCCTGTCCAAGGCCCGTATAAGGGATATTCTGCAGAAGGACCCCCATTACCGGGTGGAGATAGACTTGATCGAGGAACCGGAAGTCGAAGAGATTACGGTGGAGATCGAGGCCTTGATGCGTACTGTCCGCGAACAGACCGAAAAGATCATGTCGCTGCGGGGAATCCTTTCCTCGGACCTGATGATGATCATCAACAATATCGAGGAGCCCGGTCGGCTGGCCGACCTGGTGGGCTCCAACCTCAGGCTCAAAATTGCTGAATCCCAGCAGATTCTCGAAACTGTGGACCCTGTTGAACGGCTGCGCCTGGTGGCGGACCTCTTGCACAAGGAACTTGAGGTTTCCACGGTCCAGGCCAAGATCCAGTCCGATGCCAAGGAAGAGATGTCCCGCTCTCAGCGGGAATACTTTCTGCGCGAACAGCTCCAGGCCCTCAAGCGGGAGCTGGGCGACGAGGATGCCTACTCCCAGGAGATCGACGAGCTGCGCAAGAAGATCAAGAAAAAGAAGATGCCCAAGTATGCCAAGAAAGAGGCGAAGAAGCAGCTTGCACGGCTGGAGATGATGCATCCCGATGCCTCCGAGGCGACCATTATCCGTACCTACCTGGACTGGATACTCGACCTGCCCTGGAGCAAGTCCTCCCGGGACCGGCTGGACCTCAAGATGGCGGCCAAGGTGCTCGATGAGGATCATTACGGACTGGACAAGGTCAAGGAGCGTATCCTTGAGTATCTGGCGGTGCGTAAACTCAACAAGGCCACCAAGGGGCCGATCCTCTGCTTCGTCGGTCCTCCGGGCGTGGGCAAGACATCGCTTGGCCAGGCCATTGCCAAGGCCATGAACCGCAAGTTTTACCGGCTCTCGCTCGGCGGAATGCGCGACGAGGCGGAAATCCGCGGTCATCGACGGACCTACATCGGAGCCCTGCCAGGCCGCATCCTGCAGGGACTCAAGAACGTCGGGACCAACAACCCGGTGTTCATGATGGACGAGATCGACAAGATTGGTGCCGATTACCGGGGCGATCCCTCGTCGGCCCTGCTGGAGGTGCTTGATCCGGAGCAGAATTCGACTTTCTCCGATCATTACCTCAACCTGCCTTTTGATCTGTCCAGGGTCATGTTCATTACCACCGCCAACATGAGCGATACCATTCCCGGTCCGCTCATGGATCGCATGGAGGTGATTCGTCTTTCCGGGTATACACTGGAGGAGAAGATGGTCATCGCCAGAAAGTACCTGCTGCCGCGCCAGATCGTTGAAAACGGCATTAAGCCCAGTTACATCCGGCTCGATGACCAGACCATGGAGCTGATCATCAGCCATTACACCCACGAGGCCGGTGTCCGTGGCCTGGAGCGGGAGCTGGGCAAGATTTGCCGCAAGATCGCCCGCAGGGTGGCTGAAGGGGGCAAGGGTCCGTACAAGATTTCCAGGAACACCATCGGCAAATACCTGGGACCACCGAAGTTTCTTCCCGAGGCCGAGCTCGACACCCTGGCCCAGCCGGGCCTGGTGGTCGGACTCGCCTGGACCGAGGTGGGCGGCGAGCTGCTCCACATCGAAACCTCCATTGTCCCGGGCAAGGGACGCCTGACCCTGACCGGACATCTGGGGGATGTGATGAAGGAGTCGGCCCAGGCAGCGCTGACCTATTGCCGCAGCCGGTGTGCGGATCTCGAGGTCAAACCTGAATATTTCGACAAGATCGACATTCATATCCATGTTCCGGCCGGCGCCATTCCCAAGGACGGTCCGTCCGCCGGCATCACCATGGCCACCGCTCTCTATTCGGCCATTGCCGGCAAGAGCGTGAAAAAGGGCCTGGCCATGACCGGTGAGGTGACCCTGCGCGGCCGGGTTCTGCCCATCGGTGGACTCAAGGAAAAAGCTCTGGCGGCGCTTCGGGCTGGAATCAAGCATGTGATCATTCCCGAGGAAAACCAGAAGGACCTGGTGGAGATCCCGCAGGAACTGCGGAAAAAAATTACCTTCCACCCGGTCAAAAATATGGATCAGGTTATCGATATTGCCCTGGGAAAGATCAAGAAACCGTTCCGTAAGCGCAAGCCGGCAGGGAAATCCAGG
This sequence comes from Desulfolithobacter sp., assembly GCF_054025815.1. Lineage (NCBI taxonomy): Bacteria > Pseudomonadati > Thermodesulfobacteriota > Desulfobulbia > Desulfobulbales > Desulfobulbaceae > Desulfolithobacter > Desulfolithobacter sp. The sequence goes on along the minus strand of NZ_JBPMMS010000024.1, from coordinate 119,978 downwards.
CAGGCAGCTGCCTGACCGGATTCCTCCTGCGGGATTCACGGCCAGGCTGCAAGCTCAGAGGGGGCTGTTTCCTTTGTTGCTTTTCCTGAGGCAGCAGGGTTGAGGGACTATGGGTAGAAGGATACAAAACAAACTCCTCTTCCTGGCCCCCTGCTTTTTGCTGCTGATCTTCCTGGTTATTTGTGGCTGGTTCTGGCGCTATGCGGTAACTCCAGCTCCGGGCAAGGGAGAGGTCGTGGTCTATATCCCCAGGGGGGCGGGGGTCCGGGAAATAGCCTCCCTGCTTGCAGGTCAGGGCCTGGTCCCGGGAGATTTTCGCTTTCTTCTTCTTGCCCGCCTTACCGGGTCGGCCGGAAAACTCCAGGCCGGGGAGTTTTGCATTCCTTACGGCCTGACACCACTGAAAATCCTTCAATTGCTCGAAGAAGGTCGTCAGGTCATGCATCGGGTCACCATTCCCGAGGGCAAGACCGTATACCAGGTGGCTGATATTCTCGCCGGTCCGGGCTGGGTGGAGCAGGAGCGTTTCCTGGCTCTGAGCCGGAATCGGGATTTCATATCTTCCCTGGGGCTGGATGTGGCCAGCCTCGAGGGCTATCTCTTCCCCGACACCTACACCCTGGTGCGCGGCATTGACGACGCACCGGCCATCCTTCGCCGCATGGTCGCCCGTTTCGAGGAGGTCTGGCAGGAGATCCAGGCCAGTCCGCTTCCGGTGGACCCGCAGAGCAAAGCCCTTTCCCGTCATGAGGTGGTGACCCTGGCCTCGATTGTTGAAAAAGAAACCGCCGAGCCAACGGAGCGCCCTCTCATCGCCCGGGTCTTTCTCAACCGGCTCAAGCGGAACATGCGGCTTCAGGCCGATCCCACGGTGACCTATGGGCTCGATAATGTCCGTGGTCCCATCACCCGGGCCGATCTTCGCCGCAGGACTCCATACAATACCTATGTCATATCCGGCCTGCCTCCGGGACCGATATGTAATCCCGGCCGGGCGGCCCTGGAGGCGGTGCTCCATCCGGCCAAAGGCGATGTGCTCTATTTTGTCTCCAGGAACGATGGTACCCACCAGTTTTCAAGAACCCTGCAAGAACATAACAGGGCGGTGCGGGCCTACCGGAAGGCGATAAAAAGAGGAACGAAAACCGGGCAGACTGGTCAGCAGCAGGACAAAAAAAAGAGCGGGTAGCTCCTGGAAGATCCAGGAATCACCCGCCCGGATGAGAAGGTAGATGCCATGGGCACGACCGGGACCCTGGTCCGGGCCGGTCGAATTCCTCAGGTTCAGCTGGCGTTGAATTTATTGCTCAGTTCACTGCGGAAGGCGGTGTCGAGTTCCTGGCTTGCCGGGACATGGAAGAGCAAGGTGAGGCTTTTTTCCGTGGCGGCCCATTCGACCAGTCCCTTGTCCGCCAGCCTGCCCCGCAGAAAGGTCTCGGCGCGCTGAGTGATCCGCTCCAGGCTGGCCACCGGGGCATCAAGAATGAGAGATACCTGTTCGGGCTCGATCTTCTCGCCATGAATAAGCCACAGGGCCTGGCGCCAGATTCTCGGCATGTTGGCAAGCGCTGGCTGGACGTGTTTCTGCTCCTCGGCCAGGGCGGTGATTTCTTCGGGCGATAAATCATCGGGATAGGCGATGAGGTCCTCCAGCGACAGGACTTCATCCGGTTGATAGAAGTCATAGAGCCAGGACTCATCGTCTGAGATCGCACCCTCGCGGGTGGTGACCTTCTCTTCCAGGTGGAGAAATTCCCGGCTGTTTCTGCTTTTCCTGACTTCTTCTTCAAGCTGGTCCAGGGCCAGCTTGAAGAGCCACGGTTTGAGCTGAATATTCTCAGGCTTTTTGTTCTGCTTTTCAAAGCTCAGCACTACCACAGCATCCACCAGTTCTTCGGGGGTGATATCCGATGGCAGCAGGTCTCCTGAGGCCTGGAGGTAGGTGATCTCCCTTCGGGCCAGCCGGTACAGATCGTTGAGAAATGGCTCGACGATGGCGAACCAGGATTGCGGGCTCGAGAGTGTTTTCTGGTTGTCGGTGGTAGCGGGCGGAGCTGTTTTGAGATCCAGGCGCCGCTGCCTGCGTTTCCAGAAATGCTCGTTTTTCATCAGGCTTTTCTGCCTGGCAACCAAACGTTCCAGCTCCTTGAATCCCTTACGGAGGACGTTTTCCGCCTTGTCACCTTCTTCCTGGACAACCAGGGTCTTGCCGGGGATGTGCAGGCTCAGGCCCATCCTGTAGAGCTGCCGGCTGCCATGTTTCTGTATGGTCCCGTACAGAGTGGGGTTTCTGCGGGCGAGGCCGCCCATTTTTTCTTTCAGGTCCTGCACCTGCTCATGCACAAGTTCTTTGAGTTTACCTTTTTCCTGTTTGTCAATGTTTCGGTAGCTCAACTGGTGTAGCATGTTTGCTCATCCTCTTGGTTGGTTGAGATTATCTGGATGTTTTATATGAAAGTCTTAACAGCTTTCATCTGTCGTTGTGCAGGCTGTGGGATCCTGCATGATCTTTCCGCGCATCGACATCCCTGTGGAGTAGATTTTCATGTGCGGAAAAATTTGTCTTTTCACCGTGATACCTGAATAATAGATAGGCACTGTCCCGCGGCTTGTCAAATGGATGCAAAAGGAGGGCAGGGCGGGCGGCTTGCTGTCACAGGTGGTTTGTCACTCTTATTTCCTTTTCAAAAGCACAGGAAATGAGTACTTTTTCGATTCCCGGCCGGCAGGTCGTTGTGGTGATGCAGCATCACCTTGTGTGAGCCCAGGTGGCGGCTGGCGGTCATTTTTATTACCGGCTTCCATCATATGGGACCAGAAGAAATAAAGAAATGGCAAGGATGGCCCAGACGGGGCGCAGCCGCTGTTTTTTTGCTCAGGATCAGTTAAATGAAAATCGCTCTTGTCCAGACCAATCCGGTGATTGGCGCCTTTGAGCGCAACCTGCAACAGATCCAGGCATGGCTGGAAAAGGCCCGCCTGGCGGAATGCGACCTTGTTGTTTTCCCTGAGTTGACCCTCTGTGGATATCCACCCCAGGACCTGCTGGAACGTTCCACTTTTCTTGAAGCCCATGATCGTGCTCTCCAGGATTTCCTTAGCTTGTGCGGTGGTTTGTCCTGTGTGATCGGAGTGCCGGAACTCCGTCGCGGACCTGGCAAGCCCCTTTACAACTCGGCCCTGCTCATCGAAGGAGGACGGGTGGTTTTCAGGGCCCGGAAACAGCTTCTGCCTGCTTATGATGTCTTTGACGAATCAAGGTATTTCGAGCCCGGTGAACCTCCGCTGGCCTTTCCCTTTCGCGACCAGCGGATCGGTCTGTCCGTTTGTGAAGATATTTGGTCAGGGCCACTTGGTTATCCGCTCGATCCGGTGTCAGAAATGGTAGCAGCAGGTCGGCCCGATATGCTGATCAATATTTCTGCCTCACCTTATTATCATGGAAAAATTGAAGAACGGTTGCGGGTTTTTCGCGATCTCTGTCGGACTCAGGGGCTTCCTCTGCTCTACGTCAATCAGGTGGGTGGGCAGGATTCTTTACTTTTTGACGGTCACTCCCTGGTCATGGACAGGGAGGGGCGGGTATGTCAGGTGGCGGCTGGGTTTGCCGAGGACATGCTGGTGATCGATACCTTGGACCCGGGGGAGTGGGATCCGGTTTTGAACCTGTCGGACAGCATTGATCATGTCTTTGCCGGTCTGGTCATGGGGACCAGGGACTATCTCCGCAAGATCGGCTTCAGGAAGGCAGTGATTGGCTTGTCTGGTGGAATCGATTCTGCGGTCACCGCGGTCATCGCCTGTGCGGCCCTGGGAGCGGATAATGTGCTTTGCGTGGCCATGCCGTCTCCCTATACCTCCCGGGCCAGTGTGGATGATGCCCGCAATCTGGCCGGGAACCTCGGTTGTGGATTCGAACTTCTTCCCATTCACCGTGTCATGGAGGCCTGCCGGGAGACTTTGGCCCCGATGTTTGCCGGTCTGGCCGATGATGTGACCGAGCAGAACATCCAGGCCAGGATCAGGGGTAATCTGCTCATGGCTCTGTCGAACAAGTTTGGTCACCTGCTCCTGTCCACGGGTAACAAATCCGAGCTGGCGGTGGGCTACTGCACTCTGTACGGGGACATGAGCGGTGGCCTGGCCGTGCTCGCCGACGTGCCAAAGGTCATGGTTTACGAGCTGGCGCGGTGGATTAACCGGGACCGGGAGATTATTCCTGAACGTATCCTGACCAGGCCGCCCACGGCCGAGCTCAAGCCGGATCAGTGTGATCAGGACGACCTGCCTCCTTACGAGGTTCTCGACCCCATCCTGGAGGCTTACCTGGAAGAAAACAGGAGTGTTGACGAAATTGTCGCACAGGGCTTTGACCGGGCGGTGGTTTGCGATGTTATTCGCAGGATCAAACGAAACGAGTACAAGCGAAAGCAGGCCCCCCTGGGGCTGAAAGTAACCTCCAAGGCCTTTGGATATGGCCGGCGCTATCCCATTGTCCAGGGGTTTGTAGAAGAGTGATATGGTTTTGAATTATCGCAGAATTATTTGCATGGGTGCATTGTGTCTCTGAATCGTAACAATATCGTATTGGTTTGCCTGGTTGCCTTGAGCATTATGTTTCTGGGTTACCTTATGCTGCGCGAGAGCCGAACAAAACGTCCGGAACAGATAGCGGTAACCACGGCCGGATTTGTGGAGATGTGCCTGAGCTGTCACAAAGATGAAAAGCTGGATCCTGCCCATGATGGCATGGTGGTTGGTTGCTCTCCCTGCCACCTGGGAGACCCCTTGGCCATTGACAAGGAAAAGGCCCACCAGGGGATGGCGCTCAACCCTGGAGACCTGAGGGTTGCAGAAAAAACCTGCGGTACCGAAGGGTGTCATCCGGCAGACATCCAAAAGGTAAAAAATTCGCTCATGGCCACCAACCGTGGCATCCTGGCCACCCTTCTCTACTACTGGGGCGAGGCCGAGACCCAGGATGGTGACTTTTCAGTGGAGAAACTTCTTGAGAGCGGGGAAACGTCACTGGCACTTGATTATTTTCGTAAGCTCTGCGCCACGTGCCATCTCTGGAAACAGAAGAACGACCTGCCCGGGGCGCCGCAGTTTTTCAACGACAAGGGTGGGGGATGCTCGGCCTGCCACTATATTTCACCTGAAGGGGTCAGGCGATTGACAGTGACAGATTTCGAACCTGAAGAAAATGAGGACTTGAGCGGCGAAGACGGGGAAAAGAAAAAGAAGCCCCATCCCTTTATCGTCAAGCAGGTCCCCGAGGAAAACTGTATCCGCTGCCATAACCGGTCGGGTCGCATTGGCCTGTCCTATACCGGTATATTTGAGGCAGAAGGGTATGGTACGCCCTATGAAAAGGGGCACCTGTCGTCCAGGCGGCTTCCCGGTGACCGGTTCTATCTGGAGATTGCCGAGGATATCCACCACAAAAAGGGCATGGCCTGTATAGACTGCCACACCCGTGACGAGATCATGGGCGATGGCACCAGTTACGCCCATTATGAAGATCAGCTCGAGATCAGCTGCGAGGGGTGTCATTCCCGGCAACCGGGTAAGACCCGGAAAGGCAAGGACATAACCAATATCAGGCAGGAGGGGGACCACTTTGTCCTTATCGGCAAGAATGACGGAGTAAAACGACCGCTTGATCCGCCGAAAAATGAGGCCTGCGGGTACCCTCCCCACAAGCGTTTGACCTGCGAGGCCTGTCACTCCACCTGGGTGCCGCAATGTTACGGTTGTCATGCCAAGCGCGATGCACGGGAAACCCATCTCGACAAGTTGACCCTTAAGGAAACCCCGGGCTGGTGGGAAGAGGGGCGTTCCTATATCCGTTATGAACAACCCATGCTCGGGGTTTGGGGGGATGAAATTGTCATTGTCACCCCCGGCTGCCAGGATGTGGTGACACTGGTCGATGATAAAGGAGAGATCGAAGGCGGTTTCAACCGGTTCACCATGGCGGCCATCAACCCCCATACTACCCAGCGTGAGGGCAGGACATGCAGAGACTGTCATGCCACTCCCAAGACGGTCGGCCTCGGAACCGGCACGGTTTGGAAGGAAGACGGCCAGTGGCGTTTCAGCCCCGTGGACCAGGGGGTGGAAACCCTGGTCGGCCGTACAGTGGGATTCGACGCCTTTGTCACCATCGACGGCGAGCCCCTGCAGCACGGATCACGCTCGAACCTTAGACCATTCAACGGCGAGGAACTCCGGCGTATTCTGCGGGTAGGACTCTGTCTGGAGTGCCATACCAGCTACGATGATCCGGTGTTCAAGTCCTATGATCCGGAAAAGAAGTGTTCTGTTTATAAGGAGCCATGAAGATGGTGTCTTGAAAGTACGGCACTGGCAGATGCTGTTCCCGACGATGTTCTATTTTTTCTTCTCGTCCAGAGCCTCCCGTACCAGACGAACCAGTGTGTTGCCAACCACCGGCTTGATGATATAGCGACTGATGCCGATGGCCAGGGCCTGCTCTCTTGACACGGTCGAACTGTGACCGGTACAGAGGAGGACCGGCATGTTTGGGTTTATCCGGAGGACGGCCCGGGCCAGTTCGGCGCCGGTCAGCCCGGGCATGGTCTGATCTGTAACAAGACAGTCGAAACGTTTGGGGCTTTCACTGATCCAGACAAGAGCTTCCCGGCTGTCCGTGGTGGTGGCAACTCTGTAGCCGTATGGGGCGAGAGTCTTTTCTGCAACCCTGGTAAGCTGGGGTTCGTCATCCACGATCAGAATATTTTCGTTCCCGTAGAGATTACGGACAGGGGCGATATCCGGAGGACTGTTTTCAGGGATCGTCTCCTGTGCCCTGTCCAGGGCCGGAAGATAAACGTTGAATGTGGTTCCTTGCCCCAATGTGGATTGCACCCTGATAAAACCGTTGTAGGACTGAACAATACCATGGACAACCGCCAGGCCAAGCCCTGTTCCCTTGTCCGGAGTCCGGGTTGTGAAGTAGGGCTCGAAGATCTGGTTTATGGTCTCTGGTTTCATGCCACAGCCGGTATCGCTGACCGAGAGAACAATATACTGTCCCCTGGTGGGCTGGCTGTGCATATCGAGTTCATGGGGAGAGATGGTTTCGCGCTGCAGGCTGATCCGGACGGTGCCCTTTTCGTTTTCCATTGCCTGGAGGGCGTTGGTGCAGAGATTTATGATGATCTGGTGGATGTGTGTCGGGTCTGCCTTGATCATGCCGCAGTCTGGATCGATTTTTTCTTCGATGACAATGGATGCGGGCAGGGAGGATCGTACCAGGACCAGGGCTTCCTGGATGACAATGGCAGGTCGGAGAGGCTCTGGTTCAGATCTGGTTGTACGGCTGAATGTCAGGATTTGCCGTACAAGATCTGAAGCCCTCTGGCCGGCGGCGATGATGTTGTCCAGGTCTGCTGTTATTGCCGAGCCTGGATCGGCTTTTTGTCGGGCCAGGGTTGCAAATCCAAGGATGGCCGAGAGGATGTTGTTGAAGTCATGAGCAATCCCGCCAGCCAGGGTGCCAATGGCTTTCATCTTCTGGGCCTGTGCAAGTTTTTCTTTGAGTTGCCTGAGCTCTGTAATGTCTTTTGCAACATGGGCGACGAATTCCAGGCGTCCCTGGTCGTCGAAGACCGTCCCGGTCGAGATCATGAAGGTCCGCTGCAGGGATTCAATATACATTTCCTTGGTGCAGGGCTGCAGGTCCTCTATTGTCTGCTGGACCGGACAGGACGGGCAGGGCGTGCTTCTGCCGTGCAGCAGGTTGTAGCAGTGGTGGCCGATAATATCTTCGTCCTTCCGGCTGCCAAGCATGACGCGGGCAGCCCTGTTGGCCTTGCGGATACGCAGTTCGAGATCGGTCAGGATGACCATATCCGTAAAGGAGTTGAAGGTGCGGTCCCATTCGTCTTTGCTTTTGCGTAAAGCGGCTTCAGCTTTTTTCCGTTCGGTAATATCATGGATTATTGAATAGAGAAGTTGTTTTTTGTCTATCGTGATCGGGCCGCTGTAGACTTCAACATCTCTTGTTTCGCCGCTGGCAAGTCGGTGACGGAAAAGAAAGTGATTTCTCTTTTCCGACTTCGCCTTGGACATTTCTTCAAAGACCTCCTCTTCTGCAAGCGTGTTTATGTCCGATATCGACATGCTTGTGAGTTCTTTGTGGCTGTAACCGTAGTAGCGGCAGGCGGCAGGATTTGCGTCGATGATACGACCGGAGCCGGGATCTATGATCAGCATTATGGAATGGTTGTTGGCAAACAGGTTGAAGTAACGCTGTTCACTTTCGCGGAGCTGTTGTTCCTGAATTTTCCTGGTTTGTATCTCCGTAAGGAGATTCTGCCTGGTTTTTTCGAGCTCCTGGTTTTGTCGTTGCAGCTCTCTGGTTTGCCTGCGAAAGATCCGGTAGAGGATGAGGGCCAGGGCAAGGGTGAAAAGTCCTGGAAGCAAGAGCTGCAAAAGAGGGTGGGGCAGAGGTTGTGCGGCCGGAAGCCATGATCCGGTTGTGCCGACAGAGGCCGCACATTCTTTGGTTAAGGCGAGAAATGCAGCGGCGGCCATGCTCCATGCCGCAGTGCGCGGTCTGTCTGCTGACCGCCGGCGGGTATTGCTGGATTTGATGCAGTTCCGGGCCAGGGGTCGATCATCCACTGCACCGGGAAAACGGCATCCGGGCCAGCCTGGATACAGGCGAACGGCCCGGATACGGAATTGGTGACAGCGGACAATCGGATGCTGCATCATGCCTTGAAGCGGGACATCATGTCCTGCAGCTGACGCGCAAGCCCGGTCAGCTTGACGGCAGCCTCCTTCATGCGGGCAGAGCCTTCCGAGGTAGCGACCGAAGCCTGGCTCACCTCGTTGATATCCTGGGCTACTTCGCCGGAGACCGCGGAAACCTGGGCGACGTTTTCCGTCACTTCCTGGATCCCTATGGACGCCTGGCTGATATTTTCGGCTATTTCGTTGGTGGTGGCGGACTGCTCTTCCACTGCGGTGACAATGGTGGCGACAATCTCGTCCACCTCGTTGATAACAGCAGTGATCTGCTGGATTTGCCGGACAGTGGCGTCGGTCGAGTTCTGGATGGAGTCGATCCGGTTTTTGATCTCGCCGGTAGCCTCTGCTGTCTGCTTGGCCAGCTCTTTGATTTCGTTGGCCACCACTGCAAAGCCTTTTCCGGCTTCTCCGGCCCGGGCTGCCTCGATAGTGGCGTTGAGGGCCAGGAGATTGGTCTGCTCCGAAATCTCAGTGATGGTTTCGGTAACCTTGCCGATTTCCATGGCCGCCCGACCCAGTTCGTCTACTTTTTCGGAGGCGGAGCCAGCTTCTTCCACCGCGCTCTTGGTGATGGCCTGGGCTTTTTCCGTCGATGTGACGATTCCGTTGATATTTGAGGACATCTCGTCGGTGGCTGTGGCAACCAGGGTGATGTTGGTCGATGCTTCTTCGGTGGCCGCCGCGACCGTGGCCATGTTGGCGCTCATTTCTTCTGCCGCATCTGCCACAGCCCTGGTTCTTTCGGCGGTTTTCTCCGCACCTGAGACAAAGTCATCGGCCAGCGAACCAAGATCACCGGACGATTCGAGGAGGGTCGCGCCGGTGGAAGATATCTCCCGGATAACCTGGCGCAGATGTGTAACCATTTTGTTCAGGTTCTGCACCATTGAGCCAATTTCGTCATTGCTTTTTGCGGTGATGGACGAGGTCATGTCGCCGGCAGCGACTTTGTCGACAAATTCCGTTGCCTCGGAAAGAGGTTTGATGATGGACGTACGGAGCACCAGCCAGACAACCGCCGTGATCGCGGACAGAATTGTTATGGTGCTCAGGAACACCGCCCATTTTGCCTTGGTAACTGCCTTGTTGGCATCCTCAAGGGAGCTGATGATCTCGAAAGCGCCGTGGATGTCTCCCACTCTCCAGCCTTCCTTCGCCCTGCCGGTCGCGTCAAGTTCACCTTTCGGGTCACCGTGGCAGAAGAGGCATTCCTGGGTCAGGCGGATCGGTTTGAAATAACGGACCTGGTTGTCTTCGACTATGATTTTGTGATCCAGGTTTTTGTTTTTGATCTCTTCAAGCACCTTGCGTTCGAATTCCGTCGGACTGTTATCCGGGTTGCGCGGCTCCATGGTCGGCACCCGGAAGATGTATCCTGCTTCTGCCGCCTTGTCCCCGGCAACCTGGAGAGCCGTTATGATCGGCACCGCTTCCACCACCAGCGAGGGATCAAGCTGGTCGAGCGGGGTGATGACGCCAAGCTGAAGTTTGTTGGCCATCCGGTCCCTGGTGGCCTCGGCCATCAGTACGATTCCAGCACTTTTGGAAATAATGGCGTCCACTGCTCCCTGGCGGATGTCGGAAATTCGCTGCCAGGCCAGCACCAGGGAGATGATGATGGGGCCAAACAGAGCTATCGTCAGGATTTTCCACTGGATACTCAGATTGCGGAACATGGTTTTTTCTCCTGCAGACAAGTAGGTAAGGGTTTATAACGTGTTATGGATTGAGCTGTTTCAATGGTTCCCGTGATGCCGCCAGGGGCGGTCCTCTGCCCCTGGTAGAGCGCTTTTTTATACCTCTCCGTACACGGCAAGTGTACCACCGGCGAATGAACTTGTACAGGCGGGGACTGATTTTTTCTACTGCTGCAGGGGCGCCGCATTGATCACAGTGTTTCATGCCCATGAGCCATGCGGCTTTCGTACAGATGTTTCGAAGATGTGATCTGCTGTCTGCAGCCGGTGTTTGAGGGGTGGTTGTACGTATGATGGAATGTTTTGTGGGGTCCTGTTTTGGTTTTTGCTTGAATAAACGTCCTGAAAGCGCTACAGCATCTGCACTGCGGTATTGTGATCCAAACTATATTTTTCTGGAGGGAAGAAGATAATGGCACAGGATGTTGTTGCTCTTGCAGACAGGGTTTTGCAGATACCTCCATCGCCGACCCTGGCGGTGAACGCCAAGGCCAAGGCCTTGAAAGAGGCTGGGGCCGATATTCTTAATTTCAGCGTGGGAGAGCCGGATTTCGATACTCCGGCTCATGTCTGCGAGGCTGGTAAAAAAGCCATTGACGAGGGGCACACCCGTTATACGGCGGTGCCCGGCATTCCCGAACTGCGAGAGGCCATCTGCAACAGGTTCAGGGAAGATCATGGCTGGGACTACACCATTGACGAAATACAGGTTTCCTGCGGCGGGAAACACGGTCTGTACAATATTTTTCAGGCCGTGCTCAATCCCGGCGACGAGGTTCTGGTTCCGACTCCATACTGGGTGTCCTATCCACCCATGGTTCAGTTGGCGGGCGGAGTCCCGGTGACTGTGGATCTGGATGAGAAGGCGGACTTTGATCTCAATCCCGATGTGGTGGCGGCAAAGGCTACCGACAGGACCAGGGCCATTTTTCTGAACAGCCCTTCCAATCCCACTGGTTCGGTATTCTCCAGAGAGGCCCTTGAGGCCGTTGGTAAAATGGCCCTGGAGCGGGGCTGGCTTATTGTCAGTGATGACATTTACGAGACCATGACCTATATGGATGAGCCGCTGCCCCACATTCTCGATGTTCTCCCCGAGCTCAAGGAGCAGGCCATCATATTGAACGGTGTCTCCAAGTCTTTTGCCATGACCGGCTGGCGTATCGGCTATTCGGCCGGTCCTGCCCATGTGATCAAGGCCATGAACAAGATCCAGAGCCAGTCTACCTCCAATCCGTGTGCACCGGCCCAGTATGCCGCCCTGGCCGCTCTGACCGGGCCTCAGGATTTTCCCAGGACCATGACCGAGGCCTTTCTGCCCCGGCGCGATTTCTTTGTCACCGACCTTGAATCGATCCCTGGAGTGAGTTGCGTCAACCCGAAGGGGGCCTTCTATGTTTTCCCGAATTTTTCAGCTTATTACGGCAAATCCTTCAAGGGAAAGAAAATAGAGGATTCCGTGGCGTTGGCCGATTATTTCCTCGACGAGGCCCAGGTCGCCTCTGTCCCGGGTGCCGCCTTTGGCGCCGATGCCTTTGTCCGCTTTTCCTTTGCTACCTCCATGGATGTCATCAAAGAAGGAATGGAGCGTATAAAAAAGGCTCTGGCCGCACTTGACTGATCTTTCGTGCTGACAGAACCCGTTCTCCTTCCTTTTGCAGAGGCGGTATCCTCGCGGAAGCCGCCTCTTTTTGTTGTTCCGATACGTTTCTTTACCGTTCAGCTTTATTTTTATTCTGCTCCTTTTCCATCGAGTACTCGGTGAGCAGGGCTTGCAGTTTCCAGGGAGAAGACAGGCAGGCCCGGCCGAGACCACATTCGCTCATCACTTCACAGAAGCTCAGGAATTCATCCATCAGCCGGGTTGTGACCTTCTCCCGGTGGTGGATGATCAGCAGCTGACGCTGCATGTCGATTCCCTCTACCGGCAGGCTTTTGAGCCAGCCATGCTCAATTTCACGACACACTGTCAGCGAAGACAGGCAGCCGGCTCCGGCGCCGGATTCCACCGCCTTCTTGATGGCTTCGGTATGACCAAGCTTGGTTTTGACTTTGAGATGAGAAGCGTAGCGGCCGAGCTTTTTCTTGAATATCTCTGCGGTGCCAGACCCCTCTTCCCGCATGACCCAGGTTGTCCGTTCCATGTCGTCTGGAACCTTGAAGGTCTTTTCGCTGGCCAGGGGATGGGTGGAACTGACGATGACTACCAGTTCGTCCTCAAACCAGGGAACGGCCCGAACCATTGCATCACTGACGTGTCCCTCCACAAATCCCAGGTCCATCTCGCCACTGGCGATCCGTTTTTCGGCATTCAGGGTGTTGAGCACCATCATGTTGATGTGCACCGCAGGGTGCATGCGCATGAACGTGCCGATCAGGTATGGCAGGACATAGTTGCCGATGGTCGAACTGGCGACAATCTCCAGGGATCCGGCCACAGTGTCTCTTTTTTCGGTGAGCATGGCCTCGATGTTGCCAACCTGATAGAGAATTTCCTTGGAAAGCGGAAGTAGATAACGACCGCGATCGTTGAGGAGCAGGCTGCGGCCGTGACGGTCAAACAACGGTCCTCCCAGGTTGTTTTCCAGCTCTCCCAGAGCCATGCTGACCGCAGACTGGGTAAGGTATAATTTTTTTGCCGCCCTGGTTACCTGCTGTGTATCCGCAACGGCAATAAAGATTTCAAGCTGGCGCAGTGTGACAGGCATCGTTCCCTCTTGCTTATCAAAATAACTGAACAGGAACTTGACGAATTGCAAATTGTCTTTGATAAAGATAGCAGGAAATGGGCCTGAGTCAAGCTGGAATGCTTACCTGGCCGAAGTTCGAGGCAGTGAAACTGGTAATGAATGAAGGTTCATTTTTTTGCTTGACAGGCTGCTTCAGCCTTACTTATATGTGCCCTATTGAGTTTGCTGCCCGGTGTCGGGCGATGTTGTCATTCACAATTTCTCAGAGGAGCAACATGGATCAACATACCCTGACCAACATCATCTACGTTGCAATCTTCTTCCTCGGGGCACTTGCTTTCGGTATCGGCCCTATCATCATTGTCAAGCTCCTCAGTCCCTCCTCATCTACCCGCAACATAACCAACAAGACCGGTCAGCTCATTGAGTGCGGTATGGTGCCCATTGGAACCGCCTGGGTCAGGTTCGGTATTGTCTATTATCAGTACGCACTTATTTTTCTGGCCTTTGATGTTGATGTCCTGTTTCTTTTTCCGGTGGCTGTGGCCTACAACAGCCCCCAGTTTGTCATCCGTGATTTTGTCGAGGTGCTGATCTTTGTCGGCATCCTCTCGCTTGCTGTGGTTTATGCCTGGGTGAAAGGAGTGTTTACGTGGGAACAGAGAAAATACCGTCATCAGTAGTTCAGTTTGCGGCTCTGGATAAGCTGCTGGCCCTGGGGCGGGCCAACTCGCTCTGGCCGATGACCTTCGGTCTGGCCTGCTGTGCCATCGAGATGATGTGTACCGGTGGCTCGCGCTTCGATATCTCGCGCTTTGGTGCCGAGGTTTTCAGGCCGTCGCCCCGGCAGTCCGATGTCATGATTGTGGCCGGCACTATCACCAAAAAGATGCTTCCCGGCGTCCTTACCCTGTACGATCAGATGCCTGAGCCAAAGTGGGTTATCGCCATGGGAAACTGCGCTATTTCCGGCGGTCCGTTCAAGTTCAAGGGAAATTATAACGTGGTTGAAGGGGCGGATACCTTTTTGCCGGTAGATGTCTACATTCCCGGCTGTCCGCCCAGGCCCGAGGCCCTTCTTGAGGGTATCATGACTCTCGAGGAGAAGATAACCGGCAAGCGTCGCTGGCCGCGTATCCCACCTGATGGGGTAATGTCATGAGTATAATACAAGAGACACGCGTTGCTCTGCTGGAGCTGTTTCCGGAGCTGGCTGCGGCAGAAGCCGCCGCCCTGGCGGAGAAAACAGTTGAGCCTGATGTCGAAACGGAATCCGTGGAACAGGTCGCTTCTCCGGAGGGATCCGGGGAAGGAGAGGTCCCTGCGGAAGAAATTTCGTCTGTAGAGTCCGGGTCAAAGGAGAAGGCCGAGGGAAAAAAGGACGACAAGCAGAAAAAAAAGGAGGAGGGTCCGCGCCAGGTTGGCATCCTGGAACTATCGCACAGTGATCAGGGAGTGCATCTCGATGTACTCCTTGATCCGGACCTGGTGGTCAGGGCCGCCGAAATTCTCGATGGACTCGGTTTTTCCCTTGAGGCTGTTACCGGTGTTGACTGGATAAAGGACAACCGGATGGAGGTCATATACGACTACAACCACACCGGCGGTGAACTGTGCCGGGTGGTGATCCGGACCTTTATCTCCCGGGAGAATCCTGAGGTCGCCACGATTTCGGAAGTCTTTCCTGGGGCCAACTGGCATGAGCGCGAGACCCACGATTTCTTCGGGATAGTCTTTACCGCTCATCCCTGTCTTGAGCCGCTTCTGTTGCCTGAAGATGCTGATTTTCATCCACTCTTAAAGGACTTCAAGCCATGACTGTCCCGATCCAGATCGCACCAGACGAGGTCTTTGTCCTCAATCTCGGGCCCCAGCATCCGGCCACTCACGGTGTCTTGAGGGTCAAGCTGACCATGGATGGTGAGTATATTGTCAAAGCCGAACCGGTGCTTGGCTATATCCACCGCATGCACGAGAAAATGGCCGAGGCCGGCAGCTTTGCCCAGTTCATGCCCAATACCGCCAGGATGGATTACCTGCACGCCCTGGCCTACAATCATGGTTATGTACTGGCTGTGGAACGGGCTGCAGGGATTGAGGTCCCTGAACGGGCCGAGTATATCCGCGTCATCACAGTTGAGCTCAACCGCATATCGAGCCACTTACTCTGGTGGGCCGCCTTTATCCTTGATCTCGGCGGTTTTACACCGCTGCTCTACGCCTTCGATGATCGTGAAAAGATCCTTGATCTGCTCGAACGGATCACCGGCTCGCGCCTGACCTACTGCTACTTCCGGTTCGGCGGTGTATATAACGACATTGACGAGGAGTTCATCGAGGGTACCTATGAGTTCATCAAGCGGCTGCGCTCGCGGATGCAGCGTATGTACCACGATCTGGTCACCGGCAACATCATTTTTCGAAAACGTCTTGAGGGTATCGGTATCATCTCCGCTGAACAGTGCCGCAAATACGGGGCCACCGGCCCGGTCCTGCGCGGTTCCGGGATCAAGTACGATGTGCGTAAAAACGAACCCTATTCAGTGTATCCGGAATTTGATTTCGATATTCCCGTTTATCATGAGTGCGATTCCATGGCCCGCTACCTGGTCCGCATGGACGAGATCGAGCAGTCCATGCGCATCATCGAGCAGGCCCTGGACAAGCTCCCCGAAGGGCCGGTGAAGGCCAAAGTGCCCAAAATTCTCAAGCCACCGGCAGGTGATTACTACGCCTGCGTGGAAGCTGCCCGGGGCAGTTTTGGCTGCCGTCTGATCTGTGACGGAGGCAAGTCGGCATATCGACTCAAGTTGCGTTCTCCGACGTTTTCCAATCTGAGCCTGTTCGGTGAAGTCGCCGAAGGCATGCTGCTGGCTGATGCCCTGGCGTTCATGGGCAGCCTGGACCTGGTCATTCCCGAGATCGACCGTTAAGGGGAAGAGGTAAGAGCAATATGGAAACAAGCATCTGGCGCCCGATTATCTATCTCATAGGATTCATGGCCTTTGCCGGTCTCAATGCCGCCTACCTGGGCTGGTGCGAGCGTAAGGGCGCGGCCCATATCCAGCGTCGTATCGGTCCCAAGGAAGTGGGTCCCTTCGGACTCCTGCAGCCTTTGGCCGATGGTCTCAAGCTGATGAGCAAACAACTGCTGGTTCCTCAGGGCGTGGACGGTATTCTCTTCAGGGTGGCGCCGATCCTGGCCATGATCCCGGCCATTACCTCCATGGTGACCATTCCTTTTTCCGAAAACATCCAGGCCCGCTCTATCGACCTGTCTGTTCTGCTGCTCTTTGCCCTGGCCTCCATAGGAATGTTTGCGATACTGCTTGGAGGCTGGGCCTCGGCCAACAAGTATGCTGTTATTTCCGCCGCCCGGGCCGTGTCACAGAACGTGGCCTACGAGATTCCCATGCTGGTGACCGTGATCACCATCGTGATGATCACCGGTTCCATGAGCCTGCATGAGATCGCAATGGATCAGCAGGGGGGATTCTGGCACTGGAATGTGTTCAGGTTTGATAAGTCGATCCTCATGCCGGTATCCTTCATCATCTTTTTCATCTGCTCCATCGCCGAGACCAACCGGGCCCCGTTCGACATGGGTGAAGCTGAGTCCGAGTTGATCGCCGGCTTTATGACCGAGTATGGGTCAATGGGTTTTGGTCTCTTCATGATGGGTGAGTATCTCAACATCGTTGTCGGCGCCTGTCTGACCACGATTCTCTTCCTTGGCGGCTGGGATTGTCCCTTTGGCCTGTTTCCCGGCGTATGGTGGTTCCTGGTCAAGATATATGTTCTGATTTTTTCCTTTATCTGGATTCGCTGGACCTATCCGCGAACCCAGATTTACAAGCTGCTCAATCTGTCCTGGAAGATAATGATCCCGTTTTCCCTCGTAAACCTGCTTGTAACGGCAGCATTTATCAAGGTGTTCTAACCATGAGCGCATACTGGAATGATATCTTTGGCGGAGCCAGGAGTCTGGTGGTAGGCCTCTCCATCACGGCCCGGGAGTTTTTCAAGCCGGTGGTCACCGAGCAGTACCCGTGGGAGGTACCGGTCATGACCGAGCGGTTCCGCGGTCATATCGAGCTGGTGGCAAATGAGGAAGGCAAGCCCCGTTGCATTGTCTGCGGTATG
Source organism: Desulfolithobacter sp. (assembly GCF_054025815.1). Lineage (NCBI taxonomy): Bacteria > Pseudomonadati > Thermodesulfobacteriota > Desulfobulbia > Desulfobulbales > Desulfobulbaceae > Desulfolithobacter > Desulfolithobacter sp. The sequence goes on along the minus strand of NZ_JBPMMS010000024.1, from coordinate 102,664 downwards.
TGCATGCGTGCCTGCCCGTCCGGATGCATTACCTTGACCGGCAAAAAGGAGGAGGGGGCCAAGAAGAAGTCTCTGACCAAGTATCAACTGGACTTTACCAAGTGCAGCCTCTGCGGTTCATGTATCGAGAGCTGCAACTTCAATGCTATCCGCTTTTCCAGGGAGTACAACCTGGCAGGAACCAGAAAGGAAGATTACATATTCGATCTTCTGAAACGACTGGAGGAAAAGAGCTGATGCAACCTGTTATCTGTCAGCCGGCTGCCAACCCGTCGCTTTTCACCGCAGAAGGGATAGTCGGCCTGATTTTTCTGTTCCTGGTCGCCACGGTTTTCGGCGGCGCGTTCATCGCCATCATGGCCCGGCGGCTTATTCGCGCGGTGGCAGGTCTTGCGGTCTGCTTCACCGGGGTGGCTGGTATCTACTACTTTCTGCTCAGCCCGTTTGTTGCCATGATGCAGATGCTCATTTACGTGGGGGCGGTCTCCATCCTCATCGCTTTTGCCATCATGCTGGCCGAACCGGAGGACAAGGACCCGATTGGCCGCAAGAACCCGCCCCTGGCCGGGCCACTTGGCTTCTCGGTCGGGGCGCTTTTTTTTGCTGCCTTCACCTTGCTTGGACTCAACACCAGCTGGCAGGTTTTCCCCAGGGAGGGAACCGGTGACATGCATCACATGGGTATTACGCTGCTGACCACCCATACCATGGTTTTTGAGCTGATCTCCATTGTACTTCTTGTTGCCATAATCGGCGCCCTGGTCGTGGCGCGCAGAGGAAGGGATTGATCATGCTGAATCTGTATAACTGTCTCAACACCTATCTGATCATTGGTGCCATGCTGTTTGGCTTTGGGATCTACGGTTTTATTGCCCGGAGGACCATTATCGGCATGCTGATCTCCGCGGAGATGATACTGGCCGCCGCCTCTATGAACTTCATGGCCTTTAACCGGTTCCTGGCCCCGGATCCGTCCATAGGAAAGATCTTCACGCTGTTCATCATGGCCATAGCCGCCGCCGAGGCAGCCATCGCCATCGCCATCGTGATTGCCGTGTACCGGAACTACAAGAGCATCGATACTGAAGATCTGGTCGATCTCCACGGGTAAGCCTAAGAGGAATATATCGTTATGGACGCTGTCTCCACAACCGCAAACATTGTCGTAAACTCCAATCTGCTGCTGGCTGTGATGATTCCGCTGTTTGGCAGCCTGGTTGTGATGATGCTCAGAAATCATCCCAATCTCCGTGAGTTCACCTCGTTCTCCTCGGCCGTACTGCTGTTTGTCATCGTATTGTCGTTCATTCCGTCGATCAGGGCGGGCAAAACCCTGGTATACCCGATTTTCCACCTGCTGCCCGGCTTGTCGATCACCCTCAGGGCCGATGCCTTTTCGATGATTTTCGCCATGGTGGCCTCGTCACTGTGGATTATTGCCGTGTTTTACTCCATGGGGTACATGCGCGGGCTCAAGGAACATGCCCAGACCCGCTTTAACGCCTGCTTTGCCCTGGCCATCTTCGGCGCCATCGGTGTGGCTCTGTCGGACAACCTGTTTACCCTTTATCTGTTTTACGAGATTGTTTCGGTCTGCACCTATCCGCTGGTCGCCCATCATCAGGATGAGGAAGGATATGCCGGGGCGCGGAAATATATCGTTTACCTGACCACCACGGCCAAACTCTTCCTTTTGCCAGCCATGATTCTGATCTATGTGCTGACAGGGACCCTGGACTTTCCGCATAATATCTTTACCGGTATCATTCCGGTGGATACCAAGGGCTGGGTTGTGGTCATGCTCTACATCTTCTGCCTGCTCGGGTTTGCCAAAAACGGTATCATGCCGCTGCACCACTGGCTGCCCGGCGCCATGGTTGCCCCGACCCCGGTTTCGGCTCTGCTCCATGCGGTGGCCGTGGTCAAGGTCGGCGTGTTCTGCACCACCCGGACCATGCTCTATGTTTTCGGTGTCGATACCATGAGCGCGCTGAACCTGGGCATACCCACGGCCTATTTTGTCGGCTTCACCATCATCATGGCTTCGGTTATCGCCCTGACCAAGGATAATTTGAAGTCGCGGCTGGCCTACTCCACGGTCAGCCAGCTCTCCTACATCATCCTCGGGGTGGCCATGCTCACCCCGCATGCGGTGAGCGGCGGGCTTATCCACATCGTCAATCACGCCTTTTCCAAGATAACCCTCTTCTTTGTCGCCGGTGCCATCTATGTGGTCACCCACAAGAAGAACATCTCCGAGATGAGTGGCTTGGGGCGCAGCATGCCCTTCACCTTCGGCGCCTTTGCCGTGGCCTCGCTGTCCATGATCGGCGCTCCGCCGGTGGCCGGATTCGTGACCAAGTGGTACCTGCTGGTCGGTTCCATGGAGGCCCACCAGGTCGGTATTCTCCTGATCCTGATCGCTTCCACGGTGCTCAATGTCGGCTATTTCGCCCCGGTGACCTACAAGGCCTTTTTCGGTAAGCGGCCTGCCGGTGAGGAGGCTGTGGGTATCAGAGAGGCTCCGCTCTCCATGTTGATACCGATCCTGATTGCGGCCACCGTGTCCGTGATCATCGGAATCTATCCCAACTTCATGATGCAATTTGTCAAGGCGGTGACAGGATGATTAGACTGATAGACTACCTGCGGGCTCGGCCCCAGGCCATGAAACTGGGCTGCTATATCGTGCTGGGGCTGGTTCTTTGTTACTCCCTCTACGTAGACAAAAGCCATGCCCACACCTGGGTGGAAAAGCATGTGCCCTTTTTGTGGTCCCTGTTCGGTTTCTGCGCCGCCGGGGCAATTATAGGTATCGCGCACTGGTACGGCCGGTCGGGGATCATGACCAGGACAGACTATTACGATCCCGACGACGACTAAAGAGTCTCCGGTCTGGAGCAAGGACCGGCGGATGTTCCCTCTTTCCGCGACCGTGAAAAAACATATCCTGACCTTGAAAGTTTCCTGCGTCACCCCCGGGTGGAGCGGACTTTTACACTACCAAGAATCTGCGAGGATTAACCGACAATGAGTTTTACCCATCCCGCATTCATCCTGATCATCGGAGCATTGATTCTGCCCTTTGTCCGTGGGCCGTTGCGCAAGCCGTACCTGGTGCTGATCCCGTTGCTCAGTTTCAGTGCCGTGGTATCCAACTCGGCCCTTTCCGGTCAGTTCATGACCTTCCAGTTCATGGATTGGCAGCTGGTATTTGGCCGGGTGGACAAGTTGTCCACGGTCTTTGCCTACATCATGGCGCTCATGTGCATTATCGGCACCCTGTACGGACTGCACGTGGAAAAGGCCGAGGAGCACATGGCGGCCTGGTTCTATGTGGCAGGCTCTCTGGGGACGATTTACTGCGGTGATTATCTGACCCTGTTCTTCTTCTGGGAAATGATGGCCTTTGCCTCGGTCTTCCTGGTATGGTTCCGGCGCGGGCCCAACTCGTTGCGTACCGGCTACCGTTACCTGCTCATTCACACCATCGGCGGGGTGATACTGCTCTTTGGTATCATGCTGCGCTACCAGGCCACCGGCGATCTGGCCTTTACCCTGATGGATGTGAAGCACCCTGAGCTCTACACCTGGCTGATCATGATCGGTCTGGGTTTGAACGCGGCCATAGTTCCGCTGCACTCCTGGCTGCCCGACGCCTACTCCGAGGCATCGTTTAACGGTGCGGTTTTCATGTGCGCCTTCACCACCAAGACCGCTGTGTACACATTGGCCAGGGCCTGCGCCGGCATGGATATCCTGGTCCTGCTCGGAGTAGTTATGGCCCTCTACGGCGTGATTTACGCGGTGATGGAGAATGACATCCGCAAGCTGCTCGCCTGGTCCATTGTCTCCCAGGTAGGTTATATGGTGGCTGCGGTAGGCATAGGTACCGAGATGGCTATCAACGGTGCCTCAGCCCATGCCGTGGCCCATATCCTCTACAAAGGGCTGCTCTTCATGGGCACCGGTTCGGTTCTGTACATGACCGGCAAAACCAAATTTACCGAACTGGGCGGGCTTTACCGCAAGATGCCGGCCACCATGATTTTCACCGTTATCGGGTGTCTGTCTATTTCCGCAGCTCCTTTCTTTGCTGCCTACGCCTCCAAGGGCATGATTGTAGGCGCGGCCTTTGAGCAACACCTGTACTGGGTCGGCTGGCTTCTCATGTTCGGTGCCACCGGCACCTTCATGTACAACGGTCTCAAACTGCCGTATTTTCTCTTCTTCGGCAAAGAAAACGGCAGCCCGGAAACCTACGAAAAGGCGGCTGATCCGCCATGGAACATGCAGATGGCCATGACCTTTGGCGCATTCTTCTGCATCCTGGTTGGCTCCTTTCCGGGTATTCTCTATGGCCTGTTGCCCTATCCTGTTGAATACACGCCGTTTACCGCATACCACTTCGCCGAGACCGTTCAGCTGCTCGGCTTTGCAACCCTGGCCTTCTATGCTTTCAAGAAATATCTGGTGCCCGAAGACAAACTCTGCCTGGACGTGGACTGGTTCTATCGCAAGGGCGGCGGCCTCTTTCTCTGGGTTGCCAGAAATCCGATCCAGTGGTTTGACACCGCCTGGGGTGAAGCCTACCGCGCTGTCGGCCTGGTCAGTCTCATGACCACGGCCCGCTTCTGGAGCTGGTTCGACTGGCACGCCATCGACGGGGTGGTGGATGGCATTGCCCGTTGCGTTCGCAGTATCGGCGGAAGGGTGCGGGTTCTCCAGTCCGGACAGATTCAGTATACGATCTTTTATGCCGCAACTTTTGCCGCGATCGTACTGATCACGTACACACTTTTTCAACTCTACTAAATAGGACCTAAGGGAATGGACGTACTGATCATAAAAGAGGGATTTCCCCTGCTCAGTTTCCTGATTTTCTTCCCGCTCGCCGGAGCTGTGGTTATGCTGTTTTTTTCCAGCGAGTCCTTTGCGCGGTTCTGGACCCTGGCCATTACCTCGCTGACCGCCATCTTTTCCATTCCGCTGGTCACCGGGTTTGACACCTCAACAGCCAAATATCAGTTTGCCGAGGCCCATGCCTGGATTCCGCAGCTGGGCATCAATTACATCCTCGGGGTCGATGGCATATCCATCCTGCTTGTCATGCTGACCACCATCATCATGCCTTTTTGCGTGCTGGCTTCGTGGAAGTACATCAAGACTCGGGTGACGCCGTTCATGATCTGCCTTCTGATCATGGAGACCTCCATGCTTGGTGTGTTCATGGCGCTTGATTTCGTGCTCTTCTATATCCTGTGGGAGTTCATGCTCATCCCCATGTACCTGCTGATAGCCATTTGGGGTGGACCGCGCAAGGTGTATGCCTCCATCAAGTTCTTTCTCTACACCCTGGCCGGCTCCATCCTGATGCTGGTGGCCATCATCGCCCTGTACCAGGAAAACGGCAGTTTCTTCATACCGGACATGATGTGGCAGAGTTACTCCATGAACTTTCAGGTCCTGGTGTTCCTGGCCTTTTTTCTTGCCTTTGCCATCAAGGTACCCATGTTCCCGTTCCACACCTGGTTGCCGGCCGCCCATGTGGAGGCGCCTACCGCCGGTTCGGTCATTCTGGCCTCTGTGCTCCTGAAAATGGGCACCTATGGCTTTCTTCGTTTCTGCCTCCCCATAACCCCGGATGCCACCTTTCTGCTGGCACCCTATATCCTTTATCTTTCCATCGCCGGTATCATCTATGGCGGATTCACGGCCCTGGCCCAGCATGACATGAAGAAACTGATCGCCTACTCGTCGGTCGGCCATATGGGATTTGTCACCCTTGGAATCTTTGTCCTCAACACCAAGGGGCTGGAAGGTGCGATTCTGCAGATGATCAATCACGGTGTCACCACCGGTGCTCTGTTCCTCTGCGTGGGAATGATCTACGAGCGTACCCACAGTCGCGAGTTGCGTCTGGCCGCCGGGGTGGGCAAGTACATGCCCTGGTTTGTGACTTTCCTGGCCTTTTTTTCCCTGTCCTCCTTCGGCTTCCCGGGCACAAATTCCTTTATCGGCGAGTTTCTGGTCCTGGCCGGAGCCTTTGAGTTCAACAAGTGGCTGGCCCTGGCCGCCATACCCGGCGCCGTGCTGGCCGCTGCCTACATGTTGCGCATGCTGCAGAAGATCATCTGGGGCGGTACCGACAATCCAGACCAGTCCTATCTCAAGGACCTGGGCATCCGGGAGATTATCACCCTGACTCCGTTCCTGATCTTTGTATTCTGGATCGGACTTGGACCGCAACCCTTCATAGATATGATGCACACATCGGTGGTCAATCTCCTCGACGGACTGCACAACTGGCGGCAGGCTCAGTCGGTGGCTGATATTATCTTGCGGTAGATCGTAGTAAATTTTTACCCAGGTGCAGGAAAAATAATCAACCTGCACAGATGTTAACCGAGGACATACCCAAATGGCAATCCTACCAGAACTTACGCTCCTTGCGGCAGCACTGGCCTTCTTTGCGCTCAGTCTGACGAAGCAGCTCAACGCTGGTCAGATCAAGAACACCGCCGTGTTCTTTGGATTTCTCACTTTTCTGGCCTCCATAGTCTGTTTCGGAACCAGGGCATCTCTTTTTTTCGATTCCTACCAGGTTGATCAGTTCTCGCAGCTCTTCAAGCTGGTCATGGGATTCGCGCTGCTGGTGGTGACGGTCTTCAACCAGACTGACAAGGATATCGACACCGAGGTACGGCCGGAATACTATATGTTTCTTTTCCTCTCGGTACTGGGCTTGATGGCCCTGGTCAGCTCGGTCGAGCTGATCTCCATTTTTGTCTCTCTGGAGCTGTCCTCTTTTGCCCTCTACCTGCTCGTGCCCATGCGTGATGATCAGAAAGGGCTCCGGATCCAGATGGAGGCCGGGATCAAATATATCCTCTTTGGGGTCATGGCCACCGGCTTCATGCTTTATGGCATGAGCTATCTTTTCGGGCTCACAGGATCCACCTACCTGGCCGAGATCGTTCCCGGCCTGCAGAAGGTTGCTTCCCAGCCGGCAGCTGTTTTTGCCGTCCTCATGGTGCTGGGTGGGTTCTTCTACAAGCTGGCCGTATTTCCCATGCATTTCTGGGTTCCTGATATCTACCAGGGGGCGTCCAACGAGACCACCGGATTTATCGCCACCATCCCCAAACTGGGCGCGGTGGCCCTGCTGATCCGCTTTGTCACCATGGCCCAGGGCAACGTGCAGATCATTGTCTATCTGCTCATGACCCTGGCACTGTGCTCCATGTTCTACGGTAACCTTTCCGCCCTGGTTCAGTCCGATGTCAAGCGGATGCTTGGCTTTTCCGGTATCTCTCATGCCGGATTTGTTCTTCTTGGTATCCTGACCATGCAGGTGAGCGGTTACGCCACCTCCATCTATTACATCATCGGCTATGTTCTGATGAACCTGGCTTGCTTTCTGGTGCTGGCCAATGTATCGAGTAAGGGTGAGAATCTTGCCATAGAGGATCTCAACGGATTGCACAAGCGTGAACCGATCCTGGCCTTTGTCCTGGCGGTCGGCCTTTTTGCCCTGGCCGGGATCCCGCCTTTTGTCGGTTTCATGGGTAAGTTCATGCTCTTGACCGGTGCCTTCAAACAGGGATATCTCTGGCTGGTCATCCTCGCGGCTGTCAATACGGCTATTGCCATCTACTACTATTTGTCGGTGGTCAAAGCCGCTTATACCGAAGATCCCGAAGAGCGGCCCGATGTCACGGTGGACTGCTTCACCAAGACCATCGGCGTAGTTCTGGTCCTCCTGATAATCATCATGGGTGTTTTCCCGGCCAAGATCGTTTCCTTTGCCGGAACGGTGGTGCAATCCATTATGTAACCGCTTTTTGCCAAGAGATCACAGGGAAGGCAACAGGCTGTAATTTTAAGGAAAGATTGCTTGCAGCAGGCCCGGCCGGACAGTTTCTTCCGGCCGGGCTTTTTTGTCTGTTTTGTTTACCTGGCGGGAAAGCCGGGCTTTTCTTTCTCATACGATGATTTGTGGTATACTGGTAACATCCACTGGTCTGTTTACCGGTTCGTTTTTCAACGTCCAGGAAAACACGATCCGCTGTCCCTCTATCCAGTCAGGTCGTTGTCATGGATGTGTATATCGCCCGGCAGCCAATTTTCAATGTCCATTTGAAGACCTACGGTTATGAGCTGCTCTTTCGGGAATCCATGGGCGATACCCTGGACAAGGTCAGCGGCAGCCGGGCAACCTGCAGTGTACTGTCCAGTACCTTCCTGACCGAGGGAATCGAGGAGATCGCCGGCAATAAGCTCTCGTTCATTAACTTTACCGAGGAACTTCTCGATAAGAATATCGTCCCCTTTTTCCCCAGGAACAAGATCGTGGTGGAGATACTCGAGGATGTGCCTCCTTCGCCCAGGATCCTGACTGTGTGCAGAAACCTGGTCAAGCTTGGCTACACCCTGGCCCTGGACGATTTTGTTTTTGATAAGCGTCTTGTCCCCCTCATCGAACTGGCCCATATCATAAAGATAGATTTTCGTCAGCTCTCCATGCCCGAGATCGAACGGACCCTGTACCGTCTCTCACGGTTCAACGTCAAGTTGCTGGCCGAGAAGATCGAAACCCACGAAGAGTTCGAGAAAGCGACCAGGCTCGGGTTCAGCTATTTTCAGGGCTATTTTTTCAGCAGGCCCGAGCGGCTGAGGATCAAGGAAGTGCCTTCGGCCAAGATAAGCCTGCTGCGGCTGCTGGTTGAGGTCAACAAGCCGTCGACCACTGTGGACCGCCTGGAGGAGATCGTCAGCTCGGACGTGGCCCTTACCTACAAGCTGCTGCGCTATATCAATTCGGCCTATTACTACCTGCTCAAAGAGGTGGAGTCCATCCGTCACGCCCTTGTCTACCTGGGAGAGAAAGGGGTGCGGAGTTTCGTCTGTCTGGCCATCGTTTCGGAAATGGCTTCGAACAAACCGGCGGAACTGGTACGGCTGGCCCTGATTCGGGCCAGGTTCTGTGAACAGCTGGCCATCGGTAGCAGTCATCACCAGGTGACTTCAAACCAGCTTTTCCTCCTCGGAATATTCTCGCTGATCGACGCCATCCTCGACACGCCGATGAAGAATATCGTCCGCAGGGTTCCCCTGGGAGAGGATATTGTCCTGGCTCTGACAGAGAAAAAAGGGCCATATGCTCCTTATCTTGCGGTTGTTACCAGTTATGAAAAAAAAGATGCCAAAAAATGTCTGGCCGCTCTGAAGAGTATCGGCGTCGAACCCCACCTTGTAGCACCCATGTATGTTCATGCAGTGAAGTTTGTGACCCGGGTCCTGTCGTGACGATCTTGGTCACCGATAGAGGGCAATCGGGCGTGAGACGGATTACCATGGTACTACGATGCAGGATCGTCACATTTGTCCTGAAATGTCGTAAACATCTTTTTGTTCAATGAGTTGCGTCTCGGAAGGAAAGGGAAAAAAGGCCTTGTTTCCTCTTGTTTTGTTTTGACTTCAAATATTGTTTTTCATAAAATTTTATAGATACGAGAAAAAACAAAAGGGGGCACTTCCTGAAAAGTGATCAGGAGATTTGCTGCAACGGTATCCGAAAACAGTGCATATCCCCAGGACAGGGATTGCCCGTTTTAACGGAGTATTCTTTTCAACCAGCAGGCACAAACATGGTTACCATGATCACCGTTTTCCTCTCAACCATGGGGCTTTTTCTCGCCCGGGCAATCCCTGCTTTCGCTGTTCAGACCCATGCTGACTCGGAAGGGCTTTTTTCCCACCAGCTTGGCCATATTCTTTTTCTCGCCGGTATGGCATACATGCTTTTCCGTGTCCATCGCTTCTCCCTTCAGGCTCCTGGCTGGCGCCAGTTTCGAATCTTTCTCTGGCTGATTATCCTCTGGAATATCCAGACGTTTGCAGGGCACTGGCTGCATAGCAGTATCTCCCCGGATCATTTTACAGGGAACGGTGGACACACAGTCACCTTCAGGGCAGACTGTCTTTTGGACTGGTATTTTTATTTCAGTCGTTTTGACCATCTGCTGCTGGTTCCGGCCTTTTTCTTTCTCTTTAGAGCCCTGAAAAGGTGGAGTGTTCAGGTATGATGCTTTCCTGGTGGCCGGTTGTTATCAGTGATATCGTCGGCTCGCTGGCGACTCTTGGTCTGGCGCTCGCCAGCTTCAAGGCCGCCAGGCAATGGGTTGGCCGTCGGGCTGAAGATATATTCAGGCAGTATATCTATCTCCTGACCGTCGCCATAGTTTTTTTCGCTGTTTCCCGCTCTTTTGGTCACCTGGTCAAACAGTTCCTGCTGCTGGGTAACATGCCCGGTGTCTGGCGGTCCATTGCCCCGGTGAGCGGTTCTGTCAACAGCGCTGTTTTTGTGGTGATATTTGCCTTTGGTATCTATTTTCACCGGTTCCGCACGGTGCACGAGGAGCTGGAGCACCACAAGCATCATCTGGAGCAACTGGTGGAGGAGCGCACGCAGGACCTTGAGCAGATCAACTTCAAGCTGGAAGAAGAGATTGCCGAGCGGCGCCATATTGAAATTCAGCTTCTTGAATCCAGGGCTACCCTGGAAAACATCTTCAACTCCTCTGTCCCAACCTGCATCACCGGTCTTGATTACACAATAAAGCATGCTAATGAGGCCTACCGTGAGGTGTGGCCGTTCATGGACGGGGCGGATCAAGTCAAGTGCCATGAGAATCGTCCTGGTTCGACTTGTCATACCAAAAGATGTACCCTGCGTCTGGTGGTGGATGGTCACCAGGAAAGGGTGACCTGCGAGCTTGAGAAAGAATGCCGGGGCAAGGGGGTGCGCTATTACCTTGTCACCGCCAGGCCGTTTTATGATGCCGGGGGTGAGCTTATCGGTATCATCCAGAACTTTCAGGACATAACTGCCCGCAAGATGGCGGAACGGGCCTTGTCCGCAGAGCGGGAACGTCTCGCCATCACCCTGAAGAGCATTGGCGACGGCGTTATCTGTACCGGTACCGACGGGCGGGTGACTCTTCTCAACGCCATGGCGGAAAACTTGACCGGCTGGAGTAGTTCGGAGGCGATTGGTCAGCCCCTGAAAGAAATTTTTCAGCTGGTCAACGACCGCACCGGCATGCCCTGCGAGAACCCTGTGGAAAAGGTGCTGGCCACCGGAAATATCGTCGGGCTTGGTAACCACGGCCTGCTGGTTGGCCGTGATGGAAAGAAACGCCATATCGCCGACAGCGGGGCACCGATCCGGGACCATGACGGAGCGATCATCGGCGTGGTGCTTGTCTTTCGTGATGTCACGAGACAGCTGCAAATGGAAAAAGAACTCCAGAAAGTACAAAAGCTTGAGTCAATAGGAGTGCTTGCCGGTGGTATCGCTCATGATTTCAATAACCTTCTTGCAGCCATCATCGGCAGTCTCAGCCTCTGTGAAAGACTGGCCGCTGCAGATTCGAAGATCATGGAGCTGGTCTGCAATGCCAAGACTGCCTCGCTGCGCGCCAAGGAACTTACCGGCCAGCTGCTGACCTTTGCCAAGGGCGGCGTGCCGGTGAAAAAGACCAGTTCTCTTGGCGGGGTTATCAGGGAATCGGTGGATTTTGTGCTCCATGGAGAAAAGGTGAGCTGTCTATTCCAGATTCCTGATGACCTCTGGCTCGTGGATATTGATCCGGGACAGATCAGTCAGGTTCTGCAGAACCTGGTCCTCAACGCCAGGGATGCCATGCCCGATGGCGGGACGGTCACCATCAGCTGTGCCAATCTGCAGAGCATTACCGGGGAAAACATCCCCGGCCTTGACAACGGGCCATATGTCAGAATCACGGTCAGTGATACTGGTTGCGGTATCGATCAGGACCGGCTGGAGCGCATTTTCGAGCCCTATTACACCACCAGGGAAACAGGGAGCGGGTTGGGACTGGCAATCTGCCACTCGATCATAAAACGACATAATGGCCATATCGCGGTGGAGTCCTGCAAGGGCGCCGGGAGTTCGTTCAAGATATATCTGCCGGCGGATCCGGACGCCCGGATGGCGACAACCGAGTCTGGTGACGAGGGCCGTATGGTTTCTGGTGGTGGAAGAGTCCTGGTCATGGACGATGAAGAACTGGTCCGTGCTGTGACAAAGTCCATGCTGGAAGGCCTGGGGTACTCCACGGTAACAGTGAACGATGGCCGGGAGGCCGTCCAGGCTTTTCGCCGGTACCAGGAGGATGGTACTCCCTTTGATATGGTGATTATGGATCTCACCGTTCCTGGTGGAATGGGAGGGCGGGAAGCCGCTGAGGAAATCCTGGCCCTTGATCCACGGGCCACGCTCATTGTCTCCAGCGGCTATTCCAACGATCCAGTGATGGCCGATTGCCACAGGTATGGTTTCGCCGCCGCCCTGGTCAAGCCGTTTTTGTTAAAGGACCTTGAACAGGTACTGGCTGAACTGTCCTGAGGGCTCTGTCTGACTTGCCAGGGGGGACTCGGGTTTTTCAAGTCGAGTTCTTTTCCGGGCCAGGTTCCGGGAATCCATAGCCACCTCCTCCTGGAGTCTCGATGCGGATGCGGTCGCCGGGGGCGGCCTGGATTTCGTTCTTGCCGCCCAGGTTGACGGTGGTACCGTCGGCGCGGATGAAGAGGTTGCGGCCGCTTTTGCCCGGTTTCCCTCCCTGGAGGCCGTAGGGGGCAAAGACCCTGCGTTCGGAAAGGATGCTCACCTGCAGGGGCTCCAGGAATTCGATCTCCCGCACCAGTCCATCACCTCCACGGAATCTGCCCTGTCCACCCGAGCCGTGGCGGATAGTGAATTCGCGCAGCAGGACCGGAAAGCACCGCTCAAGGATTTCCGGGTCTGTAATCCTGGTATTGGTCATGTGGGTGTGGACTCCGGACTGGCCGTGCCAGCCAGGTCCGGCTCCGGCCCCGCCACCGATGGTTTCATAATAGCCGAACTCGGAGTTGCCAAAGGTGAGGTTGTTCATGCAGCCCTGGGAGGCGGCAGCCATCTCAAAGGCTCTTAAAATAACGTCGACAATCCGCTGGGAGGTCTGGACGTTGCCGCCCACCACTGCCGCATCCGGCGAGGGATCGAGCAGACAGCCTTTGGGGATGCGGATATCCACCGGTGCCAGACAGCCGTCGTTCAGGGGCAGATCTTTTTTTATCAGGCAGCGCAGGCTGTAGAGGATGGCTGATTTGGTCACCGCCCGGGGTGCGTTGCAGTTGCCCCAGATCTGCGGATCCGTACCGCCAAAGTCGAGTACCGCGCTGCCCTGGTTCCGGTCGATGGTCAGGTGCAGACAGATTCTGCTGCCATCATCGAGAAAATCCTCTGCCTCCACTGTACCCCTGTCGGCAAGGCCGTGATGGCGGGAGAATTCCTGCAGACTCTCTCGTACCGCCTCTTCAGCAGCTTCCTGCACATACCCCATGTAGGCCCGGACCACATCCAGGCCAAAATGATCCACCATTTCGAGGATCAGGTCGATCCCTTTCTGGTTGGCGGCGACCTGGGCCTTGAGGTCCGAGAGGTTGTCGGACAGACGCCGGGTGGGATGGGGCCTGGCCAGCAGCAATCTCCTGATGCCCTCTTCCTGGAAGACAGAGTCCTGCACCAGCTTGAAGGAGAGGATGGCAGCCCCTTCTTCGCTGAGCCGGCGGGAATTGGGGGGCATGGAACCCGGTGAGATGCCGCCGATATCGGCATGATGGCCCCGGCTGGCCACCCAGAAGATAATTTCCAGGTGACTGGCGTCCTCCCGGCGATGGAAGACCGGAGTCATGACCGTGATGTCTGGCAGGTGGCTGCCGCCGGCGGTCGGGTGGTTGGAGACCAGCACGTCACCGGGAAAGATGTCGCACTGCCGGCGGCGGATCTGTTCTCTGACCGCCTCGCTCATGGCGCCGAGGTGGACAGGGACGTGCGGCGCATTGGCTACCAGCTCGCCCCGGGCATTAAACAGGGCGCAGGAAAAGTCCTGCCGTTCCCTGATGTTGGTGGAGATTGCCGTCTTCTGCAGCATGCGGCCCATCTGCTCGGCAATGGACATGAACAGGTTGCTGAAGATGGCCAGGTTGACCGGGTCGATCCGGGTATCCACCCGGCGGGAGTTCATCTCCTGCCCCACTTCGATCTCCACGTCGCCATACGGCGTGATCCTCGCATGGCAGCCCGGTTCGATCAGGATGGTGGTGGTGTCGTGGATCAGGATGGCCGGCCCCTGGATTTCTGTTCCCGGTCCCAGCGATTCCAGGGCAAAGATGTCGGTGTCGTGCCAGGAACCGGCAAAGTAGCACGGGTGGGTGCCCAGCCGGGTAAGGGGACAAACCTTTTTTTCCAGTTTTCTGCGGTGCAGTTGTTTTGACTTGCCCAGGGCCCGGACCCGCACGTCATCGACCAGGATATCCCGGTCGCCAAGTGTGAAACCGAATTCGCGCTGGTATTCCCTGATAAAGGCGGCCCTGAAATCACCGTTTTCGGGTTCCTGGATCATCAGCGGAGTGTCCGTGCCCTGGTAGCGCAGGTGCAGGTAGCGCTGCACCTCGATGGTGTCCCGGGTGAATTTCTGGTCAAGCAGCTCCTTTACAGCCTGCTCACACAGTTCGTCGAGTTCCTGCTTGAGTTTTTGCTGGGTTTCCCGGTTCCAGGTCAGGGCAGATGGTCGCTGCCGCTGACTGACCACGTCAGCCATGCCGATGCCAAATGCAGAGAGGATGCCGGAAAACCGGTGGATGAATATTTTTTTTATGCCCAGCTTGCGGGCAATGGCGCAGCCATGTTGAGGTCCGGCCCCGCCAAAGGTGGCCAGGATGTGTTCCTTGATGTCAAAACCGCGCAGAACGGATATCTCCCGTATCGGCCGGACCATGACCTCGTTGGCCACGTCGAGGAAACCCAGGGCCACCTCTTCCACGCCAAGCGGCTCCAGTCCTTTTTTTCGGTAGGTGCGGTTGATTTCTTCGGTCAGTTCGGCCATAGCCCGGTAGGCGCCGTCTCTGTCCAGGGGCTGGTTTTCTTCCGGCCCGAAGATATGGGGGAAGTACTGAGGCTGAATCCTCCCCAGGACCAGGTTGGCGTCGGTGATGGAAAGAAAGCCGTTTTTCCGGTAGCAGACCGGGCCGGGATGGGCGCCTGAGGATTCCGGCCCCACCTTGAACATGTTGTTTTCAAAAAAGAGCCTGCTGCCGCCCCCGGCTGCCACGGTTTTGATGTGCAGCTGCGGGGCCTGGATGCGGACTCCGGCGGTCCGTGCTTCAAAGGTCAGCTCGTACTCGCCGCCGTAGCGGGAAACATCGGTGGAGGTTCCGCCCATGTCAAAACCGATCACCGGCTTTCCTGTTTCACGGTGAAAGGTCGTCATGGCATAGCCCACAACGCCTCCGGCCGGGCCGGAGAGAATGGCCCGCGAGCCGCTGAACTTTTGCGCGTCAACCAGGCCGCCGTCTGACTGCATGAACAGAACATTGACATCCTTGAGCCGGTTATCGAAGCCGCGGCGGAAACTGGCCAGGTAGCTGCGGATGTGCGGGTTGAGATAGGCATCCACCATGGTGGTATCGCCCCGGGCCACCAGCTTGACCCTGGGCATGACCTCGCCAGAGAGCGAGATCTGGGTAAAGCCAAGCTCTCTGGCTACCCGGGCTGCGGCCCGCTCGTGTCCGGCCCAGGCATAGCCGTGCATGAAGACAATGGCTACCGAGGTGATGCCACGGGCCCTGATCTGCGCCAGCTCCTTTTTAAGGGGTTCCAGCAAAATGGGCTGGAGGATGATGAACCGTTCCCCGGTCACAGCCTCCACCACTTCGTGTTTGCCGGGATCGGTGTCCGGCCGCAGGATCTGCAGCCGTTCATCCACCTCCACCACTTCTTCGTAGAGGAGCTCGGGTTTGCGGATTTCCAGGTCGAAGAGATCAGGCCGGTCCTGGTAGCCGATCTGGAGGATGTCGCGAAAGCCTCTGGTCACCAGCAGGGCACAGCGGGCACCTTTTCGCTCCAGCAGGGCATTGGTGGCCACCGTGGTGCCCATTCTTATCCAGTCGATCCGGTCGGTAGGGATATTGTCGGGATCAATGGGGTATTCCAGCACTTCCTGCAGGATGCGGCGGATCCCTTCCCGCGGGGCATCATCGTAGTTGGCCGGGTCCTCGGAAAGCAGCTTGACCACCCTGTAACCAGGAACACCCGGCACCTCTGCGTAAACATCGGTGAAGGTGCCTCCGCGATCGATGGAAAAACGAAACTTGCGATCTGGAGCTTCAGGATTGCTGTCTGTGCTCATGGAACCGTAGAAGGTGTCAGCGGGGAAGGGTGATGCGCTGTTTTTCCGGCAGGTCGTCGTTTGGCTGATAGAGAAGGATGGTCTTGCCGATGAGCTGGACCAGGACCGCACCGGTGCGGGCGGCGACCTCTCCTGAGGCTTTCTTTTTGTCAACCGGGCAGTTCTGGCCCAGTTTGACCTTGAGCAGTTCGCGGGTCTTCAGGGCATCGCGTACCGACTGGATGACGCTGTCGCTGATGCCTTCCCGGCCGATCAGGACCACCGGATCCAGGTGGTGGCCGAGGCTGCGCAGGTAACGGATCTGTCTGGAGTTGAGGGCCGGTATTCTTTTTTCCTTGTTTTTCTTTTTGTCAGCCATGGTCAAGTTGCTATCTGGATTGATTATTTGAGCACTGTGGTGAAGGATGGTGTCCGCTGCCGGGATTTTTTGCCGATGTCGGTCGGTTTCGGGCTCAGGTGAACAGATTGGTGAAGATCCGGTAGCCACCGACCCAGGTGCCGATGGAGGAGCCAAAACCGGTCATGAAAAAGACCAGGAAGACCCGCAGCAGCCTGTTGCGCCACCATCCCCTGACTGAGCCGATATCCTGGCCCACAGCCTCAAACTCCCGTACTACCGGCGGGTTGGTCATTACCTGGACAAAGGCGCACACATAGCCGGCGCCGATGATCGGGGTGAGGCTGGTGATGGGAGCGGCGGCAAAAGCGGAGAAGATGGTGGCCGGATGGGCCCAGGCGATCATGGCGCCAATGGCCGAGGGGATACCGTTGGCCAGGATCCAGTACAGGGCATTGGCCCCGGCCTCGCTTACTCCCTGGCGCAGGCCGATGGCGCCGATGGAGAGAATGATGGCCACAGGAATGGACCAGCCCAGGATTTTCCAGGTTTTCGAGACCGGAGGGATGGTATCGATCTCGGCCATCCGGTGGCTGTTATCTTCATGGATGGCTCGCTCGATGCCGGCCATGTGCCCGGCTCCTACCACGGCGACGATCCGTTTGCCCCTGGCATTCTTGATTTTTTCCGCCATGTAGATGTCCCTTTCGTCGATGAGCGCCTCCTTGGCCTGGGGCATGACCTCGCCGATCTCTTTCATCAGCTCGGAGAGTACGTCTTTTTTGCGCAGCTCGGCCAGCTTTTCTTCGTCCAGCTCGGTCTTGTCAAAGAGCGAACCGATGAGAGTGGCCAGCAGGTAGCCTTTTTTGAGAAAGGGGGTGGCCTTCCAGGCCCGGCGCAGGGTCACCCGCACGTCCCGGTCGCAGAGCTCCACCGGGATGCCGAGCTCAGAGGCCACATTGGCGGCCGTGAGCAGTTCGGTGCCCGGCACGATGCCCAGCTGGCCGCCTAGTTTTTTCTGGTACGAGGCCAGGATCAGGTTGACCATCAGGGTGGCCAGCTGCTTGTTGCGGATTACCTGCTTCAGGTCCAGGTTTTCCCACCGTTCCCGCCTGGACAGGGCCTGGAATCGTTTCTCGTCCAGTTCGATGCACACAGTGTCGGGCTGCTCCTCCTTGATGATCTGTTCGACAATCTCGGCTGAATGTCTGGAAATATGGGCCGTGCCCACCAGAAGGATGGTTTTGTCGCCACTCCTGATGACCGTGGCGTCCTGTGGATATTCACGGGCAGGGAAGAGAGGGTCTGAAGGTGTTTTGTCTGTTGTCTGGTCAGTCATGTATCTGCTCGATATGTATTCGCATCCGGCCCGGGCCGGAAATTTTTTTCTTTTTTATGTCTGTTCGGCGCTCGGTCGCTGCCATGAGCATATCCCATTCCACCGGGACGATGATGATGGTCAGGAAGGTTGCGGTGCACAGACCGGTGACAAAGGTCATGGCCATGGTGCCCCAGACCAGGGAGTATTCCGGTATGCCAAGCGCCATGGGCAGAAGCCCGAGCGTTGTGGTCAGGGTGGTCAGGATGATCGGCCGTAATCGGATGTTGGTGCCGACGACAATGGCCTGGTGTCTGGTCAACCCCTTTTGGTAGGCCTTGTTGATGAAATCGACCAGGACCAGGGAATCGTTGACCACAACCCCTGTTACTCCGACAATAGCGATGAATGAGTTAATAGTAAAGAGGGAACGGGAAAGAAAGGTGCCGTAGATCACTCCGATCAGGGCGAAAATCACCGCCGAAATGATGATCAGTGGTTGGGTATAGGAGCTGAACTGGGCCGCCAGGATAAGGTATATCAGCGTCAGGGCTATGAAAAAGGCATAGGTCAGCGAGGTGTACGAGCGCCGGGTGGATTCATATTCTCCGGCAAAGTTGAGGCTGACGCCGGGATACTGGTCCTGGACCGATTTGAACCAGGCCTTGACCTTCTCGACCACGGACTGGGAGGACACGGCACTCTCCGGACGCAGGTCCGCTATAAGGGTCACGGCGGACAGTCCCTGGAATCGGTTGAGAAAACCGGGCTCGATGGAAAATTGCGGCTCGACCAGGTCACCCAGGAGTATCGGCCCGTCTGGATGGGCGATGGCCACGGCCGCAAGGGCTTCTTTCAGGCCATGTTCCGGAGTAGTGGCCAGCTTGAGCTTGATGTCGATTTCTTCGTCCTCGAGCCGGTATTTACCCACGATCCGGCCATTGAGAAGCGAGGCGGCCAGCAGGGCTACCTGGTCCGGAGTGAGATTGTATTCCATGGTTCGTTCCGGCCGGATTGCAAAGCGCAGGACCCGGCCCGGCTGACCCTGGTCGTCCTGGAGATCGATGAGCCAGGGGGAGATGTCGGGATCATGGCGCAGGAAATCCATGGTCCGGGCTGCCACCTCCTGGACCTGATCCCGTTGCCGGCCCAGGATACGGATGTTGATATCCTTGCCTGTCGGCGGCCCGTCTTTTTCCGGACGGATGTGGAGCCTGAAGCCGGTCTCCCGGCTGAAGTGGGCCAGTTTGCGGCGCATGGAGTCGAGGTGGAGGAGGATATCGCCGGAACCGTCCTCGAACCTCCGGTCGCGGCTGGCCGGCAGGGTGACCACAACATGGCCCACCTGGCTGCCCCAGACCGGATAGTAGTCCTCGTTGAGGTAGAACCCGGCAATACCGGCCGCAGAGGTCGCCATGCCCGGGCCGTCGGCCATGATCTCGGCGGCGATTCTTTTTATCAGTTCATGGGTGGTGTTGATGGATGTTCCGGCCGGCCCGGTGACTTCCACATAGTAGAGGGAGTAGTCGTCCGGGAAGAACGAGACCCTGATGAGGTTCATCCGCCCGGTGAGAGAGACCAGGGCGATGAACAGGGCAAGTGAGAAGAAGAGTAGCAGGAGCAAAAGCGACCTTTTGCGATAGATCAGCACCCGCTCGAGCAGGTAGTTGAACAGGGCTCGGTTGAATGCCATGAACCGGGTATCCTCGATCTCCAGACTGTGGCCGTCGCCGCTGATGCGAAAGCGGCGCTCCCGGTTTTTTGTCGAGACTGCCCGCTGGCCGAAGTCCAGGTAATGGACCGGGAGAATGAAAAGACATTCCAGCAGCGAGGCGATAAGGGCGTAGGTGACCGCCTTGGGGATGACGGCAAAGAATTCGCCGGTGGAACCGGTCATGATCAGCATGGGCAGAAAGGCTGCGACCGTGGTCAGGGTCGCCGAGACCACCGGTAAAAAAACCTCGGCTGTGCCGTCTTTCACCGCGTCGTGCAGTTTCTTGCCCTGCTGGACATGGCGGTAAATATTCTCCACCACCACGATGGCGTCGTCGACAATGATTCCTGAGACCAGGACAAAGGCGAACAGGGAGATTTCGTTGATCGAGTTGCCGGTCAGGTACATGATGGCCATGGTGACCATGAAGGAAAAAGGAATACCCACCGTGGTCAGGGCCGCGTTGCGCAGTCCCATTACAGACCAGATGAGGATGCAGACCAGGGTGATGCCGAGAAGCAGGTTGGTACCCAGTACCCGCATGGAATCCTTGATCCTGACCGTGGAATCCTGGGTGACGATCAGTTCGACCCCCTCTTCCCGGTACCGGTTACGGTTTTCTTCCACCACCTTCCTGGTCTCGGCAGCGATATGAATGGCATTGCCCTTGCGGGTTTTGATGAGCTGGAGCGAAACACAGTCCTGGCCGTTGATCGAGGACATGACAAAGGGCTGGCGGTAAGAGAGGGTCTCGGGCAGGGGGGCTTCGGGATGGGCGACAATGTCGCGGATGCGGACAAAGGAACCGTCCCCGTCTTTCCGGATAATGGTGTCCATGACCTGGGTCCGGCTGTGGAACCGTTCGTCCACCCGGAGCATGAATTCCCCGCCCGGGGTGTCGTATGTGCCGGCCGGGACGGTGATGTTGGCTTGGGAGAGGGCCCGTGCCGCCTGGTCAAAGGTGACACCAAGGCTTTGCATGCGCTCCTGGTCGAGCAGGACGTGGAATTCGCGGACGAATTCGCCGATCATCTTGATTTCCTTCAGGTCCGGGACGCGGGCCAGGAGCCTGGTTTTCAGGTCGCTGGCCATCAGGTTCAGAGCCCGGTTGGAGCGTGCCCCGACAATGTTGACCGAAATGGCGGGAAACCAGTCGTTGACATCGAGTTCGTTGAACCTGGGTGGCTCCACAGTGTCCGGCAGGTCGGAAAGAATGGTCTGGACCCGAAACCGGACTTCGTCGTAGCCGCGCTGGTAGTCAGTGTCATCGATGAACTTGATGAGGATGGATGAACGCTCCCGGTAGGAGTGGGAGAGGATATACTCGACGTTATCCATGTTTTCCAGCGCGTCTTCGATCACTCTGGTGACCAGGGCCTCCACGTCTCCGGGAGATGCGCCGGGGAAATAGGTGTCGATCATCACCTTGCCGAAATGGATATTTGGATAGCGCTCAACAGATGAGCGCAACATGGCATAGGCTCCGATCACCATCAGGAGCATAAAGAGGAGGTTGCAGAAGACTTTCTGCTTGAGGGTGAAATGAACAAGTCCGGTCATGAAAAAATTGTCAGTTGGTTCCCTGTATCTCCCGGAAAAACAAAATTTCGGGACCGGGCTGGAGCCAGATTTCCGGCCCTTCAGGCAGAGTTTGGGAATTACCGGTCACGGGGCTTTTGTTCTGCAGGTTCGGGACAGATAATCCAGTCACCGGCCTGGAGTCCGGACGAGGAAATTCGCAGCATGGGTACACCGCTGTGGTCATCCGGGGCCGGGCCAAGGACGATGACCCGGATTCTGGAGTGATCGGAACGGGTGATCCAGTATTCCTCGTACCGTTCTTCCACGGCCGGGGCTGGAACCAGAAGACCGCCCAGGGGATCGGGGAGGCGCAGTGTGAGTTCGACCCGCAAGCCCCCGCGGTGCACCGGCAGCCGGGCCATGGTCTCCCTGTCCAGGGCCAGCTCAATTCTGGTTTTGCGCGTGACTGGGTCAAAACCAGGGGAGATGCGATATAAAGAGGCGGTCCCGGAAATGTTCAGTTCCGGCAGAGAGACCGGGATCTTTTTCATCTGTTCCAGGGCCTTAAGCTCGATATAGGTTACTGCCAGGGGCACGGTCAGGGTGCGAAAATCTCCGGCCCGGGCCAGGGACTGGCCGGATGTGACCCACTGGCCCGGTTCCACGTGCCGGGCCATGACCAGAAAGCCGGGAGGACCTGGGACCCGGTGGCGGGCAAGCAGCTCTTCCAGCCGCTGTTTTTCGGTTTCCAGGCCTTTCAGGACGAGCCGGACCTTGTCGCGCCGCAACACGGCTGCGTCCAGCAGGGAACGGGCCGAGACCTGGCTGGCTACCAGGGATGTATAGCGGTCCACTTCCTGTTGTTCGTAGAGCAGTTGGCGTTGGTTCTGCTGTATCTTGTTGAGGGTGGCGCTGAGTTCCAGCCGGGTGAACAGGGAATCAATGGTGGCAAAAATACCATTGTCGGGCAGGGGTTGCCCGATATCCGCCTCCACACTCAGGCAACGGCCGGATACTTCGCTGATGATGTCAAGTTCAGATCGGGGGCGGGTGAAACCGCTGAAGCTGGTTTCCACGAAGGAGGGCTGGACAGTACAGGTGGTGACAACACCATTCACGGAGGCCGGAAAGATCCAGCCGGGCATCAGAAAAAAAAAGAGGATTCGTGACAGCATGCGTGGGCCGAGGTCGGGCTGCGCTTTACCCTTTCTTGATGACCAGCCGCTTGCCCGGGTGGATCATGCTGGAGCGCAGATTGTTCCAGCGCTTGATATCCCCGGCCGATACCCTGAACCGGCGGGCGATGGTCCACAGCGAGTCACCGCTGCGCACCCGGTAATAGGTAACGACTGTGTCACTTCCGACCCGGATGGCCGGTTTCCGTTTCTTGGTCTCGGCAAGCACCGGGTAGTCGCTGGCCGGGGACCTGGTGGTCGTGGCCGTCGCATGCACAGTTCCGTAGCTCCCCCCACGGTCCAGGTAGAGGGCCAGGTGCTCTCCGGCCCGGATCTTGCGCGCGTCGGTGATGTCGTTCCACTGCATGATGATGTTCACCGGCACGTTGTAGAGCCGGGAAATCCTGCCCAGGGTATCGCCACGGCGGATCTTGTGGAGGACCAGTTCGCCATCCCGGCCGGCGGCGGCAAAGCGGCTTTTCGGGGTTTCGCCTTCCTTGAGCAGGATATACTTGGTGGTCCGGTAGGGGATTCGCAGTCGCTGTCCGGGTCGCAGGGTGGCGCTGTGCAGGTTGTTGGCCTTGAGGAGCGTGGTCTTGTTGAGCCCGTATTTGCGGCAGATCCGGGTCAGGGTGTCGCCCTTGCGAACCTTGTGGGTCTTGAAGCCGGTGGTGATCACCGGGTGGAGACGTTTGAGGTTTACGGCCACCATCTCGCCACTCCCCTCGGGTAACCGCAGGGTATAGGAGGTGAGGTCCGGGGGCGTCTGGTTGCGCAGAAGCTCGGTGTTGAGGTCTTTGAGGGCCTTGACGCTGATGTTGCCGGCCGTGGCCACTGCGGCCAGGTCGGTGCGCGGCGGGACTTTGACCAGATCATAGCGTTCCGGCTCTTGGTACTTGATATCGGTGAATCCGTATTTTTCCGGCTCACGGGCTATAAGGATGGCGGCGATCAGTTTGGGTACATATCTTTTGGTTTCCAGCCGCAGGTAGCGATACCTGGCCAGCTGCCAGAAGTCGCGGGTCTTGTAGCGACGGATGGCCCGGCCGATTTTGCCTTCTCCTGCATTGTACGCCGCCACGGCCAGGTACCAGTCACCAAATTCATCATACAGGGCTGAGAGATAGGCAATTGCCGCTTTGGTGGCTTTTTCCGGGTTGCGCCGTTCATCCACCCAGCGGTCGATACGCAGGCCATAGTTCCTCCCGGTGCTGCGGATGAACTGCCACATTCCCGAGGCATGGGCCCGGGAGTAGGCCCGGGGGTTGAAACCTGACTCTATCATGGCCAGGTAGACAAGATCCCGGGGCAGGCCTGCTTTTTCCAGTTCTTTCTCGATGGCGGGCAGGTACTTGGTGGAGCGGGCCAGCCACCGCTTGAAGTAGTGGCGCTGCCGGTTCTGGAACAGGTCGAGATAGAATTCCACCTGTTTGTTGATGGTGATGGGAAAGTCAAAGGAAACCTGTGCTTCTTCGGGCGGGATTTCTCTGGCCGGTTGTTCCCATGGACCAAGCTGGTTGAGAGCGGAAAGTTCTTCTTCAAGCAGCTGCTGAGGTTCGGCCACCTCGTACTGGGCAACAGTGTCCGGAGGGGTGTCGATGGTGTCAGGATCTGCCTGGCTGTCGACCAGGTATGTGATGGGGGTACAGGCTGAAATCGCTGCCAGGAGAGCAAAGAGCAGGCAGCAGGGAGTAAATGAGTGTGTCTTCATGCACCACTTCCAGGGGGTGGACCGTACGAAGATCCTGAAATCATGTTGCGATAGCGGGACCTTTTTTAGGTCGGATGATTGTTATCACGGTTTTTTACCATTATAATCATGTGGTTTTCAACAAAAAAAACAGACCCTGGCAATTGCTGGACTCGAACAGGAGATGGTTGACAGTCTCAGAGAAGATGGTGTCGTCGCAAAAAGTCCCCTCTGCCGCGTTGTCGCAGGTACGGCCAATACTCGACGTGTCATGTATACGCATCTGCCTGGCCGACATTGCTGCGCCTCGGAGTCTTGCCCCGTTCGCGAGTTCGTCAGAAGCTGAAATATGAAAAAAAGTTTTGTAAATGACCTTGATGATGAATAGTGTTGAGAGTACGTTTCTGATCGTCCGGCCGGACGATCAGAAACGTAGGTGTAGCGTTTAGACTCTCCTCTCCAGGACAATAAAAAATCTGACCCGACGTGATACGACGTTTTTTCAAATATCTCTTTGTTACGCTTATGGTGCTGGGGCTGCTGGCCATGGCTGCTGCCGGCGGTGGACTCTATTATCTCATTGTCATCGATCCCGGGCCCAAGATCGAACAATCCTATATTCAGTCTGTGCTCGGGCGGGAAAGCCCGGTTTACTATCGGGACGGTGAGGAAAAGATCGGTGTCCTTTTCCAGGGGACCCATCGGCAGTATCTCACTTACGAGCAGATCCCGAAAAATTTTATCAACGCCCTGGTGGCGGCCGAGGATGACCAGTTTTTCCACCACTTCGGGGTGGATATTCCCGGCATTGTCCGGGCCATGATTGTCAACATCAAGGCAGGTCGGGTTGTGCAGGGGGGAAGTACTCTCACCCAGCAGACCGCCAAGAACCTGTTCAAGCGCGAATCCCGCTCCTTCAAGGCTAAGTTGCGTGAACTCCTCTACGCCTTTCGCCTGGAATACCATTATCCCAAGGAAAAGATCCTCGAGTTCTATATCAACCAGTTCTTTGTCTCGGGCAACGGACACGGCTTGGGGGTGGCGGCCAGGTATTATTTCGACAAGCAACCCGATGAACTCACTTTGCTGGAGTGCGCCTTCATCGCCGGCAGTGTCAAGCGTCCCAACTATTATAACCCCTTCACAAAGAAGACCGAAGCTGCTGCGGAACGGGCAAGGAAGCGTGCCGAGGCCCGGGCCGCCTATGTGCTTGGCAAGATGCGTAAGCTGGGGATGATTTCCGAGCTCCAGTATGGCCAGGCCATGGCCGCGGATATCGTCTTCAACCGGGGCAAGCTGTCCTACGCCCTCAACACGGTTATGGACCTGGTCAAGGACGGGCTCGCCGACCCGGCCATCACTGCGGCTCTGGAGGAAAACGGCATCTCCAATGTCTCAACTTCCGGTATCCGCATCATCACCTCCGTGGAACGGGACCTGCAGGAAAAGACACTCTATGCCTTGCGCCGCCATCTCTCGGTGCTGGATGTGCAGTTGCGTGGCTACGAGCGGGAACAGGTACAGAAAGAGTATGCCCGGATCGATTTTGCCGGGGAACTGGAGCCCCGGGCCGGGTCTTTTCTCTTTGGCACCATCGTTTCGGTGCAGACCGGTGACGGGGACGGGGTGCGTATCCAGGTGGATCTCGGGTCCAAGAAACCCCGGGGTACCATCGATCGCAAGGGTCTTTCCCGGGTGTTGACCGCATATGTCCGGTACAACGGCCAGCGCTGGTCCGAGGTTCAGGATGGTGATCTGGCCCTGCTCCTTGATCAGCTCCACGAGGGAGACAGGGTGTTTGTTTCGGTCAGGAACATCGACGAAGGCGAGGGGACACTGGCTCTGGATCTGGAAAAATATCCCAGGCTGCAGGGGGCAGCGCTGGTTCTTCAGGATGGGGCTATCCGCGCCATGGCCGGGGGCATGGAAAACCGCTATTTCAACCGGGCGGTCAAGGCTCGACGGCTCATGGGATCGACATTCAAACCGTTCCTCTTTTCGGCAGCCCTGCAACTGGGCTGGAATGCAACCGACCTCCTGGATAACCGGCGCAGCGTCTTTGTTTTCATGGATCGGCCTTACTTCCCCCGTCCGGACCACCACAGTCCCTACGACTTTGTTTCCATGAGCTGGGCCGGGGTAACTTCCGAGAACGTGGCCGCGGTCTGGCTCCTGTATCATCTTCTGGATCACCTCACCGAGCCGCAGATACGGGAGGTGGCGGCAAAGCTGGATATGGCCCCCCGTATCGGCAGCAGTGGCAAAGAGAGCTACAGCAGGTTCAAACAGCGTATCCGGGATCAGTTCGGGATCCGGATCAATCGCGATGTTCTGGCCCAGGCTGCTTACGAACTGACGGTACGGTCGCTGGAAGCTGATTTTCTGTTTGAAAACCGTGAGGAAGAATACCGGAAGTTGCTGGATCTTCCCTATGGCCTGAACTATGACCGGTACAGCGAAGAGATAGAGCGGCAGCTCGAGAATCCCGAGCTCAGGAACCGGGAACGGGCCGAGTTGAAACTGCGGCGGAAAATTCTGGCTCACAGCTTTGTCTCCCTCAGCGCGGTTCTGCCGGCCTTTGACCGCTATAAAAGTTATATCAGTGATCAGCTCCGGCGCCAGGACGATTTCGACCTTTTCTCCATCTTCAGCGGGCCTGAGCCGCTGATCCCGCCTGAAGGCCGGATATACAGTGATGGACAGGGTCGGTTTATTTTCAGTCTCACCGACGAGTCTAAACCCCGGTGGCAGCTTGTGGAGGCCCGGGAGCTGGTGCAGCGGCTCGGAAGTATGGATGCGGAAGAGCGGGCCAGATTCTGGGAAGAAATTCAGCTCGAAGGCAGGGTAACAGCCCGGGCCCTGCGTCAGGTTGCCGTTCAGGCGGAAAGAGAGTTGGCCTTTCTTG
The DNA here is from genome assembly GCF_054025815.1 of Desulfolithobacter sp. Classification (NCBI taxonomy): domain Bacteria; kingdom Pseudomonadati; phylum Thermodesulfobacteriota; class Desulfobulbia; order Desulfobulbales; family Desulfobulbaceae; genus Desulfolithobacter; species Desulfolithobacter sp. Next base: position 75,748 of record NZ_JBPMMS010000024.1, on the reverse strand, counting down.
TTACCCGCAAGCCCTATTCCATGGACGTCCTGGCCAAAATCCGGGACTACCGGGTCATGCTCGGGCTCCAGTATCTGCGCAGTCTTGGCCGGGCCGTCGGCCTTACCTCAAGGCTGGAGCCGGTACTCTCCTTTCCCCTGGGTTCCAACGTGATCACTCTGCTGGAAGCTGTGCGGATGTACGAGACCATGGTCCAGGGCGACTTGTTTGAGCCGGTACGGCCGTTGGTGGAGGAATCTGAAGAGGATGCCGATGAAATTTCCTTAGAGGGGCTGGCAATTATCGAGCGGATCGAAACCGCGGACGGCAGGGTGATTTACCGCCAGGAGATGACCCGGGGCCGGGTTTATGACAACCGGGTCAGCGCAGCGGTGGACCACATCATGCAGAATACCGTGACCTACGGTACCGGCCGTCAGGCCAGGAACACGGTACGGCTGCACAGCCGGGATCCGCAACAGGAAGAGGAACTCAAGGCGTTGGATATACCGGTACCCATGCTTGGCAAGACCGGAACCTCCAATCAGTTCCGCAACGCAGCCTTTCTCGGCTTTGTGCCGGTTCTGGCCGAAGATGGACAGTCGGTGATGCAGTTCGATGGTGGCTATACCGTCGGAGTATATGTGGGCTATGATGAAAACATGCCCATGGTCCGCGGCACGACCCATGTCACGGGATCGTTCGGAGCCCTGCCCATCTGGAGCCGAATGGCTTCGTCGATCCTCGACCTGGAACGGGTCGGTGACCTGGTCGATCCGGTGGATCTCACCTTCAACGGCCTGGGGCTCCGCTATCCGGCCACAGGGCAGCTGTTTGTCCCGGTGGATCCAGACAAGGGGGGGGCAGTGATTCCCGGCCGCGGGGCCCGGGACGGGCTGATACCGCCCTCGTCCCCGGTCATCCTTACCTATGGCCGGATCATGGGCCGCGGTCATTTTGAGCCGGACCGGTTTTTCAGACCGTTTTGGAAAAACGGAGTCCAGAGCCGTTAGCTTACTTGAAGCCAGGGAATATTTCAGTTCCCGTAGAAACCGATTGTCCGAGGGCGTGTTTTCTGCTATTTATTTTTCTGTTCCCTGGACTTAAGTGTTCCGTTCATTTGTAACACTTTAGAAATACATAAATTGTACTTATCTATCTTGTTGCAGGGATAACCGATGCAGCGCCCGTTCAAGCAGTGGAGTGCGTAGAGGCTGTCCGGCATCCTGCCGTACTTTTCGCAGGATTTTCAGCAGGTCACGGTCGCCTTTGTTCGCACGGAAGGGGTGCCGGACTCTCCAGCCTCTTGTCTGAAGCCGGGCGGGTATCCATACTTTCGGGCTCCCGGGGGAACGGAACAGTCTCCATCTCCGGCCGGTAAGATTCCGGCGGGAAAACAGCTGTAACCTGGAAAAAAACATGGTCAAATCGTGTGTCTCCCATCGTCATCTTGGCATGTTGCTCTGGTGTCTGATTCCCGCGGTGCTGGTTGGCGGCTGTGTGACCGGCCAGCAGGTTATCGATCCCTACCAGGCCCGAACTGAGCGGGAAGCGGCCATGGAGGCGGCACGACAGCAGGAAGTGCGGGAGCCAATGCCCCTGTCTCCCTCCACAACCACCCGGTTTCCTGCATCAACCCGGACCGATACCGCCACTCCGGCAGCCGGGGATGACCTCCTTATGCCTGTGCTGGCGCTTATCAACGATCGCATATACGCCTATGAACAGAAACTGGAGAAATGGAAGGAGTTCAGCGCCCAGGTCGAGAAACTCGGTCTTGATTCCGAGCGGGAAAAAATCACCTCCTGTCAGGAGCAACTGCAGGGTATCTATGTGGGTTATAACGGCCTCCATGAAGTCCTGCTCCAGGAGGACAGGGTCGATGCCGCCCGGCTGCTGGCGGCCAGGTCCCTGGTGGAGCTGGAAAAAAAGGATATCGAGTTCCTGGAAGGGGATTGCCCCGCTCTGATCAGCGGTTCCGGCCGTGCGACTTTGAAAGCCACCACCCTCTCCCGCACCTTGAAGGAAGTAAGGGATGCCATTGACCAGGCCATGAGCGGGGATGAGTATGACGAGGTGATCAGGCTTTACCGGGAATTCACTGCCGGCTCCGAACAGCAGCCGCCCTATGATATGACCTACCGCTATGGCATGGCTCTGCTGAAGTCGCGGGAAGATGAAGCGGCCAGGGATGTCTTTCTGGGGCTGCTTGAAGAGTTGAAGCGTCAGGACGTGGTCGGCAGGCAGTTCGAGCTGATGCAGCTTGTCGGAGACCTGCAGTTCGGGATGGAAGAGTACGGTCCGGCGAAAAGACAGTACAACGATATCATTGACACCTATGGCAGGCTGGAGGAAAAGAATGAGTGGGCCCTCCAGCAGCTGGCTTCCCTGGACGTGGCCGACCAGCAGGCCGACGAGGTTCGTGCCTATGCTGATCTTTTGCGGGCCTACCTGGAATACACCCCGGAGCGCGATGGGTACCTGGTGGTGGAAAAGGCTCGTTCCTTCATCGATTCCTATCCTTATTCACCGGTGACCTCGGCAGTGGATCGTCTGCTCAAAACGGTGATGGATCAGGCGGATACCTGGTTCAATTCCAGTATCATGGCCAGGATCGAAACCCTGGCCGGAGAAAAGAAATACCAGGATGCACTGGAGCTGCTCCAGGACGTGGATCGCGGGATTCTGCCGCCGGAAAAACAGCAGCTGCTCAAGGAAAAAGTAAGGGAATTGACCACTCTCCAGGCCATCGAGGCGGAAACACAGCGTCTGAAGCGGGAGCAGGAGCTCCAGGAGCAGTGGAATATGGCCATGGCGCATCTCGAGGCCAAGGAGTATGACCAGGCCATCGAGATCTTTTCCAGCTTTCTGGACAATCCATCCTATGCCGGCAAGGCCCGGCAGCGGATAGACGAAGCGGCCCGTCTTGCCGCCCAGGAAGACAGGCGCCGGGCCGCTGAACTTTTTGTGCGTGCCAACCGGACCCATGATCTGGAGAGTCGCAAGAAACTGCTGTTTGCTTCCCGGCGCCTGCTGCAGGATATTCTGGTAAAATATCCGCAGACAGGCCTGACCGACAAGGTGAAGCGGAACCTGCAGCGGATCGAGGAAGAGATCGCGGCCATTGACCCGGCTCTGCTCGACAATCCGACCACGGTGGATGGCACACCGGTGGAACCGGGGCCTCAGCCTTCCATCACCGTACCCATTCCCGGCGATAAGGCGACAGGACAAGAGCAATAAAACTGACTGAAGAGGAGTATGTGGCGATGAACAGAAACCTGATCATAGGTGCGTTGGCTGTCCTGATGGTCCTTGGCTCGATCTGGGGCCAGATCAACAACAGGAGCAGGATCTATCTGAAAGAGGAGCTGAAAAAGGTCGAGGCCCAGCTTGAGGAGGAGCGGAACCGGAGTTCCGAGGAGCAGAGCCAGGTTCTGAGCAAGACCGCCGAACTGCAGAAAGAAGTCCAGGAACTTCAGGCCCAGCTGAGCAGGGCCCGGGAGGAACTGGTAGCCCTGCGCAAGGCCAACAAGGGGCTTGAGGCCCAACTCTCTGAGCGGGATGCGGTCAACCAGAAGCTTGCCAGGGAGAAGGATGACCTGACGGCTCGCCTGGCCTCTCTCCAGGAGGCGATCGCGGCTCAGGAGGCGGCCGGCCAGCAGCTCAAGGCCCTGCAGAAGCAGGTGGCCGAGTGCAACGGTGCCCTGCAGCGGACCCGGGAGCAGGCGGCTTTGCTTCAGAAGGAGCTGGGGTCCAAAGACGCTGCCCTCAAGGACCTGGAGCAGCAATTGGCCCGGGTGAGCGCTCAAGAGCAGGTTGACGAGCAGACCAGGGACGAGGTGGCCGAGGTTACGAGAGATCTGCAGCGGCAGCTGCAGGAGGCCCGTCAGACCATTGAGGAGCTGCGGGATCAGCTGGTTGCCGCTGAGCATGACAGCAAGGTAGCCATGGCCAGGATCGAGCGGGAGCTTGAAGCGGCCCGGGCCCAGATTCTCGGTATGGAGAAGATTATTGACGAGAAGAACGCGGCTCTGGATGAGACCAGCCAGGAACTCGACAGGTTGAAGATCAACATGGATGTCCTTCTGGCCAAGGTTGCCGAACAGCGTGATGCCCTCCAGGAACTGCAGCAGGAGAATCAGGACCTGGCCAAGGAGCTGGCAATCAGAGACGAGGAGATCGATTCCCTGCGGGACAGGCTCATGCAGAGCCCGGTGCAGGAGTAGCTGTTTTTCCTGCCCTGCATCCATCGGTGATGGGGTCATGAAGGCGCAGATCCTTGACAAAACGGTTGAAGACATCCGGAAATCTCCCGATCCCCTGGAGCTCGTCCAGCGGGAGGTCCCGGATCCGCAGCCCGGACAGATCCTGGTCCGGGTTGCGGCCTGTGGTGTCTGTCACACCGAGCTTGACGAGATCGAAGGTCGTACACCGCCCCCTCAGCTGCCTGTTGTTCCCGGTCACCAGGTGGTGGGTACCGTGGTGGCGCTGGGTGAGGGTGTCAGCCGGTTCCCGGTCGGTGAGCGGGTTGGGATAGCCTGGATCTATTCCACCTGCGGCCGATGTGAATACTGTAGGGATGGGCGGGAAAATCTCTGCCCGGAGTTCCGGGCCACCGGCCGGGATGTTGACGGAGGGTATGCCGAATTCATGGTCGTGGGCGAGGATTTTGCCACCGGGATCCCTGATTCCCTCTCAGACATTCAGGCCGCACCGTTGCTCTGCGCCGGGGCCATAGGTTATCGTTCCCTCAAGCTGACCGGCCTTGAAAACGGCCAGCGGCTCGGTCTTACCGGCTTTGGCGGCTCGGGGCACCTGGTCCTCAAGATGGTGCGGTTTCTCTATCCTGAGACCGAAGTGTTTGTCTTTGCCCGCAATCCTTTGGAACGTGAGTTCAGCCTGGAGCTTGGTGCAGTATGGGCCGGGGATACCGGCGACACCCCGCCGGCACTGATGCACGCCATTATCGACACCACCCCGGCCTGGACGCCGGTGGTGTCCGCCCTGGCCAGCCTGGTCCCGGGCGGCCGGCTTGTGATCAACGCCATCCGCAAGGAAGACCGGGACAGGGACGCCCTGCAGGCCCTGGACTACGCGCGTCATCTGTGGCTGGAAAAGGAGATCAAGAGTGTGGCCAATGTCTGCCGTAATGATATATCGGGATTTCTGGACCTGGCCGATCGGCTGTCCATTGTACCACAGGTTCAGGTTTATCCTCTGGAAGAGGCCAACCGCGCCCTTTATGACCTGAAGACCGGCGCTGTTCGTGGTGCGAGGGTACTGAGCATTGGTTGATTCCATTCTTGCCTTTTTTCATTCTACCTTGGGCAATTCCCATCTCTGGGGATTTCTCGCTGCCACTCCCTTTATCGTTGCCGGGTTTGTCGGTGTGCTGTTGCCGGTCCTGCCAGGCACGGTGATGATTTTCTGTGGCTTTCTCCTCTACGGGTTTATCACCGGGTTTGATGGGTTGCAGTTGAGTTTTTTTATCGGCCAGCTGGCCCTGGTGGGGCTTTCCTACCTGGTTGATTTTCTGGCCACGGCTCTGGGAGTACGGATGTACGGAGGCTCGAAGGCCGCGGCCTGGGGAGCGGTTCTTGGCTCGCTTTTGGTCTTTGTCATTGGTCCGCTCGGCATCCTGGTTGGCCCCCTGCTGGGTGCTGTTGCCGGTGAGCTGCTCATGGGGGAGGAAATCCGCCAGGCCCTGCAGTCCGGCCTTGGCTCTTTTCTCGGTTTTGTCGGCGGTACCTTGGCCAAGCTGCTTCTCTGCACCATCATGGTGGCCTGGTTTGTTGTCAGTATCGCCTGAGACTTTTCCTGAGGGCCGGAGTCCCCTGCCAGCGTCCGTACTCCTCTGCCTGCGAAAAATTCCCTCTCCATTCACCACAGGTTCGTCACCCTGTAGAGTCCCGGGCCGGTGGGGCCTTATTGCTAATGGCAGTTGACAAAGGGGTGTATCTCGCTTACTTCTTGTTGCCATCATCTTCCTGCAACAAAAGAATAATACCATAGTACTTTGAGGAAAAATGACTGATATTGCAACAAAAGAGATGACTGTTTCCGGGTGTGAGCTCCATGCTCTTGAAGCTGGCAGCGGTCAGGATGTCCTGCTGCTGCACGGGATGAAGTTTCAGGCCGCCACCTGGAAAGAACTGGGAACCCTGGAAAAACTGGCCAAAGCTGGATATCACGCCGTGGCTCTTGATATGCCCGGCTTCGGCGGCTCTTTGACCTGTGATCAGGACCAGGACACGGTCCTGGCCGAATTTATCAGGTGCACTGGCCTGAACAGGCCGGTCCTGGTGGGGCCCTCCATGGGGGGACGGATCGCCCTGGAGTTTGCCATCAATCATCCGGACATGGTGAGCAGCCTGGTGCTGATTGGCCCGGTCGGGGTCGAAGAAAACCAGGAGCACCTCGCCCGGATCAGGATTCCGACTCTGGTTATCCGCGGCTCTGAGGATCAGATTTCGCCGGCCTCCAGTGCCCAGATGCTGGTCTCGACCGTCCCTGGCTGTCGGCTGGTGGTTTTTGACGGCGCACCGCATCCCTGCTACCTGGATCAGCCCGAACAGTGGCACTCCACCCTGCTTGATTTTCTCGGTGAACCGGCGTCCTAACCCTGACCTCCACGCAAATTCATGGGAAAAACACTTATAATTGCCGAGAAACCAAGCGTTGCCGGCGATATTGTCAAGGCGCTGCCCGGACGGTTTAAGAAAACCAAGACCCACTGGGAAAGTGAAAACTATATTGTCTCCTATGCTATTGGCCACCTGGTATCCATAGCCTATCCTGAAGAGGTCGATCCCAAGTACCAGAAATGGAGCCTGGAGAACCTGCCTATCCTTCCGGAAGAGTTCCCTCTCACAGTGTTGCCCGGCACCAGGTCCCAGTACAATGCCCTGGCCAAGCTGATCCGGCGCCGGGATGTGGAGGTGATCGTCAATGGCTGTGATGCCGGGCGCGAGGGTGAGCTGATCTTCAAATACATCATGAAGATGGCGGCCACCAGGTCCACGGCCGGTAAAAAGATCCGCCGGCTCTGGCTCCAGTCCATGACGCAAAGCGCCATCCGTGAAGGACTGGCCAGCCTGCGGGACAACGAGGAGATGCTGCCCCTGGAGGATACGGCCCTGTGTCGTTCCGAGGCCGACTGGTTGATCGGCATCAATGCCACCCGGGCTCTTACCTGTTACAATTCCCGCCATGGCGGTTTTCGTAAAACCCCTTGCGGTCGGGTGCAGACGCCGACTCTTTCCATGCTGGTCAAGCGCGAGGCCGAGCGGCGCAGTTTCAGGCCCACCCCATATTGGGAGCTGCACGGCTGTTTCGTTGCCGATAAGGTAACGTACAACGGGGTGTGGATCGAGCCGGAGTTCCGCAAGGATCCGGGCAATCCCCATGCCCGGCAGAACCGGATCTGGGACCGGGAAAAGGCCGCGGCCATCCGGGAAAAATGTGAAGGAAAAGAGGCCCTGGTTTCCGAGACCTCGAAGAAAACAACCCAGCGTTCGCCCGGGCTTTATGATCTGACGTCGCTGCAGAGGGAGGCCAACTCCAGGTTCGGTTTTTCGGCCAAGAATACCCTGGCTATAGCCCAGGCCCTCTATGAACGCCATAAGGTGATCACCTACCCCCGGACCGACAGTCGCCATCTGCCCGAGGATTACCTGCCCACGGTGCGCAAGGTGGTGACCTGTCAGAAGGGATGGCAGTTCGGCCGCTTCGCCGAGGAGGCTCTGGCCAGGAAATATCTGAAAAAGGACAAGCGGATCTTCGATAACAAGAAGGTCAGTGACCATTTTGCCATCATTCCCACCGAGGTTCTGCCCGGGTCCCTGTCCGAGCCGGAACAAAAGATTTACCAGATGATCGTCCAGCGGTTTCTGGCCGTGTTTTTCCCGCCTGCAGTGTTTCGCAACACCAGGAGGTTGTCTGTGGTCGAGGGCGAGACCTTTCTCACCGAGGGCAAGATCCTGGTGGAGCCAGGCTGGAAAGCCATCTACGGCAATCTGGAGAGTGGCAGCGATCTCCAGCCCCTGCCTCCTGATACGCCGGTTGTCTGCAAGGAGATCGAGCAGGAGGAGCACGAGACCAAGCCGCCGCCAAGGTTTTCCGAGGCCACGTTGCTGTCGGCCATGGAAAACTCGGGCAAGCTGGTGGATGACGAGGAGCTGGCCGAGGCCATGAAGGAACGCGGGCTGGGCACCCCGGCAACCAGGGCCGCCATCATCGAGAAGCTGCTCAATGAGAAATATATTGTCCGCGAGGGGAGGGAACTTGTGCCCACGGGCAAGGCCTTTGAATTGCTTTCTCTTCTGGAGGTCCGCGATATCGATGTTCTTGCTTCGCCCGAGCTGACCGGAGAGTGGGAGTACAAGCTCAACCAGATTCTCCGGGGCGAAATGACCAGGCCCCAGTTCATGGCCGAAATCCGCGACATGACCCGGACCATTGTCGAAAAGGTCAAGGCCGGTGGCGGTCCGGAACGGAAAGAGGCCTCCTTTTCCCCGGTGAACGGGGTCCGGTTTTACGAGACCGCCACGGCCTGGGAGTCGGAAGACAAGAAACTGGTGATCCGCAAGGTCCTTGGCGGCCGGGTTATGGACGAGAAAGAGGTGGTGGCCCTTATCAGGGGTGAAACTATCGGGCCCTACGGTGATTTTCGCTCCAAGAAGGGCCGGACCTTTTCCGCCTCCATTCATATCAACAACTCCAAGGTGGAGTTTCTCTTTGCCGACTCCACCAGTGAGCTGGATATGGAAGGGATCAAGAAAGGAGAGGTGCTCGGGCTCTCGCCCATTGACCAGACACCGGTTTACGAGACGCCGTCGGCCTTCATGTCGGAATCGGCCCTGGAGAATGATCGGGACAGGGGATTGCGGATCTCCAAGATTATTCTCGGGAGGCGGATCGATCCCGATCATATCCGCCAGTTGCTGGATAAGGGCAAGACAGAGTTGATCACCGGCTTTATGTCCAAGAAGAGAAGGCCCTTTGACGCCTACCTGACCCTGGACTCCAGAGGGAAGCTCGGGTTTGAGTTTCCACCGCGCAACTCTGCGGCCAGAAAGGGAAAAAATGTCAAGTGAGACAGGGACCTGCCGCGGGTTCAGGCGATAATGAAAAAAGTCTGTACCGGAAAGAAGGAAAGAATAAACCGACCCTTGAGAGGTGTCACTTCTTCCGCAAGCAAGATCCGGTTGAACCGGACAGGAAAGAATTCATATTATGCAGAAACTAAAGAAACAGTACAGTGAGCTTGGCGGCCGGGAATTGGCCGCGATTTCATGCCGGATCGCCTCGGATACCAAGGCCGAGGATCTGGTGGTGCTGGACCTGCGCGGTCTGACCACTTTCACCGATTATTTCGTGATCATGAGCGGTCGTTCCACCCGGCATGTTCAGGGTCTTGCCGAGGCTATCGAAGGGGAACTGAGTGCCAAGCGGATCACCACCAAGAACTGCGAGGGCTTGAGCGAGGGGCTCTGGGTCCTGCTTGATTTTGACGACCTGGTGATCCATATATTTTATCACGATACCCGCAAGTTTTATGATCTGGAAGGACTCTGGCATGATGCGCCCCGGATCGATCCCGAAGCCCTGGTGGCCGAGATCATGGAGGATGAGGCCCGACCATGACAGACGCACCCCTGATACTGGCAATCCTTGATGGCTGGGGCATTGGTGAGCCGGTGTCCACCAATGCGGTTTACGCGGCCGAGACCCCGAACATGGATCAGTGGACCAGGGAGTTTCCCTCGACCACTCTCGTGGCCCATAACGGCATGGTGGGGTTGCCTGAGGGCCAGATGGGCAATTCCGAGGTCGGCCATCTCAATATCGGGGCCGGCCGGATCGTCTACCAGGATTACACCCGGATAAACCTGGCCATTGAACAGGGCGAGTTCTTTGACAATCCGGCCCTGGGCGAAGTCATGGACCGGGTGAAGGAGCGGGACAGGGCCCTGCATCTCTTTGGTCTGCTCTCCGATGGCGGGGTCCACTCCCATATTCGCCATCTCTTTGCCCTGCTGGAAATGGCGCGGCGCCGGGGGCTTGAACGTGTCTATATTCATGCCTTCATGGACGGCAGGGATACCCCACCTTCTTCAGGCATCGATTATATGCGCCAGCTGGCCCTGGAACTGGATCGGCTTGGCTGTGGTCAGGTGGCGACCATCAGCGGGCGCTACTATGCCATGGACCGGGATACCCGCTGGGATCGGGTGGAGAAGGCCTGGCAGGCCCTGGTGGAAGGACAGGGTGTCCGGGCTATCGATCCGGTACAGGCCATCCATGATGCCTATGAACGGGGGGAGACCGATGAGTTCATCCTGCCCACGGTACTGGTCGATGACCAGGGAGCACCTGTGGGTTTGGTGCGGGACGGTGATGGTATCATTTTTTACAATTTTCGGGCCGATCGGGCTCGCGAGCTGTGCCGGGCTTTTATCTGGCCCGATTTCCAGGGCTTTCCTGTGGATCACCGGCCCCGGGTGGATCTGGTTACCATGACCGAGTATGACGGCGAGTTCGATTTGCCGGTGGCTTTCCCGCCCCTCACCCTGACCCATATCCTTGGCGAGGAGGTGAGCCTCCACAACATGCGCCAGCTCCGGATCGCTGAAACCGAGAAGTATGCCCATGTGACCTATTTCTTTAATGGCGGCCGGGAGGAGCCCTTTGCCGGCGAGGACCGGGTTTTGGTGGATTCACCCCGGGAGGTGGCCACATATGATCAGAAACCCGAAATGAGCGCGGCCGAGGTGACCGATCGGCTGCTCAGCGCCCTGGACGAGAGCGAGGCGGCCGGAAAGCCGTATGATCTTGTGGTCCTCAACTTTGCCAATGGAGACATGGTCGGTCATACCGGGGTTCTCCCGGCGGCGATCAAGGCCTGCGAAACCGTGGACCGCTGCCTGGGGCGCATCCGGAAGTGGATGAAGGCTCGGGGCGGGGTCATGCTGGTCACTGCCGATCATGGCAATGCCGAGGTCATGGCGGACCCGGAAACCGGGGAAGCCTACACCGCCCATACTCTTAATCCGGTACCGCTTGTTCTGGTCAGTGACGCCCACCGGGGACGAAGTCTTGGCGATGGCGGAGCACTCAAGGATATCGCTCCCACTATCCTGGAGCTTCTTGACCTGCCCAGGCCGGACGAGATGCAAGGGGAGAGTCTCCTTTGCGACTGATCGACTTTCTCTCCAGTCCACGGAGAAGATGATAACATTCAATTTTTTTTACAACCGAGCTGGATAAAAAATATGCGCTACATAAGCACCCGCGGCGGAATCGATCCCATACCGTTCAAACAGGCAGTGATGATGGGCCTTGCCCGGGACGGCGGTCTGCTGCTTCCGGAGAGGCTTCCCTCCATTGACCGGACCAGGCTGGAATCGTGGCGTAATCTACCCTATCAGTATCTGGCCCGCGAGGTTCTGGAACTCTTTATAGACGATATCGACCGGCTGGACCTCGAGGTGCTGGTGGAAAATTCCTATGCCTCCTTCCGGCATCCCCAGGTGACTCCCATACGAAAAGTCGGAGACCTTTTTATCCTGGAACTCTTCCACGGCCCAACCCTGGCTTTCAAGGATGTTGCTCTGCAGCTGCTCGGCAACCTCTTTGAGTATCAGCTCAGGGAGTCGGGCAGTTTCATGAACATCATCGGTGCCACCTCCGGCGATACCGGCAGCGCTGCCATTTACGGCGTCCGGGGTAAAAAGGGGATCAATATTTTTATTCTCCATCCCCATGGCCGCACGAGCCGGATTCAGGCCCTGCAGATGACCACGGTTCTGGACGAGAATGTGTTCAATATCGCCATTCGCGGCACCTTTGACGATGGCCAGGCCATTGTCAAGGAGCTCTTCGGTGACCTGGAATTCAAGGATCAGTACCATCTCGGGGCCATCAACTCCATCAACTGGGCTCGTGTGCTGGCCCAGGTGGTCTACTATGTCTATGCCTGTATCAAGCTGTGGCGAAACGGCATGGACAGTGTGGATTTCTCGGTGCCCACCGGCAATTTCGGTGATATCTTTGCCGGGTACGTGGCAAAGCACCTCCTGCCCGAAGGGTGTATCAACCGTTTGATTCTGGCCACCAATGAAAACGATATTCTCAGTCGGTTCGTTAGTCAGGGTGACTACTCCAAGAGTACGGTCCGGCCGACCAGCAGTCCATCCATGGATATCCAGGTCGCCTCCAATTTCGAACGCTATCTCTACTATCTGCGTGGAGAGGATTCCGCACAGGTGCGCCGGGATATGGAAACCTTTGCCCGGGAGGGCCGGCTGGATTTTTCAGACCTGCGCGACCAGGTGGCCCGGGATTTCGTTTCCCGCCGTGTCAGCGAAGAGGAGACCATCGAGACCATTGCCGATGTCCACAGGGAACAGGGCTATCTCCTGGATCCGCACACGGCTGTGGGGGTTCGGGCGGCCCGTGAACTTGGTGGAGAACGGCCGGTGGTCTGCCTGGCCACGGCCCATCCTGCCAAATTTGGTGATGCGGTGAAAAAGGCCATCGGCACCGAGCCGGAGCTGCCACCGGCTTTGGCCGACCTGGAGAGCCGGGAGAGCCGCTGCGAAATTCTGGACGCTGACACCGAAAAGGTCCGAAACTTTATCAGGGAGCATGCTCTTAAGGGGTAACCAGGGGCGGGAAGACTGGTCATGACCATTTTTGCCATGCAGGAGTATATCGAGCAGGTCGAGGAAACAGTGGCCTGGCTCGGGACTATGCTGGAGGAAACACCCGAGTACCTGATCCAGCTCGGTACTGGTCTGGGCGAGCTGGTCCGGGCCATGGAGGTGGATGTCCGGATCGGTTACGAAGATATTCCCCATTTCCCCTTTTCCACGGTGGAATCCCATCCCGGATACCTGGTCTGTGGTCGGTTGGCCGGCAAACCGGTCGCCATTCTTCAGGGACGGGTCCATTACTACGAGGGATATTCGGCCCGGCGGGTCTCCTTCCCCATCCGGATCCTGTCTCTGCTTGGAGTCCACACCGCGATCATCACCAACGCCAGTGGCGGCCTCGATTCAGCCATGAAACCCGGCACCATCATGATCTTTGCCGATCATCTCAATTTTCTTGGCGACAACCCCTTGCGGGGACCCAATATCGACGCCTGGGGTCCGCGTTTCCCCGACCTTTCCAGGCCCTATGACCCGGAACTGCAGGATCTGGCCCGGCGGGCCGCAGAGGAGCTTGGCATCGACAGGATCTGCGACGGCACCTATGTCTGTATCCCTGGACCGAGCCTGGAAACTCCGGCCGAGACCCGTTATCTGCGCAGTTGCGGGGCCGATGCTGTTGGCATGTCCTCGATTCCCGAGGTTCTGGTCGCAATCCATGGCGGGCTGCGGGTGCTCGGTTTATCTGTGGTGGCCAATGTCAATGATCCTGACAATATGGCACCGATCCTGCTTGATGACATCGTCCGCTCTGCCCGGGAGGCGGAGCCGGATCTGCAGCGGCTCGTCGAAAAAATCCTTCACCTGGACCGTCCGGCTTGAGATCGGAGGATCGGTCGTGAGCTCCATGTTCGATGTGATTATATGCAGGCTGACAAGAGAAGAGGAGTAGACAGGAGCAAGCAGAAACCAACCCTTGTCCGCTCCCTGAAGAAAAGCGCTCTCACGTTTGGCGCCATGGCACCGCTGTTTCTGGGTATCATGGGTCTGGTCGGTCTGTTTCAGGTCCTGGTCTCCCCGGGTGATCTGGCCGCCCTGTTTCGGGGAAATCCCCTGCTTGACACCCTCACCGGTACAATGGCCGGAGCGGTTGCTTCGGGTAATCCGGTCGTCAGCTATCTGCTTGGCGGTGAACTGCAGCAGCAGGGGGTTGCCCTCTATGCGGTGACCGCCTTTATCCTCTCCTGGGTGACCCTTGGTTTTGTCCACCTTCCGATGGAGGCTGCCGTGCTGGGTCGCAGGTTCACCGTGTACCGCAATGTCCTGGCTTTTGTCTTCACCATGCTCATTGCCGTCGCCACCACCCTGACCATGCGGCTTGTGTCATGACCAGGGAAAAGGACGGCTCAGGGACCCGGTTGCGGGGTATTCCTTTTTTTCTTCTGGTGGCGGCCGCCTATGCAATACTCTTTTTTCATGATCGGAATCAGGCCCTGCTGGCACTGTACAGGAGCGGGACGGTCCTGGTTCGGATCCTGCCGGTCCTTGTGGTGGTGATCCTCTTCACCGGGCTGGTCAACTACCTGCTCCGGCCTGGACAGATAGTCAAACACCTTGGGGCGGAAAGTGGGCTGCGGGGCTGGTTCATCGCCCTCATGGCCGGAGTGATCAGCCATGGGCCCATGTATGTCTGGTATCCCATGATCCAGGATCTGCGCAATCAGGGAACCCGGGACGGCCTGTTGGTCGCCTTTTTTTATGCCAGAGCGATCAAGGTTCCCTTTCTGCCGTTGATGATCGATTATTTCGGTCTTGGCTTTACCCTGGTGCTTTCCTGTTACATACTGATTGGGTCCATTGTCCAGGGCTGGATCATGGAGCTGTTGGCGGGGGCCGGGCGGCGGGCAGGATGAAACACGTTTACTGAGAATTTTTTGTTGTTCAGGTCCCCTTTGGAACCAGGGTAGCCCTGACGGTGGCCTGGACAAAGACATCCGGGAGGGATAGAAGATCATGGCGGACCTTCTTGTCACAGGACAATACCTTGTCTGCGTCGACGACGATCACACTGTAATCGACAATGGTGGTTTGGCGATCAGCGGAGATACCATTACGGCCGTCGGTCCGGCCGATGAGCTGCGCAATCGCTATCCCTCGGCCAAGGAATTGCACGAACCCCATGGTCTGATTATGCCGGGGCTGGTCAATGTGCACACCCATGCGGCCATGGCCTGCTTCCGTGGTCTGGCCGATGACCTGGAACTCATGCAGTGGCTGCAGGAGTACATCTTTCCGGCTGAATCCAATTTGACCGGCGAGGTGGTCTACTGGTCCAGCATGCTGTCCATATGCGAGATGATCCGCTCCGGGACCACAAGTTTCTGCGACATGTATCTCTTTGCCGCCGAGGTGGCCCGGGCCGCGGACGATGCAGGTATGCGGGCCTGGATCGGCGAAGTGCTCTATGATTTCCCCTCACCCAGCTACGGGGAGTTGGAAAACGGGTTTGCCTGCTGTGAAAAACTGTTTGCGACCTATGCAACCCATCCGCTCATCACCATCACCGTGGACCCCCATGCAGTCTATACCTGTTCACCGGAACTGCTGGTCCGGCTCGGGGAGATGGCCCGGGAAAAAGAGGCTCTCTATGTGATTCATCTTGCCGAAACAGAGGATGAAGTGGCAACCTGCCTGGAACGCTACGGGGTGAGACCGGTCCAGCATCTGGAACAGCTGGGGGTGCTTGGGGCGGGTGTTGTGGCCGATCACTGCGTCCATTTGACCGGAGAGGAGATTGAACTCATGGCCGAACGGGGGGTTGGGGTGGCTCATTGTCCCGAGTCCAATATGAAACTGGCCTCCGGTATTGCGCCGGTACCGGATATGCTGGCCGCGGGCCTGGCCGTGGGACTGGGCACCGACGGGGCGGCCTCCAACAATGATGTGGATATGTTTGGCGAGATGTCGTCCGCTGCGCTTATCCACAAGGGATCACGGCTTGATCCCACGGTGATGGACGCGCGCACCACCCTGCACATGGCCACCCGTGGCGGGGCCCGGGTTCTCCAGGCCGGGGAGCGGATCGGCAGTCTTGAGCCGGGTAAAAAAGCGGACTGTATAGTCCTTGATCTGCACCAGCCCCATCTCACCCCGCTTTACAATCCCCTTTCCCATCTGGTGTACGCGGCCAGGGGTGGAGATGTGGTCCACTCGATCATAAATGGTCGAATCGTCATGCGGGACCGCCAGCTTACCACGGTGAATGAGGCCGGGGTTTTTGAAGCCATGGACCGGATCAGTCGGGAGACAGGTAAAATCAAAGGTAATCGGAGTTGACAGCGCCGGTGGCAAGGTGATATGGTTTGCACTACAGCGTGATGTGTCCGGACAGAGGATTCCGGGTCTCAGGACTTCCGTCAGATACGTGGTATCAACTGATATTGCCATGGCAGACATATAACAGACAAATAATTTTCGTTACGAGTGCAGGGTGTAACATCGACATGTCTCCTGTTTTCGGACGAAACATAGAGAGGTGACATAATGTTCGGACTTGGAATGCCTGAACTGATCATCATCCTGGTGATTATCGTGATCATATTCGGGGCCGGTAAGTTACCTGAAATCGGGGCTGGTATCGGCAAGGGTATCAAGAATTTCAAGGAAGCCACCAAGGATGAGTCCAAACAGAAGACCATTGAGGACGACAAGGCGGACAAGGAGAGCTGAAACTGTTTTTTTCCGCAGTGCACCGTTGTCAGCCAATGTAACATGAACTGAATCCTGGGATGTGAGACTATGTTTGGACTTGGCACACCGGAACTTATCGTTATCCTGGCCATTGCCTTTCTCTTCTTTGGTGGGAAAAAACTGCCGGAGATCGGCTCAGGGCTCGGAAAAGCCATCGGCAGTTTCAAGAAAGGGCTTGATGACGCGGAGGAGGCGGGCGTTGATCTTAAAAGGAGTCTGCCCGGCGTCAAGGAAGTGACTGCGGTCAAAGAGAAGATGGAAAAAGCCCGTGATATAACCCAGGTCTTGAACAAATAGACGGTTCGCCAACTTCCTGGTCTGACAGCGTGGTAAGGTGTCGCGTCTTTTTGATTGTTTTTCAGTCCGTTTTTCCCCGCTCTTTTTCTTCTTCTGTCTTGACAGAGAGCAACTTTCCTTGTAATCGTCTTTCCTTGCCATCTGCCCAGTGTCCGGGTTGACGGACATGCTGCGGGGCAAGAGACTCTGTTTGCAGGTTTTCGCCTGTCTTTTCTGTTCTGTTTTTCTGATTGCTGCCACCTGAAAGGACAGTGTTCCCCCTGCAGGTAAGCGACCGAAGGGAGACTCCGGGTAAACGACCGAAGGGAGATCCCGGGTCGTGTCCGGAGGCAGGCCCTGCATGGTCGGGTGATGGCCTTGCATATGACCGATGAACTTGATTGATACGATGTCAGGCCAAGGGGTCAGGGTCTGGTGATCAGCATAGAAACGTTTCCAGGGGGAGTGTATGTGTCGTTTAGCTCTGAAAAGTGCTGATGATCCCTTTTCGCCCTATGAAGTGCTTACGGCCATGGAGGCCATGCGCGAGGGCTATGATGGAAGCGGTCTGGGACTGCTTCTGCGGGGGATCAGCTTTGAGGATTTCAATTATAAGCCCAACCGTCCTGTTCTTTCCGGCATAGTTCAGTCGGAAGCAGCTCTGCACCGCTTGAACAAGTTCATGGAAGATCGTGGATTTGAGCTGCGCTACGACCATGAGTTTGACATTGATCGCCGGGTGCTCCAGGTGGGGGATCAGTACAAGTACGTGATTCGCGTCTACCGGTTGCCCGATGACTGGAGTACCAGGAGCGAGGAGGAGGTGGAGAACCTGCTCATGCACACCCGGCTCGATCTTAGGCAGGATGGAGAAGAGCACGGGGGTGACCTGACGGTTTTTTCCTTCTGGCCGGACGTGATGATGATCAAGGAGGTTGGGTGGCCGCTGCAGGTGGGGGACGGATTCTCTCTGCACGATGGCCGGATCAAGGCCCGGGTCGTCATGGCCCAGGGACGGCAGAACACCAACTACGGCATCAATCTCTATGCCTGCCATCCCTTCTTCATTCAGGGTATCTCCACCATGACCAATGGTGAGAACACCGCTTTTGTCCCAATTCGCGACTGGCTGCTCGGGCTGCACAAGCCAGGCTATCAGGGGTATCAGTCCGACTCCGAGGTCTTTACCCATATCCTCCATTACACCTTGAAAGAGCTGAAACTGCCTCTTCAGGCCTACAAACACATCATCACTCCGCTCAAGACCGAAGAGCTGGAGAGACACCCCAGTGGTGATTTTCTCCGCGGCCTGCGCGACAGCTGTCGCCGACTCATCATCGATGGTCCCAACTGTGTGATCGGGACCCTGCCCGACGAAACCTGCCTGATGGTGATGGATCACAAGAAAATGCGTCCCGGTACCGTGGGGGGGCGTCCCGGATGCTGGGCCATGGCATCCGAGATGTGCGGAGTGGAATCCCTGGTACCGGACCGGGACCGCAGTCTTGACTTTCAACCCATGCGCGAACATACAGTCATCATTCCGCCAGATAGAAAGGAGCTTGTCATATGGAGTCAATTCGATCCATATCCGTTGGCCCAGGCAGCCTGACCCATACGGATTTTCCCTGGATCATCGAGCACAACGAGGACCGCTGTGTCCTGTGCGGCAAGTGCGCCGCTGTGTGCCCGATGGAGTCGCTTAAGTTGTCGTATTCGCGCAGCAGGGTTCCGAAACTCGATGTTCTCAGAAAAAAACGCCAGTCTGAGTACAAGGTGGTTGTCGGCATCCGCCAGAAGACCGATACCTCCCACCGTTGCGTGGGCTGCGGAATGTGCTCCATGGTCTGTCCCAATGCGGCCATCGGCCCGCGGTACAACGACAACGAGCACCGCACGGTGTTTTTTGCCGATAAGAAGGGCGATCCCTACAAGCGCGGTGGCCGGAAGAATCAGCCCGGTCCGACCCTGCTTGACCGGATAATCTTTGACCGTATTTCCATGTTGACCGATCCGGCCCTGGATGCCGGCCGGCATGAGTTCTACATGAACACGGTGCTTGGCCGGGTGCTGCCGCCGGAAGAGTTTCTCCGCCGCAAGCTAAACGATGAATGGATTCCGCCCACCCGGGAGATATTTCCTTTTATTATAGGCGGCATGTCCTTTGGCGCCCTGTCGCCCAACATGTGGCTCGGTTTGCTCCAGGGCGTGGCTTACTGCAATGAGGTTCTGGGAATTCCGGTGGTCATGTCCACCGGTGAGGGAGGCTGTCCACCGTGGGTTCTGCGCAGCCCCTATCTCAAGTACCTGATCCTGCAGATCGCTTCAGGCTATTTCGGCTGGGACGAAATTATCCGCGCCATTCCGGAAATGGCCTGCGACCCATGCGCCATCGAGATCAAGTACGGCCAGGGGGCCAAGCCCGGTGACGGCGGGTTGCTCATGGGATTCAAGGTCAGTAAACTGATCGCCCGGCTCCGGGGAGTGCCCCAGGGGGTTGACCTGCCGTCTCCGCCCGTGCATCAGACCCTGTATTCCATCGAGGAGTCGGTGGGTAAGATGATCCAGTCTCTTTCCACCCTCTTTGGTTTCCGGGTTCCGGTCTATCCGAAGATCTCGGCCACGACTTCTGCCAAGGCAGTTCTGAACAACCTGGTCCGCAACCCCTTTGCCAGTGCGCTGTGCATTGACGGTCTGGATGCAGGTACCGGGGCCGCCTACAATGTTTCCATGGATGCCATGGGCCATCCCATTGCCTCGAATATCCGTGAATGCTATCTCGAGCTCTGCAAGCAGGGCCGCCAGAACGAGATCCCGCTCTTTGCCGCCGGTGGTGTGGGCAAGAACGGTAATATCACCCAGAACGGCATGGCCCTGATTATGCTTGGAGCCTCGGGGATCCATGTGGGCCGCTACATCATGCAGGCTGCGGCCGGCTGTCTTGGCAACGAGAAGAATCGCTGCAATATCTGCAATATCGGTCTCTGTCCCAAGGGTATCACCAGTCAGAATCCCAAGCTTTATCGGCGGCTGGATCCGGATCAGGTGGCCGAGCGGGTGGTGGAGGTCTTTCTCTCCATACGGACCGAGATGAAGAAGATCATGGCTCCTCTGGGCCGGTCCCAGAGTCTGCCGGTCGGCATGTCGGACGCCCTTGGTATCGCTGATGCAGAGGTGGCAAAGAGGCTGCAGATCAAATACGTTTGTTAAGAGGTTTCAGGCCCTGTCCGGGATCACGGGATCGGTGTCCCGGCCCGAAACTGGGCTTGCGTAGAAGATAACAGGAGTGACGAACCAGTGAGTACACCACAGGTCATCAAGGGCTTTGACGCTCAGGGACGACGGATTCCGTCCAAGGATCTGGACGAGTTGATCCGTGCTGCGCTCAAGTCCGGCAATTATATCAGGATAGAGTCCTATGGACAGCATAACATAGGTTGTCGGCTCCACGGTGACGAACCGATCACCATCGAGGTGACCGGGCCGGTGGGTCAGCGTCTGGGTGCCATGGGGATGCCGGGTACCACAATTATAAGCGAGGGCCCGGCCTCCGATGATGTCGGCTGGCTCAATATCGGCGCCGATATCATTGTCAAGGGAGATGCCACCAACGGAGTCTGTAACGCCATGGCCGCCGGCCGGGTGATGATCGGCGGCTCCATCGGTTCCCGCGGCCTGACCATGACCAAGTGGAATCCTGAATACGATCGGCCGGAACTGTGGGTGCTTGGTTCTGTGGGTGATACCTTTGCCGAGTTCAACTGTGGCGGGGTGGCCGTGGTTTGTGGGGTTGAACCAAAGCGGCCCGGAACGGTGCTGGGCTACCGTCCCTGTGTGGGCATGGTGGGTGGCTGGATCTATTATCGGGGCGAAACAGATGGCACCTATGCCCGCAACTCGGCCCGGGAGCAGGAACCCGATGATGTCCAGTGGAAGTGGCTTGAGGACCGGATGCCCGAGTTCCTCGACAGGATTGGTCGGCCCGAACTGCTCGAGACCCTGTCCAGGCGCGAGGAGTGGAAGGTTCTCATGGCCATGACCCCCCAGGAGAAGGCGAAACTGCTCAAGGGGCCGATGTCCATGGCCGAGTTCCGCCGGGAACACTGGGACAAGACCTTTAAAAACGGTGATCCTCTGGCGGATCTGGCGCCGGAACTGGACCGCAGTCCCATCCCGGTGATCGTCACCGGTGAGCTGCGTCGCAAGAAACCGGTCTGGACCAGTCCCGGCACTTCGGGCAAACCGTGCCGAGACTGTCATCTTTGTGAAACAGTCTGTCCGACTGCGGCGATCAGTCGGCAGGAGACGGATGACCGGTTTGACTATGTGTCTGATGATGGCAAATGCATAGCGTGTGGCTTTTGCCGCGATGTCTGTCCGGTTTCCATCTGGCGGATGGAGCCCCTGCCATAGGCGGGATCCTTCCTGCAGAGTGATACAGGCAGGGGCGAGGTGATCTGCCTTGCCCCTGCTATTTTTTTATGAACCTCAGGCGGACCTTGTATTTCCTCCGGTCCAGGTCTTTGGGCAGTTTCGTGCCATTGGGCACAAGCAGCGTCAGTACCCGGCCGCTTGCCGGATCCTGGCGAAATTCCTTTCTTCGTTCTTCTTCCTGGGGGCCGCGGATTGATTTTCTTGGCTCCCGCACATCCAGGATCTCCGCTTCCACTGTGGTTGTGCCAGTGGAACCCGGCTTGCCCGATGGTGGACCGGTTGGCTGGATCGCTCCGACAATGATGTCGACCATGATCATTCCTCCCTGAATGAATTCTTCTGTGTGTTTTTATCGGTAAAACAACAGGTTTTCAATAGCTTTTTTTCAGCTCGTCAGGTGAGGAACAGTCGGCCGCGCCGGTATTCGGTCCTCCACCCCTCGAGCTCCAGCAAATATTTTTTCACCGCTATCCCGGCGGCAAAACCGGTCAGGTTCCGATCGGCACCGATGACCCGGTGGCAGGGAATGACCAGAGGAAGCGGGTTTGCACCAGCAGCCCGCCCTACGGCTCTGGCCAGGTTTTTTTTGCCCAGGGCCCGGGCAACCTGTCCGTAAGTCCACACATCTCCCCATGGGATGGCCAGCAGTACATCCCAGGTTTTTTTTTCAAACGCTGTTCCGCTGATGGAAAGAGGGAGGGAGAAGTTTCGGCGGATTCCATTGAAATATTCTGTTATCTGCTGCCGGGCCAGGCCAAGTACATGGTCTGTGGGAGGAGTGGGCTCCGGGGTCAGGTTGGGGGGAGATGCTCCGGACAGCTGAATCCGGCACAACCCCTGCTGGTCGGCAGTTATCCGGATTGGGCCGGTCGGAATGAGGAAGGTGTGGTGGACGGACACGGCAGATTGTGCTCCCGAATGTGCGGATTTTTCTCTGGTGCAGAATGATTTTTGGGCAACTGGTTGTCGGGCAGGATCCAACAAAAAAGAATGGGTCCTTGACTTAGCTTAGCGCTTTTGAGAGAATTTATCCATGCAGTAAGATGCTTTTCAAGACATCATAAAGACGAATCATGGAGGTGAGAGTATGCCAAAAACACGGATATTTTTTACAGTGATAATGTGTTTGTTTTTCGCAACGGTCTGTCAGGCGGGCGAAGTGGTGAAGATCGGGGTGTTGGCAAAAAACGGATCAGCAAAGGCCTTGAAGAAGTGGGCGGCGACAGGGGAGTATCTTACCGCCAAGATCAGCGGCAAGACCTTTGAAATCGTACCTCTTGACTTTGATCAGGTGTTTCCTGCCATTTCTGGTGCTGAGGTGGATTTTTTTCTTGTCAATTCTTCCATGTTTGTCACAGCCAAGGTCAAATATGGCGCCGAGGCGATTCTCACCATGATCAATTCCCGCCAGGGCAAGGCGCTTACCTCCTTTGGCGGGGTTATCTTTACAAATGCCTATAACGACGCGGTCAATACTCTGGCCGATATCAAGGGCAAGAAGTTCATGGCGGTTAAAAAGTCTTCATTCGGTGGCTGGCAGATGGCCTACAAGGAACTGCTTGACGCCGGGATTGATCCTTTGCAGGATTTTGCCTCGGTGGAGTTCGGCAACAAGCATGACAACGTGGTCTTTGCCGTTCAGAACGAGGTCGTGGATGTGGGCACCGTCCGTACCGATACCCTGGAGCGCCTTGCCGCTTCCGGGGCGATCGTCATGGAGGATTTCAAGATCATAGCCCCGAAAAAGTATGCTGATTTTCCCTTTGTTTGTTCAACCAGGCTTTATCCTGAGTGGCCTCTTGCCAAGACAGCGGGTACCGATGCTGCTCTTGTCGCGCAGGTCACGGCTGCGCTCAAGGAAATGAAGCCGGATGACAAGGCGGCAAAGGCCGCGAAAATTGTCGGCTGGACAGATCCGCTGGACTACTCGGGAGTCGAGGAGCTGCAGAAAACCCTGGGCGTTGGTGCCTATGGAAAGTAACAGCTGAGAGGCCTGTCCCGGTCAGGTCCACAGATGCAGTACGGTTTTCTCAGGCCGGTCGGGATATTCCCGACCGGCCTGTTTTTGTTCAGGCGCCCTTCAGTTGGGGCCCATGGTGGCAAGCAGCCGTATCAGTTCACCTTCCAGTTCTGTCTGGCGGGTGAGCAGGCTTCCAGCCCGTCGCTCCAGTTCGGTCATGTCTGCCGTGGAATTGTTTTTTCGGATATGGCTGCAGTTGTAGTTGAGGCAGAACATGGGCTTGATCGGCAGGATGCAGCCTTCCGGGCCGAGAAAACAGCAGTTTGATGCATCCGCCGGCAAGGTGTTGATTTCGATGCCGGCCAGAAGGTTGATCAGCAGAAGGATAGTGTCGGTGTTTTTCGCCATGCAGGCGCTGCAGCAACCGCCATCCGGCCGGGCGCCACAATGGGCGCACTGGCGACCCATGTTCATGGCTGCCATCTGGGAGCGCAGATTGTCAAGGAACCGTTCCAGGTCTACCAGCCCCTCCCGGACAACCGGGACGGCCAGCAGGGAGGAACCATGGGACCTGTACAATGTCTGGGCGCGCTGAAGTTTGTCGGCCACCGAACCGGAGAAGAATAGATCCAGGGGCTGGAAGTGGGGCTTGGGCATCAGGGGTTCCTCTTCTGTTGCATGAATTCTTTCCATACGGGAGCTGCCGCCCGGCCTCCGGTTTCGCTTCGGCCAAGGGAACGCGATCGGTCATGGCCAAGCCAGACCCCGGTGGTGATGTCTTTGGTGTAACCGATGAACCAGGCATCCATATTGCGGTCCGAGGTGCCCGTCTTGCCGGCTGCTCCGGGGATACCCCGGGCCAGGCGTCCGGTTCCCCGGTTGATGACCTCCTGGAGGATGGAGGTCATGGTTCGGGCCGTATCCGGCCTGAGAACTGTGCGTGGGTTCCCCTTTTTCCACGGCACGGTGCGACCGAAGCGATCCTGTATTCTGGTGATGGCAAAGGGCTCACGATAGATTCCCTGGCTGGCGAATACCGTGTAGGCTCCGGTCATTTCCAGCAGCGAGACCGGAGAGGCACCAAGGGCCAGGGGCAGTTCCGGCCGCAGTTCGCTGCTGATACCTGCCTTTTTTGCCAGGGCAATGACCGGTTTCACCCCGACTTTACGCAGTAGCTTGATGGTGACGATGTTGCGTGACTGGATGAGGGCCTCGCGCAGGGTGGTGGGGCCATGCCAGGTGTTGCTGTAGTTTTTCGGTGCCCAGACCGAGCCGTCCCGGTTGCGGATGACAAGGGGGGCGTCATTGAGTTGCAGGTCCGGGGAAATTCCACGCTCAAAGGCCGCGGCATAGACCAGGGGTTTGAAGATCGAGCCTGGCTGGCGGTTGGCGAGCACGGCTCGGTTGTAGGGGCTTTTTTCGTAGTCGGTCCCGCCAACCAGGGCCAGGATGCGGCCGGTCCGGTTATCCAGGGCTACCAGGGCGCCCTGCGGTGGTTGCGGGGTATCTTCCCTTTTCCAGATCGCATCGCAACCGGCGCGGATGGCAAGGATGGCCCGTTCCTGCAGTTCAATATCCAGGGTGGTCCAGACAGTCAGGCCGGCCCGGTAGAGTTGTTCGCGGCCATAAAGTTGCTCCAGTTGGGATCGGACATAGTCGGTGAAATAGCCGTTCGTGGCCCGCTGCAACTTGCCAGAAGGCTGGAAGGTTATTTTCTCGTTAAAGGCCTGGCGTGCCTCCCTGGCACTGATCAGTCCATCCTCGGCCATTCTGTTGAGGACGTAACGCTGTCTGGCCCTGGCCCTGGAAAAATGTTTCAGCGGTGAGTAGCGGCTCGGGGCCTGGGGAAGTCCGGCCAGCAGGGCCATCTCGCCAAGGCGTAAACTGCTGGCTGGTTTTCCGAAATAGGTGCGGCTGGCCGCCTCCACCCCATAGGCCCCTTCACCAAGATAGATTTCGTTGAGGTACAGGGTCAGTATTTCCTGCTTGGAGAGCATCCGGTCCAGCCGATAGGCAAGGATTGCCTCGGTAACCTTGCGGAAATAACTTTTTTCCCGCGAGAGCATGAGCGAGCGGGTTACCTGCTGGGTAATTGTGGAGCCGCCTTGGCTCCGACGACCGGACCTGAGGTTATTGATAAAGGCGCGGGCAATGGACCAGACGTCAAGACCGCCATGCTGCCAGTAGCGGCTGTCTTCGGCCGCGACAAAGGCCTGGGGCAGCAGTGGCGGCATCTGGTCCCAGGTCAGTACTATGCGGTTTTCCCGGTAGATGGTGTCCACCGGCCTGCCGTGGCGGTCGAGCAGGGTGGTGGTGACCAGGGGACGGTAATCATCCACCGTACGGATATCCGGGATGTCCAGGGAAAGAAACCAGGCCAGGCCAAAGCCCACAAGCAGGGTAACCAGACCGCAGGTGCCCATGAGAAAATAGGTGATATGGGTATGGTCTAAGACCGGTCGCCGCGCAGGACGTTTGCTTGTTTTTTTTTGTCTTTTCACCGGGTGTTGCAAGAATTATGGTTGTCAGAGGGAAGATGAAGTCTCATATTGTATATTGGTAAATAACGCAAGCAGTGAATGGAGGAAGAGTTCTTGTCACCGTACCCGGCATCCTGTCCGATGTCCGGGTCAGCAGGCTGGCAGGCCGTTTTATCGACAGGAAATCGCCTTTCTGTTACAGTCCTCTCAAGCCAGGCATCGGGTGCAAGGCGCCCGGCATGACAATATCAACCTGAATCATCAGGAAATCTCTTGTCCCGCATACGTATTCTTTCCGAACAGTTAGCAAATCAGATCGCCGCCGGAGAGGTGGTGGAACGTCCGGCCTCGGTGGTCAAGGAGCTGGTCGAAAACAGTCTGGATGCCGGTGGTTCCAGGATCCAGGTTCAGGTGGAGGGCAGCGGCACCCGCTTGATCCGGGTGGTGGATGACGGAATCGGCATGGACAGTGACGATGTGTTGCTCAGCCTGGAGCGGCATGCCACCTCCAAGCTTTTCAGCGAAGACCAGCTGGCTGCCATCTCCACCCTTGGGTTTCGGGGTGAGGCCCTGCCCAGTATAGGTTCGGTGTCCAGGATGACGATTCTTTCCCGGCCGCGAACGGCAGACATGGGGACCCGGGCAGAGATGCGCTATGGAACCCTGCATGCCATCCATGAGGATGGCTGCCGCCAGGGAACCGTCATCGAGGTTCGCGGTCTGTTTGGCAATGTGCCGGCCCGGCGGAAATTTCTCAAATCGGCTCGGACCGAACTGTATCACATCGAAGAGGTCCTGCGCGACCAGGCCCTGGCCCATCCAGGGGTGGGATTTGTTCTTCAGGTCGAAGGCCGGACGGTCCTTGACCTGCAGCCGGGAGAAGACCTGGAGGCCCGGGTACGACAGATTTACCAGGTGCGGGATCAACTGGTGCCGGTATCCTTCCTGGAAAAGACAGATCCCGGCCTTGAGCTTGAAGGGTATCTGCTGGAGTCGGGTATCAGCCAGTCCCGGGTCCGCAGACTGCGCATCCTGGTGAATAATCGACCGGTGCAGGACCGGATGCTCCATCACGCCGTGCGCGAGGGCATGCGGGAATTCCTCTTGACCGGTCAGCAACCGGCCGGGGTCCTGCTGCTGCACCTGCCTCCGGATCAGGTGGACGTGAATGTCCATCCGGCCAAGCGGGAGATTCGCTTCCGTCGCAGCCAGGAGGTGCACCGGCTGCTGGTCAGGGGTATCAGGGAGTCTGTGGCCCGCTTTCAGGATGAGTTCCGATCCCGTCTCTTTGCTGTTCCTGGGTTCCGGGCACCCGCCGAAAGAGTTCCTGCCACCGATGACCAGCCTGTCCAGCGATCCCTTGATGGAGTAAGACCGCCATCCTCCGCTCCGGCCCTGAACCCGGCGGTCAGCGGGGAGATACCTGTTGAATCGACTCCCGTTGCGTATTCGTCCCCTGGTCCTTCCCTGGTTTCGGTGCACCTGGCCGAGCCGGACCCGGACGCATCGAGGGATGAAGGCGGGCAGACTCTGGAAGGATTGCAGGTCATCGGCCAGCTTTTTGACCTGTACCTGCTCTGCGAGCTGGGGGATGAACTGGTCCTGATCGACCAGCATGCGGCCCATGAGCGGATTATCTATCAGCAGCTACGCCGCGGATTTACAAACCGCTCCATTCCCGCTCAGAGTCTCATGTTTCCGGTTCCGGTGGAACTGCGACCCGAACAGATCGAAACCATGGAGCGGACCGGTGACGCTCTCCAGGCCCTGGGTTTTGTGGTGGAACCCTTCGGCGATGCCACCTGGCTGATCCAGGCTTTGCCAGCCCAGCTCAGCCATCTCGATCCTGCGAAGATGCTCCATGAGGTCCTGGACGAATTGCGTCTTGCCGGGGAGGATACTCCAGGGGTTGTGCTGTCACCGCAGATGGAAAAACTCCTGGCCTCCATGGCCTGCAAGGCCGCGGTCAAGGCGGGTAACCGGCTCCAGGACCGGGAGATGGAAGAGCTGCTTGGCCAGATGCAGAGCGCGGATTTTTTTTCCCACTGTCCGCACGGTCGACCGGTGATCAAGCAGATACCCCGGCGCGAGATAGAAAAATGGTTTCGGCGACTCTGAGATAACAGCCAGACCGGGTGGCCGTGGATCGGTGCCGGTCTGTTTATACTTTTCAGCGTAAGGAGAAGAGGCATGAGCAGCTACATCATCCATCCCATCGTCATGGGAACCAAGATCTTTGACAAGGGCATGATGACCTACCAGCATGACTACGGAACCCCGTATACCATCCCCATCTACTGCTGGTACCTTGAAGGAACGGATCGCACAATCCTCATCGATACCGGAGAGATGCATCCGGTCCAGTCTGAGGACCGGGAAAAGGCCATCGGCGGCAAAATCCATACATTCGAGGAGGGGTTGGCCCGTCACGGTCTCACTCCGGGGGATATCGACATGGTCATCCATACCCATCTCCATTCCGACCACTGTGAAAATGATTATAAATGTGAAAACGCCCGGTTTTTTATCCACGAAAAAGAGCTGGAAACCATAGAAAATCCCCACCCTCTGGATTACCGTTATGTGGAGGATTTTATTTTCGAGATCCGTGACCGGGACCAGATAGAAGTGGTCCGTGCCGACGGGGAACTGGTTCCCGGAATCTCGGTCCTGCACACACCGGCCCATACTCCCGGCGGCATGACGGTTTTTGTGGACACGCCCCGTGGCCGGGTGGCAATCACCGGATTCTGTGTTATCCGGGAAAACTTTGAACCGCCGGTCCAGGTCCGGGCCATGGAAATGGAGGTGATCCCGCCGGGCACCAGCGTCAATACCTATGAGGCCTACGATATCCTGATCAAGGTTCGGGATATGGCCGACTATGTTGTTCCTTTGCATGAACCTGAATTTGCCTCCGGCAAGGCGATTTCCTGACCTGAATCCGTGAGCGTTCGAGATCGGGTCGGATGTGAGAAGGCAATGATGTTGATAATATTGACGACATATCAGCGGGTTGCCGTCGAAGTCGACGGCCCGCTCGAGCGTCCTGCAGGGCGGTGGGGTGAATTTTATGCAGGCGTTTTTATAAAAAACAACGGAAAAAACGAAGCTGTTATACATAAAGCAGCACAAGGCCGTCACGGATTCAGGTTGAAGTGACAGGCAAAGAGGAGAGGGGGAGAAAAGGGAATGATCAGCAGGGATGAGCTGTACGATCTCGTTATCAGCGGACTGCCGGTCGCCCTGTTTGTGGTCGATGGTGATTTTGCAATTATCGAGTTCAACGTGGCGGCGGAAAAACTGACCGGCTGGAACCGTGAGGAAGTTCTGGGACGGCCCTGTTTCGAAATCCTGGGCTCGAATCTCTGTCGGTCCAGCTGTCCCTTGCGGGAAAGCGAGAAAACCGGGAAACCCTGTCTGGGCCGGGAAGCGGTGCTCCATACCCGAAACAGCAAGAAAATGCCGATTTTTTTTTCCAGTTCGGCCATGCTTGATGATCAGGGGCGGATGAAGGCGGGTATCGAGGTGTTCCGGGACGCGACCGAGATAAAAAAGCTCGAAGCGCAGAAAAAGAATCTCATTTCACTCTTTACCCATGACCTCAAGGCACCGGTGGCCATTGTCGGCGGTTTTGTCGATCGTCTTCTGCAGGAAAAGGCCGGGCCGCTGACCGACAAGCAGGAGGAGTATCTGCGGGCCATTCGTAAAGAGATCTCCCGGCTGGAAGAATATATTCATTCGTTTCTGGACATCAGCCGCATTGAGGCCGGCCAGGTTGAACTGCAGCTTTCCGAGCAGTCCATTGGGCCGTTGCTTACGGAGATCGTTGAGGGATTCCGGGTGCCGGCTGCTGATAAAAAGATTCTTATTTCTCTGGAAATACAGGATAACCTTCCACCAGTAGAGGTGGATTCCCTCCAGTTTTCACGGGTCATTTCCAACCTGCTCGATAACGCCATCAAGTACTCGGCCCCGGGTAAGGAGGTCCGGGTCAGCGCCAGGGAAGAGGGCGAAGACCTGGTCGTCGAAATCCAGGACCAGGGCCCGGGTATCGCCCCGGACCAGCAGGAGCATATCTTTGACGCCTTCTACCGTATCCCGGGAACTCGAAAAAAGACCGGCGGCAGTGGCCTTGGACTGGCCGCGGTCCGAGCCATTATGGAGGCCCATGGCGGCCGGGCCTGGGTGGAGAGCAGGGAGGGTGAGGGAAGCCGTTTCAAGGTTTCGGTGCCCAGGCAGCCTCCGCCCTGTGCTCAGTCTTCCAGGTAATAGCCTCGGGCAAGGTCGGTAAACGTTTCCACCTGCTCTTTTTGCCAGTTTGTATCCCGTTCCAGTTCCGCGGCCAGGATGCGGGCCACCTCCGGCGCCATGTCGATGGCGGCCCTGGCATCAAGGAACAGGGCCCTTTGCCGCCTTGCCAGGATGTCTTCTACTGTTCTGGCCATTTCATAGCGGGCCGACCAGGTGACCTCGATGGCGGTGTAGGGTAGCCGGGCATGGAGCTGACGGCCCAGTTCCGGATGTTTTGAGACAATGTCACGCATGTAGTCGGAGTCCGAGCCGTAATAGTAGAGAGGGTCGTCGTAATCCACGTTGGACAGCCAGCCGTGGATGGGCATATTCTCGGTCCGGCATTTCCTGTTTTCCAGGCCGCCGACCAGGGCGGCCTTGTCCACAGTGTCCTGGGCCATCTTGCGATAGGTGGTCCACTTGCCGCCGGTGATGGTCACCAGGCCGGAGGTGGAGACCCGCAGATGGTGATTGCGGGAGATTTCCTTGGTGGCCGTGGTGTCATTGCCGTCCCTGGGGGCGGCCAGTGGACGCAGCCCGGCAAAGACGGAGAGGATATCGTGCCGCTGCGGCTCCCGGGTCAGATATTTCTTGGCCGTGGACAGGATAAAATCCACCTCTTCTTCCAGGGCCCGCGGCTCCAGGGAGCACTCTTCCAGGGGTGTGTCCGTGGTCCCGACCACGACTCTACCGTGCCACGGGACGGCAAAGAGAACCCGGCCGTCTGATGTTTTCGGGATCATGATCGCAGAATCCCCCCTGAGAAATTCCTTGTTCAGGATGATATGGACTCCCTGGCTGGGCCTGACAAGGCGTGGCGCCGCAGGATCGTCCATGTGCATGATTTCATCGACAAACACCCCGGTGGCATTGACCACGCTGCGGCCGTTAAGCCGGTAGGTGTCAGCGTTCTCCTGGTCCACGGCCTCCACTCCGCAGACAAGACCCTCACCGTTTTTCATCAGCCCGGTAACGCGCATGTAGTTGACCACCACTCCACCATGTTCGGCACAAGTCTGGGCAATATTGATGGCCAGCCGCGAGTCGTCGAACTGGCCGTCGTAATAGATAACCCCACCGCGCAGCCCCTCGGTCTTCAGGTTGGGGATGGCACCCAGGACCTCCTCGCGCGACAGGGACTGGGAGGGGCCCAGACCCAGCTTGCCGGCCATCATGTCATAGACCTTCATGCCCACGGTGTAGAAGGGACCGTCCCACCAGTCATAGTTGGGGATGATGAACGACTGGTTCTTGACCAGGTGGGGGGCGTTCTGGCGCATGAGTCCCCGTTCGTGCAGGGCCTCGAGTACCAGGGAGATGTCGCCCTGGGCCAGGTAGCGGACCCCGCCGTGAACCAGCTTGGTGGACCGGCTCGAGGTTCCCTTGGTGAAGTCGGATTGCTCCAGAAGCAGGGTGCGGTACCCCCTCGAAGCGGCGTCGAGGGCCGTGCCGAGACCGGTGGCCCCGCCGCCGATGACGATGATGTCCCAGGGGGTGTCGCCCTGTTCGCGGATGGTTTTCAGCATACGTTCGCGTTTCATGGATATCTCCTGCACACGGTCGTGCCTGTAAGGTGTTGCGGCCAGTCGGTGATGACTCCGACTCCGGCCTGGAGTAATTCTCCGGCCCGGGTCATGTCGTTTACGGTCCAGCTGTTGACCCGCACTCCGACCCGGCGCAGTTCCTGGACCAGCTCCAGGTCCAGGAGTTGTACCGATGGATGATAGGCGGCGGCTGAGAGATCCTTGAGATAGTGGATCAGGTCCGGAGGGTGTTTCTTCTCAACCAGTACTCCAAGGGCCAGGGAGGGGCACAGTCTCTGGGCCCGCCGGAGGTATTCGTGCCGGAAGGAAGACAGCAGTACCAGGTCCATGGTTCCGGTCTCTTCGAGCATGGCCAGGACCCGGTCCACAACTTTGGTATCTCCCGGCGGGGTGCCGAGGTCCTTGAGTTCCAGGTTGACCGGAAAGCGGTGTCTGGCCGTGAGGGACAGTATTTCGCCAAGCAGGGGAATTTTCTGGTTCCTGATCCTGTCTTTTTCTTCTGCTTTCACCTCACCGGATGCCACGGTACCGAATGGGTCGGCCTCCAGGAACCAGGACCCGGCGTCCAGCTCCCGGAGTTCGGCAACAGTGAACCGCTCCGTAGGCCAGGGGTGGTTATCCCTGAAGTGGGAATGCCCGGCCACATCGGTGGTCCGCTCCAGGGTGTCATCGTGAAAGATGATCGGTTCACCTTCCCTGCTGACCCGCACATCGGTCTCCCAGGCGTGGGCACCGAAGTCCCTGGCTTTCTCCAGGGCCAGCAGGGTGTTTTCCGGGGCAATGGACCGGGCTCCACGGTGGCCACAGATAAATCCGGTTGCGGGCAGGTGGTCAAAAAACAAGTCAGACCTCTTTTTTGCTGAAATAGAGGTTGAAAAGAGCCAGGCAGGATGTACCGGTGATAAGCAGCAGCGAGATGGCGTTGATCACCGGGGTGGACCCGTCCCGCACCTGGAGGTACAGGTTGATGGGCAGGGTCGGTTCCGAGCCGATCAGGAAGAGCGTGGTGTTGAAGTTCTCAAAACTCATCAGGAAGGCCACTGCCGCCGCGCCGATGATGGCCGGCCGCAGGTAGCGCAGGGTGATGAGACGGATGGCTCCCAGCCTGGTGGCGCCAAGGATCATGGCCGCCTCTTCCAGGGAGCGGTCGAATTTGCGCAGCCGGGCCGAGACCACCAGGGCCACAAAGGTGGTGATGAACGAGAACTGCCCGAGTACCACCAGCCAGAAACTGGGACGGAACAGGCCTATATCAAGGCCAAGGGTGTTCTCGAAAAAGGTTCCGGCAGTGTTGGCGGCCAGGAGGAGTGAAATGCCCAGGATAACCCCGGGAATGACCAGCGGAGCCAGCATTAGAAAGTACAGCCCGTTTTTGAAGGGGAACTCCTCCTGTTCAAAGAGAAAGGCGGTGCAGGTGCCCACCGTGGTGCTGAACAGGGAGACCCAGAAGGCGGTCTTGAAACTGACCCATATGGAGCGCAGGTTCTGTTCATCATGGAAGATGCCGATCCGTTCCGGCCCGGGCGAGGTGAACCAGTCCAGGGTGAAGCCGTACCAGGGCAGGGACGGAAAATCCGAGTCATTGAAGGCCAGGACGCAGGTTACGGCCAGCGGTGCGAAGAGAAAGATGAAATAGCAGATGACAAAGAGATGAAACGACCAGGTATAGGCCCTGGAATTGGGCAGTGAACGTATCATGTGGTCACCTCCCCGAGTTTTTGCCTGGTCAGCTTGAGGCCGGTCCAGATGATGGCGGAGCTGAGGATCAGAAGCAGGAAACCAAAGGCTGCGCCCTGGTTCCAGTTGAAGCTGGCAATGAACTGGTTGTAGATCTGCTCGGTGAACCAGAGCGAGTTCTTGCCGCCCATCAGGTTGGGTGTCAGGTAGTTGCCGAGTGCCAGCATGAACACCACGATGGCGCCCGAGGTGATGCCTGGTTTGCAGTGGGGAATGATGATGGTGCGGAGTATGGCGAACTTGGATGCCTCCAGGTCATAGGCGGCCTCGATCAGGGAATCGTCCAGGCTCTCCATAACCGAGATGAGTGGCACCACCATGAAGAGCATGGAGGTGTAGACCAGGCCCATGATCATGGTCACGTCGTTGTAGAGCATTTCCACCGGCTGGTCGATGAGTCCCATTTTCACGAGAAAATAGTTGAACACCCCGGATTCCCGCAGCAGGATCATCCAGCCGTACACCCGGACCAGTTCGCTGACCCAGAAGGGCAGGAGCAGGAGCACGGTGAGAAACCCCCGGGTCCGGGGTCGGGCCAGCTTGGCGATGTAGAAGGAGACCGGCAGGGCCAGGACAAAGGTACAGAGCGTGGTGATAATGGCGTAGAGCGCGGTACGGACAAAGGTGCGCCAGTAGATGGGTTCGGTGAAGAAATTGTTGTAGTTCTGCAGGGTCCAGACCGGGTCGCCCAGGTCGCTTTCACCCCTGAAGCTCATCAGGAGAAGATCGATGTGCGGCAAAACGATCAGGAGAAAAAGCCACATGAGGACCGGGGCCAGAAAGAGCCAGAAAGTCAGACGGTATCCGTTACGCATGGCTATGCCTCAAAGCAGAGTCCCGAGTCCGGATGCCAGCCGAGCGTGATGGTGTCGCCGGGCTGAATATAGTCGAACTGCCTGTTTTGCGGCAGGCTGACCAGCAGCTCGTGGCCTCCCGGGGTCACGGTCAGCAGCCTGCTGTTGGCTCCGTCAAAGAGAATGGTCTTGACGGTGACCTGGAAGGTGTTGAGCTCCCCGGTCTGCTCGGGTTCGATGCGCAGGGCCTCGGGCCGGAGAAAGAGATTGACCCGGGTCGAGGCGGGATAGTTCTCGTGGCTCCTGGTCCGGAAGAGAAATCCCTCCTCGGTACGGATGGAGACGTGGTTATTCACCTCGATCACCTCGCCGGACCAGCGGTTGTTGTCGCCGACAAACTGGGCCACAAAAGGGGTGCGCGGATCGCCGTACAGCTCTCGCGGCGGCCCCACCTGTTCAAATTTTCCCTTGTTCATCACCGCGATGGTATCCGACATGACCAGGGCCTCGGACTGGTCGTGGGTGATATAGATAAAGGTCGTTCCCACCTTGGCCTGTAGTTTCTTGAGTTCCACTTTCATTTGTTCCCGGAGCTTGAGGTCCAGGGCGCCCAGGGGCTCGTCCAGCAGCAGAACCGAAGGTTCCATGACCAGGCAGCGGGCAATGGCCACCCGCTGTTTCTGCCCTCCTGAGAGCTGGTTGATCCGCTTGGTTCCAAAACCGGGCAGGCCGACGCTCTCGAGAATGGCCTCGGTCCGCCGGGAGATATCTGCTGTGTTCATGCCGCGGCGCTTGAGGCCAAAACCGATGTTTTCAGCCACGCTCATCATGGGAAAGAGCGCCAGGTGCTGGAAGACCAGGTTGACCGGTCGTTTGTTGGGCGGCACCCCGCGCATGTCATTGCCCCGGATGGCGATGGTCCCCGAGGTGGGCTCGTCAAAGCCGGCCACCATCCGCAGCAGTGTGGTCTTGCCGCAGCCGGACGGCCCGAGGATGGAGAAGAACGAGCCCGGCTCCACGTCAAAGGTGACATCGTCCACCGCGACAAAGTAGCCGAATTTTTTTACAAGGTTACGGACAGAGAGATCGTTGGCCATGGTCTGGAAACCGCTGTCGTCATTATGGGGCGACGGATTTCCCCGGCCCGCATTGGACCGGGGAAATCCGCAGGTCTGGAATGGGGACTATTTGGCTGCCTTGATCTTGTCAAGAATCTTGCCTTCCATGACTTCGAGCTTGGCCGGAACCGGCGGATACCACTTGATGTTGTCGATGGCCTCCTTGGGGAAGCAGCGCTCGAAATTGGCGGCCACATCGGCGGCCACGTAGGAGTTGGCTCCCTGGGAAGCGGTGGCCACCTTCTCCTGGCTGGTGAAGTAGCCGGCGTTTTCAGGCCGCATCATGAAGTTGATCCACTTGTAGGCCGCGTCCACGTTCTTGGCCTTGGCCGGGATGGCAAAGGTGTCGATCCAGCCCAGCGCGCCGCTTTTGGGGGCCCGGAAGTCGATGGCCGGATTTTCGGCGTGCAGTTTCCAGCCACCGTTGTCCCACGCCATGGCCACATAGACCTCGCCCGAGCGCATGGACTCCAGCAGGGCGTCGCCGTTGGCCCAGTAGTTCTTGACCAGCGGCTTGGCCTTGATCAGGGTCTCGGCCACCGTGTCGAGCATGGCCTTGTAGGCCGCTGGATCGGAGTAGAGATCAAAGGGATTGTATCCCAGGGCAAAGCCCATGGCGATCAGGGTCGGCCTTTTGAGCCGGTAGCTGATGCGGCCCTTGTACTTGGGATCGATGAGGGCATTCCAGTCGTCGGCGTCCGGGGCCTTGTCAGAGTTGACGATCAATCCCGAGGTGCCCCAGCAGAAGGGAACCGCGTAGGAGTCGTTCTTGACCCGGGTGTTTTGTTTCACCGCCTCGAGCATGGAGGGGATGAACAGTTCGCTCTTGATTCTGGTATAGTCCAGGGGCTGGTAGATCCTGTACTTGGCCTGGACCGAGGAGATACGGTCCTGGCTCGGCTGGGCCAGGTCAAAGCCGGCGCCCCGGGTGGCCCGGAGCTTGGCGATCATCTCCTCGTTGTTGGAATAGGTTGCCTCGACCTTGATGCCTGTTTCCTTTTCAAATTTTTCCACCAGGGCCTTGGGAGCATACCCTTTCCAGGTGAGAATCTTGAGGGTTTCCGCCTGGACCGCGGTGGCCAGAAAGAAACAGCAAAGGGCCGTGAGCAGGGTGAGTTTTTTCATCGTTCTTCCTCCTGATTGGCAGTTTTTTTATCTGCATCTGAATTCAACCTGAGTCAGGTTATACTTTCACGGTTCGGGTATGTCCGCGTCCCGATCCATACGTAAAGCTCTACACTATTCCCTCTGTGTTAGAAAGAAATTAAGATATCAGCTCATCCTGAAAAAATGGTTTTCTTTGTTTCACTGGTTTTCTGTCCGGGATGTCTGCTGTTTCTCTGGCAGCATTCCCCTTCTTGAAATCATTGGCCGCTCAAGAGGCCAGGGTTCATGTAGGGTGGAGGTCTGATGGGATGGGACCACGGGATACGCGGTTGAACGGAAGCAAAAAGGTGGCAGGCAGCACAATCCAGGACCGGGAAGAACCAGGCCTGTCCTGTGCAATAACGCTGGAGGGAGAAAAAAGCGAAACAGCCGGGCATGCAGGGCTGGAAGGTGAGTGGAAACCTTCTGTGGTTGCTGTGCCGGATTGTGGATCATGCCGCCTGCCAGAGGAAACTGATCATTTGTGTTCAAGGGATTCCCGGAGGATGCGACCGGTATGGCCGGCGCCCGGGGGCGAAGACCGTTCAACGGTCGACCTCTTTCACTTTTGATCTTGTTGCACGGTATACGAAAACAGTTTTGCTTTCAAGTGAAAACTGCAGGGGCTGTTTCAGGAGGTTATTTCTACGTGCACCTCATTTTCCAGACATATCTTTTGTAGAGGTTCAGGAAGGTTACTGTCTGTGACCAGGGTGTTGATCTGGGAGATGTGGGCGATGCGCACCGGGGCGGAACGGGTCATCTTCATGGAGTCGGCCACCAGGATGACGTGGCGGGCATTTCTGATAATGGCCTGGGCTACCTTGACCTCCCGGAAATCGTAATCGAGCAGGGAGCCGTCTTCATCGATGGCTGAGACCCCGATAACAGCGTAATCAACCTTGAATTGATTGATGAAGTCCACCGCCGCGACCCCGACAATACCGCCGTCTGAACGACGCACCAGACCACTGGCCACGATCAGTTCAATACCCAGGGACTGGCGCAGGGTGTTGACCACGTTGATATTGTTGGTGATCACCAGCAGACCGTGATGGTCAAGGAGCGACTTGGCCACCTCTTCAGTGGTGGTGCCCAGGTTAATGAACAGGGAACAGTTGTCGGGAATGAGAGAGGCAGCCCAGCGGCCGATGGCCTTTTTTTGCTCTCTGGCCAGGAGTCGTCGTTCTTCATAGCCCAGGTTTTCGATACCGGAGGAGATTACAGCCCCGCCATGGGTTCGGACCAGGAGCTGGCGGTCGCAGAGGAAGTTCAGATCCTTGCGGATGGTCTGGGGAGAGACTTTGAAGTGGGTGGCCAGTTCGTCGACCAGGACCTCGCCGCGTTCCCGTGCGATGGCAAGAATTTCGTTCTGTCGTGTTTTGAGTAGGCTCATGGAAAATCGACGGGTTGTTTTTTTATCCTTGGGTGGCCGGGTCCGGTTCAGCTTCCGGAAATACGTTTCCCCACCCCTGCCGGAGTCAACCTGAAGGAATCAGCGATTTCGCTCCAGCTCATCTTTTTTTCCCTGTACATGGCGGCCAGGCTGTCCGCCGGGACGCGGGTCAGGTGGTTCAGTACAAGGAGCAGGACGATTTCCCGGTCGGAAAACCCCTGGTCTCGCAGCCGGGTGGTCTCTGCCAGGCTTCGACCCAGGGTGCGGATCAGCATGAAATCGGTGATACGGTGGACCGTGTCCGCGTCAGCGCCTTTTGCCCGGATGGTGTCGAGAATCGGGTCCGTCACCGTGGCCAGATCGGGCGAGGAGACAATTTCTTTCCAGCTGGCGCCGTTTTTCCTGATCCCGAGCAGGAGGTCAAGGTCGGCCGGGGTTGCATGGGCTACATAGAGGCCTATGAGCATATCTTCAGGATTGATCCCGCCGCGCATCTTCATCATCACTATCTGGCGTTTTTCAATCCCGAAGGTGGCGGCGACCAGGGAGTTGAAGGTGGTGGTGACAAGGTAGTCGTCGGCGGCGAACTTTTTCGCCGGATCAAAACTGCGGTTTTTGAAGCAGTGACAGTTCGCTGTGCTGTTGGTCGCCAGAGAGATGGACGGAAGCAGCAAAAGAAGAGAGCATAGAGATAAAATTGAACAACGCATGGACAAATTTCCGTCTTGATGGTAACGAAACTATGCAGTGTCCGCTTAAGGGACACCGCTGACAGGGTGCAATCTACTCTATTCGGGAAAGCTCTGCAAATATACGCTTACAATGTGGTAGATGTTTGCGGTTGACACGCCTGGCGGCCACATGCTACGCCTTCCCGCTTCTACAGAACAAAAAACAATTTGCTTATCTTTGCGAGGGAAAATGACTGTTTTGATTGTTGAGGCCTCGGCTGAGGCAGGTCGTGAACTGATGGTGAAGCTGCGAAACCGTTTTGTCCTGGCCGACTCCGTCTGCCGGGGCACGGTCCGCGATATCCTCGAGCAGGTGCGGCGGGAAGGGGACCGGGCCGTGGTGGCCCTGATCCGGAAATTCGATGCCCCAAACCTGACCCGTGAACAGCTCCGGGTCACCGATAAAGAGTATGAAGAGGCCGAGCGGCTGGTGGATCCGGAGTTCCGGGAAACCCTTTCATTTGCCGCAGCTCGTATCCGGACCTTCCACGAGCGGGAAATGGAAGATTCCTGGCTCCTGACCCGGGATGACGGCACCATCACCGGTCGACTGGTGCGGCCGGTGGATTCCGCCGGTCTGTACGTGCCGGGGGGGCAGGGTGGTTCCACACCCCTGGTCTCATCGGTGCTCATGAACGGTATTCCAGCCGATATCGCTGGAGTGAAGAAGAAAATCATGGTTACTCCGCCGGACAGGGAGGGCCGGATCAACCCGGCCCTGCTGGTCGCGGCCCGGGAGGTGGGTATCACCGAGGTGTACAAGGCTGGTTCGGCCTGGGGCATCGGTGCCCTGGCCTTTGGTACCGAGTCCATTCCGGCGGTGGATGTCATTGTCGGGCCCGGTAATCAGTTTGTCACCGAGGCCAAGCGCCAGGTCATGGGGAGGGTGCGCATCGACATGATCGCCGGACCCAGCGAGGTGCTCATTGTGGCCGATGATTCAGCCAGACCCGAATTCGTTGCCGCCGACATGCTGGCCCAGGCCGAGCACGATCCCCTGGCCCTGGCCCTGGTCCTGACCACCAGCGGTGAGCTGGCCCGGGAGATCGATGCGGCCCTGGAGAAACAGCTTGCCAGACTCAGCCGCCAGGATATCGCCCGCCAGTCCCTGGAAACCCGCGGCGCCATCCTGGTGACCGCTGACCTGGAGGAGGCGGTGGACCTGGCCAACGAGATCGGCATAGAGCACCTGGAACTTCAGGTGCGCGATCCCTGGCACTGGCTGCCGAAAATCCGTCATGCCGGGGCCATCTTTCTTGGCAGCTGGACGCCCGAGGCCGCCGGAGATTACGTGGCCGGACCCAACCATGTGCTGCCCACCATGGGCACGGCCCGGATTTCCTCGGCCCTGGGGGTGGAGACATTTCTCAAGAAGAGTTCCATCATCTCCTATACCCGGGAGGGGCTGCTGGCCGACAGCGAACATATCCAGCGACTGGCAGGCCTGGAAGGGCTCACGGCCCACCGCAATTCAGTGGCCGTCCGGGTGGATGACCACAGGTCTTGAGCCGTGGAAGAGCTTTTCAGGCTCGGCCTGGAAAAACTTGGTCTGGATCTGCCCGGGGAGCGGCTGGCGGATCTGGTGCGTTATGCCACAGCGCTTGAGAAATGGAGCCGCAAGATGAACCTGGTGGCCAGAAACACCAGTCGTCAGGACCTGGTGGAGAAACATTTTCTCGATTCTCTGACCCTGCTGCCCCTGGTTGGCTCCGGTGACATCCCGGTGCATCTGCTGGATGTTGGGACCGGAGCCGGCTTTCCCGGCCTGGTCTTGGCTGCGGCTGACCCTGATCTCCGCATTACCCTGGTGGAACCGCGCCAGAAACGAGTCAGCTTTCTTGGCCACGTTATTCGGGAGCTTGGCTGCGGTAATGTCCGGGTATTGAATCGGCGGCTGGAGGAGTGCGGCTTTGAACAGGGCCGGTTTACCCATGTCACCGGCCGGGCCCTGGCCGCGCCGGAGGCCTTTCTCGATATGGTCGCACCTTTGCTTGGTGCCGAGACCAGGGTGATCCTCATGCAGGGCGGCTCTGGTCTGGCGCACTGGCGGGATCAGGGCCTGGAAACGCGCTTTCGTCTGCTCGGTGTCCATGACCTGTGCCTGCCCTTTTCCGGGGATAAACGGCAATTGTTGGTGGTGGAGAAAAGAAGACCGCAGGAGCGTGGTCAGGTGGATTGAAGAGGACGGACCCGGGAGCTGCATCTCCGATATGGAAAAAAAAGAGGGGTTCTGCTATGGTTGCGGCCGGATGCAGGAAACTCCCAGGTGGTATGTCCCGTTCAGGACGATCGTGTCATCACAGCCCGGGCAGGGAGTTTCCTCAAAAACGTGAACAGTGAAAAGGTAGGATAATGACAAAAAAAATAGCAGTTCTCCCTGGTGACGGGATCGGGCCCGAGGTCATGGCCGAGGCCATCAAGGTCTTGGACGCGGCCCGGAAAAAATTTGGTTTTTTTCTGGAATATGAGTGGGCGGATGTGGGTGGCATCGCCATTGACAACCATGGTCATGCCCTGCCGGAGTCCACCCTCGCGCTCTGCGAGGCCAGTGACGCCATTCTTTTTGGTTCGGTGGGTGGCCCCAGGTGGGAGAGCCTGCCGCCGGAGCAGCAGCCCGAACGAGCTGCGCTCCTGCCGCTGCGTAAACATTTTGATCTGTTCTGTAATCTCCGTCCGGCCAGGGTATTCCCTTCTCTGGCCGCAGCCTGTCCACTGCGCCCCGATATCGTCGGCGATGGCTTTGACATCCTTGTGGTCCGTGAGCTGACCTCGGGGATATATTTCGGCCAGCCCAAGGGCCGGGAGGGAAGCGGCCCTGATGAGAAGGCCTTTGATACCATGGTCTACAAACGGTCCGAGATCGAACGTATTGCCAGGATGGCCTTTGAAGCGGCCCGGGTTCGCGGTAAAAAGGTTACCTCGGTGGACAAGGCCAATGTCCTGACCACCATGGTCCTCTGGCGCGAGGTGGTCACAGAGGTGGCGGCCGAATACCCGGACGTGGAATTGGGGCATATCTACGTGGACAATGCCACCATGCAGCTGGTGCGCTGGCCCCGGCAGTTCGACGTCCTGCTGTGCGGCAACATGTTTGGTGATATCATCTCGGATGAGGCTGCCATGCTCACCGGTTCCATGGGGATGCTTGCTTCGGCCAGTCTCAATGCGGACAAATTCGGCCTGTTCGAACCGGCTGGTGGTTCGGCGCCGGATATCGCCGGGCAGGGGGTGGCCAACCCCATTGCCCAGATCCTCTCGGCGGCCATGATGTTGCGTTACGGCCTGGGCCTGGAGGCGGCGGCAGAGGCCATCGAGTTGGCGGTCTCCGCAACCCTGGAGAAAAATATCATGACCGCCGATATCGCCCCGGACCGGAACAAGAGCGTAGGGACCGCGGCCATGGGTGATGCCATTGTCGCTGCCCTGGAAGAGGCGTAGGCCATGACCTACCGGGACAACACAGTACTGCTTGCCAATCAGGACTCCATTCCGCTGGCCCGCAAGGTGGCGGTGGAGCTGCAGATGGCCCTGACCGAGATGGAACGCAGGGTGTTTGCCGACGGCGAGATCTACCACGCCTTTCCCTGTGATATCTCTGGCAGGGATGTGATCATCATCGCCGTGACCCATACCGACACTGCCCACCAGGAGCTCCTGGACCTGATCGCAGGCTGTCGGTTCTGGAATGCCGGCACGGTGAACGTGGTCATACCCTATCTTGGATACTCGACCATGGAGCGGGCCAAGCCGGAATCGGGAGAGATCCCCAAGGGCATCACCCGGACCCGGCAGATTTTTCGGGTTCGGCCCAATTACGTGGCCTTTGTCGATCTTCATTCCGAGGCCGTTCTCCATGCCCATGCCGGTGATATCCGGACCCGTCATATCTGGACCGAGAGCCTGGCCCTGGAGAAGATACGCAGGCTTGGAGTGGAGGATTATGTCCTGGTCTCACCCGATTACGGGTTCAGTAAACGGGTCGCCCGACTGGCCGGAAAACTGGGCTGTCCCCATACGGCCGCCAACAAGGACCGATATGACACAGACAAGACCATTGTCAGTCAGCTCTCCAGCACGGTGAAGGGACGGACGGCCATCATCTGCGACGATATGATACGGACCGGCGGGTCCATGCTCCAGACCGTAGATCGGTGCTACGAGGCCGGGGCGGTGGATGTGATGGTCATGGCTACCCATCTGGTTATGGCGGGGGATGCGCGGGAAAAATTCAAATCCCGGGCAATCCGGGTGATCGGTTCGGATACCTATCCCGGCCGGACCAGCGACGATCTCCTGGATGTCTTTTCCGTGGCGCCCTTGATTGCCCAGGAACTGACCCATTACCTGCGGATCGAGTCGTGGTAGAGGGGGTGGCGAAATAGTAACGATGCCCGGCGGTTCCTGCTGGTGGCAGGGCCCGCAAGGCTTTATTTTTCAGGCAGGTTCCCGCTGTCTGTATTTTTTTTTGTTTCTGAGGAAAGCGATGTTGAAGATAGGAATTGTAGGCTGGCGCGGCATGGTGGGCTCGGTGCTTATGGGCCGCATGGCCGAGGAAAACGATTTTGACGGGGCCGAGTTTGTCTTTTTTTCCACCTCCCAGGCCGGCCAGGCCGGGCCGGAGATAAACGGAACCACCTATGAACTCCAGGATGCCCATGATACCGGACTGCTCCGGGAACTCGATATCATCTTGTCCTGTCAGGGCGGTGGGTATACTTCCAGGGTCTATCCCGAGCTGCGTCAGGCGGGCTGGGATGGCTACTGGATTGATG
Organism: Desulfolithobacter sp.; assembly: GCF_054025815.1. NCBI lineage: Bacteria > Pseudomonadati > Thermodesulfobacteriota > Desulfobulbia > Desulfobulbales > Desulfobulbaceae > Desulfolithobacter > Desulfolithobacter sp. The sequence goes on along the minus strand of NZ_JBPMMS010000024.1, from coordinate 32,682 downwards.
CCGCCTCCACCCTGCGGATGGAAAAGGATGCCATCATTGTCCTGGATCCGGTTAACCGGGAGGTGATCGATCGGGGCCTGGCGGGTGGCATCAAAAACTATATCGGCGGTAACTGCACGGTGTCCCTGATGCTCATGGGGCTGGGCGGACTGTTTGCCCGGGGCTGGGTGGAATGGATTACCTCCATGACGTACCAGGCCGCGTCAGGGGCCGGGGCCAGGAACATGCGTGAACTGGTGAGCCAGATGCGGGTCATTGGCGAAAACAGTGCCGGCCTGCTCGATGATCCGGCCACCGCCATTCTGGATATTGATCGCAATGTGATCGCTACCCTGCGCAGCGATCTCTTTCCCACCGAGAATTTCGGCGCTCCCCTGGCCGCAAGTCTCATACCCTGGATCGACCGGGCCATGGAAAACGGCCAGACCCGCGAGGAGTGGAAAGGGGTCAGCGAGACCAACAAGATACTTGGCCGGGAGGACAACCCCATCCCCATCGATGGCTGCTGTGTGCGGATCGGGGCCATGCGCTGTCACAGCCAGGCCTTTACCATCAAGCTGAACCGGGACGTGTCCCTGGCTGACATCGAAGAGGCCATCGAGAATCATAACGACTGGGTGTCCCTGGTTGAAAATACCAAGGAGGCCACGCTCAGGGAACTGACCCCGGCCCGGGTCACCGGGACGCTGGATATTCCGGTGGGCCGTGTACGCAAGATGAACCTGGGGCCGCAGTATCTGACCGCATTCAGCGTGGGCGACCAGCTGCTCTGGGGCGCCGCTGAACCGGTTCGCAGGATACTTGGCATCATCCGGGAGCACCTGGAATAGCAGGTTGACCCGGAGCGGATATTCGTAGCGAGTTGGTCCGCGTGCATATCAGGGATGGAGCCCTGGTCGGGGATTAGTTTGTTGTCGAGGTGAAGGGCAGGTCAGGCTGGGTTATCAGTTCTCCGGGCGTGATTACACAGTATTTGTTTTTTCCCTTTTTCTTGGCCGTGTACATGGCCTGGTCGGCCAATCGGATCAGCCTGTCCGGAATCGTGCCGTGGTCAGGGTAGAGAGAGATACCGATGCTGGCACTTATGTTGGTGTCGTCGTAAAGCTTGTTCAAATGATAGCAGGTGGTCCGGCAGATTTTATCCGCCACCAGTCGTGCGTCATCCATGGACTCCAGTTCCGGCAGGGCAATGATGAATTCGTCACCGCCCCAGCGGCATATCATGTCTGAATCCCTCAGGCAACCGCGCAGGATTTTTGCCAGTTCCACCAGCAGGTTGTCGCCGGCCTTGTGACCAAGCCGGTCATTGATCAGCTTGAAGTTGTCCAGGTCAAGGAAGAGAATGCCCATTCTGGTTTTGTTGCGCTGTTCACGCCGCAGGCATTGCTCGAGCAGATCCTGGAACAGGTGCCGGTTGGGAAGTCCCGTGAGCGGGTCGTGGTAAGCCATGTGGCGTAACTGTTCCTGGATCCGGTTGATGTCGGTGATGTCATGAAGCGAGATCACCGATCCGAGCAGGGATCCTTTGTCATCGTGCATGGCCTGGCCACTGATGCGTACATCCCGTCGCTGGCCGTTACCGGCAACAATGACCACCTCTTTGTTGTGGAGAATTTCTCCCTGCATGGTTCTCAGCAGGGGGGTTTTGTCCATGGGGATGGGGGTGCTTCCGTCGGCTTCGAAGAGACGATAGTGTCTGGTCCATTCCGAGGGATGGAGCATGTAGTTGTCTTCCAGTTTCAGAAGGCGGCCCGATGCCTTGTTAAACAGGGAGAGACGTCCTTTGGCATCGCAGGCGATGACGCCGTCGTGGATATGTTCCAGCACGGTCTCCAGGAACTTCTGCTGGTGCATGATCTTGCGCTCCGCCTGTTTCAGCGCAGTTGTGTCATGAAAATACCAGACCCGGCCAAGGTTCTTGCCGCTGCTGGAGACCGGAAAGGTGAGGCAATAGTATATCCTGCTGCTTCTGAGTTCGAGCTCTTCGGCGCTCTCTTCTTCCCACTGCCTGGAAAGATGCTTGACCGTTTCCAGAAACCTGGCCGGTTCCTTGAGTTGTTTCAGTACGTGCTTAAGGCATGCTTTTCCATTCCTGGAATGCTGGATTTGTTCTGGAACGTTCCACATGGAGAGAAAGGCCCGGTTGAACGAGATCATATCCATGTGCTCGTTGACCAGCAGGATGCCTGCCGGGTTGTTTTCATACTGAGCTTCCAGTATCCGGTGTTTCCGGCTGGGTGTCGTATGGTTTTGCCGGTGGAGAGGTACGGGATCAAACAGGGTCAGCAGCCTGTTGTCCGCCATCCGGGAAGCCTTGATGTTGTACAGGGTGATTGTTCGGCCGGTGTCGATGTGACCCTGCCACGAGGCTTGTGTTTCTTCGCGGACCGTTTCCAGGAATTCAAGAAAATCGTTTTTGTCTTCGGCCTGGAAATAATCCTGCAGCCGACAGCCATGCAGTTCAGACTCCTGCCGGCCAAGAAGGGTTTGGGCCTGCTTGTTGGCCTTGAGTATGCTGCTGTCGGTTTCAAGGAGAAAGCCGGCGCTGGGCAGATGGTAGAAAAGGTCCACGTCTCGGATTTTCCGGTGAATATGAACTTGGGAAGAGTTGGGAAAATCAGTCAGTTGAGTTAAGGATATCAGGGGAATGGAGCGGTGTCAAACGATGAAAAAGACATTTGTTTTCATTCTCTGGAAAGCGTTGTTCTGCAACAATTTATTTTTTCAGGCCAGGAGAATCCTGGCCTGCGGTGTATGGACACTTGCTTGATCAGGTCGAGAGAATTCCGTCCTGGAGGGTGAGGGTGCGGTCCATGGCAGCGGCAAGTTTCATGTTATGCGTCACCATGAGAACGGCCAGGCCCATGCTCCGGGAAAGATGGTCAAGGAGTTCGAAGACCCGGTTGCCACTTCGCGAATCCAGGTTGCCGGTGGGTTCGTCGGCCAGCAGGATGTCCGGTTCCATGACCAGGGCTCTGGCCAGGGCGACCCGCTGTTGCTCGCCGCCGGAAAGTTCGCCGCTGCGATGATAAAGACGCTGGCCAAGTCCCACCTGTTCGAGGAGACCGGTAGCCCTGGCCCGGAGCCCTTTCTTTTCCTGTCTGGCGATCAGTCCGGGCATCATGACATTTTCCAGGGCAGAGAACTCCGGCAGCAGGTGATGGAACTGGAAGATAAAACCGATGTGGCGGTTGCGGTGACGGCTGAGATCGGTTTTTTCACCACTGAGGATATCACTGCCCATGAAGAGAAGTTGGCCTGAGTCAGGGATGTCGAGGGTGCCGAGAATCTGCAGCAGCGTGGTTTTACCGGAGCCCGAAGCCCCGACAATGGCCGTCATCTCTCCCCGCTTCACACTGATATCCACCCCCTTGAGCACTTCGATCCGCGTCGGACCGCTACCGTGGGACTTATGGAGCTTTCTGCCCTCCAGGAGGAGGGGGTCGTTTCTTTCCACCATGGTGCTACTCATAGGTCAGGGCCTCGGCCGGTCGCACTCTGGATGCCTTCCAGGATGGATAGATAGTGGCGAGCAGGGTGATCACCACAGCCGACAGGGCAATAATCGAGACATCGGTGGCCACCACCTTGATGGGCAGGGTGGTCATGGGATAGACATTGGAGGGCAGTTCGATGAACTTGTATCGTTTGAGGATGGCGCACAAGCCCAGTCCTCCACCGACTCCAAGGGTGGTGCCGATCACCCCGATGACCGATCCCTGATAGAAAAAAATCCGCATAATGGCACCGGTAGTGGCGCCCATGGACATAAGAATGGCGATGTCGCGGGTTTTTTCCATGACCAGCATGACAAGGGTGGAGATGATGTTCAGCGCCGCCACCAGGATTATCAGGTCCAGGGCGATGAAAATCCCCAGTTTTTCCAGCTTGAGGGCGGCAAAGAGGTTCTGGTTGAGGCGCATCCAGTCCCGCACCGACCAGCCCTGTCCCAGACGGCTGGCTATAGCGGCCGCCACCCGGTCGGCCCGGTCCACATCCGTAATCTTGACCTCGATGCCATGCACGCCTCGTTCCATGCCTGTCAGGGTGCGTGCGGTATCGAGGTTGATAAAGCCCATGGTGGCGTCGTATTCATACATGCCGGTCTGGAAAACGCCTGTTACCTGGCAGGTTCGCACCTTGGGCAGGATGCCCATGGGAGTGAGCGGACCGTTGGGCGAGATCAGCCGGATCTTGTCGCCCCGGACCACCCCGAGCTGGTTGGCAAGTTCCTGGCCAAGAATGATGGCCGGCAGGCCTTTGTTTGCCCGCAGGCCCTCCAGGGAGCCGTTCTTTATCTTCCTATCCAGTGAGATGACCCGGGAGGCAGATTCCGGATCGATGCCTCGCAAGACAATTCCGGTGGACTGCCGGCCCGAGGTGACCAGGGCCTGCCCATGGATGTAGGGGGTGGCTGCCATCACTTCGGGAACCGATTCAATTTCGCGGATTACCCGCTTGGGATATTGGATGTTCCCTCCGTACTTCTGGACTATGATATGGGCATTGATACCGATGATCTGGTCCCGCAATCCCTCGGTGAAACCGGTGTAGACCGACAGAACAACAATGAGAGCCATGACCCCCACTGCCACCCCGAGGACCGAGATCACGGAGATCAGCGAGATGAACTTCTGCTTACGTTTGGCCCGCAGGTACCGGAGGCTGACAAACCACTCAAAGGACATGAGGTCTGTTATTCACCAGATTCCGGTTTCAGGTGCGGAAACAGGATAACGTCGCGAATGGAAGGTGAATCGGTGAGCAGCATGACCAGCCGGTCAACACCGATCCCTTCGCCGGCTGCCGGCGGCATGCCGTATTCCAGGGCCCGGACATAGTCACTGTCCAGGACCGGATGGATCTCCTCGTCCTCTCCCCTTTCGTCGATCTGTTTCTTGAAACGGTTGTATTGGTCCACCGGGTCGTTGAGCTCGCTGAAGGCGTTGGCGATTTCCCGGCCGGTGACAAAGAGTTCGAACCGGTCCGTGACGCTGGGATCTTCCTCGTTGCGGCGGGCCAGAGGTGATACCTCGGTGGGATAGGAGGTGACAAAGGTGGGATTGATCAATTTTTCTTCCACCAGCAGTTCAAACAGTTCGGTCTTGGCCTTTCCAGGACCGGCCTCGGGCTGCAGTTCTATACCTTTCTCTCTGGCCAACCGCATGATGGCTGTGTCGTCCTTGAGGGTTTCCGGATCGATGCCTCCAATTTCGATCAGGGCTTCGTCCATGGTATAGCGTTGCCACGGCGGGGTCAGGTCCACATCCATGCCCTGGTAGGTGATCTGCATGGAGCCGGTCACTTCGGCGGCCAGCCAGGAGATCATCTCTTCGGTGAGGTCCATCAGGTCATGGTAGCTCGCATAGGCCTGATAGAATTCCAGCATGGTGAATTCAGGGTTGTGTCGGGTGGAGAGCCCTTCGTTGCGGAAGTTGCGGTTGATCTCAAACACTTTTTCAAATCCGCCCACCAGGAGCCGCTTCAGGTAGAGTTCAGGTGCGATTCGCAGGTAGAGGTCAATGCCAAGGGCGTTGTGGTGGGTCTTGAACGGCTTGGCCGTGGCTCCACCGGGCACTGGCTGCATCATCGGGGTTTCCACCTCCATGAAGCCGCGGTTGCTCAGGAACTCGCGGATCAGGCGGATAATTTCCACCCGTTTGCGGAAGGTCTCCCGTACTTCGGGGTTGACAATGAGATCAACGTAGCGCTGACGGTAACGGGTTTCCACGTCGGTGAGGCCGTGAAACTTTTCCGGCAGAGGGCGCAGGGACTTGGTGAGCATGTGCAACTTTCTGGCCTCGATGGAAAGCTCTCCGGTTTTGGTCTTGAAGAGCTTGCCTTCGACCCCGACAATATCGCCTATGTCCCACTTTTTGAACAGTTTGAAGTTTTCGTCCCCGAGAAGGTCGCGACGGGCATAGATCTGGATCCGTCCACTCTCGTCCTGGATGTGGAAAAAGGCAGCCCGGCCGAACTTGCGCAGCGACATGATCCTGCCGGCCACCCGGTAGGTAATGCCCGAACCTTCGTGGGATTCGGCTGTCAACTGTTCTCCTCTGGGTAGAATGTCGGCGACAGGCTGTGGTTTTTTGAAATGGTTGGAGTAAAGTTTCAAGCCGCTTTCGGCCAGCTGGGCGGCCTTGTCACGGCGCTGCTTGAGCAGGTTGCTTTGTTGTTTGTCCATGTCGGAAAATGAAGTAAGTAAAAGTTTGTCCGAAAATAGAATTCGGAACACAGGTACAGTTTCCGCCTTTGGCGATTTTAACTGCTGCTGATGCGGCGTCCGCCGACGACCACTCTCTCACGCCAGGAATTTATCGCGCAGGGTCATGGAAACCGAGCGGGTCAGATCCAGAACCCGCCGGGCGAGCTTGGGACTAAGCGATCCCGTGCCGCAACTGGGGGTGATCAGAGTCTGGCGCAGCAGGTCCTTTTTGTCGCGTCCGGGTGCAACCAGGGATTTTGCCTGGTTTTGCCAGAGTGTAACAAGGGACTGCGTGGACTCCGATGTAATGTCTTCCTCGCGTGATGTGGGGATCCCGCCCCAGGCCAGGATTCCGCCCCGGTTCAGGTAATCGTTGATCTCTTTTTTAAGCGGTGCGATGCGGTCAAAGAAACCGTAGGCGTCAAAGCTGAGCACATCGATCCTTGAGCCAAGAAGTATTTCCCAGTCCGTGTTGGCACAGACATGGATTCCGACCAGGCCGCCCTGGTGGTGGACAGCGTCGGCCACCTCGTTGACCATCTCCTGAATCTCTGCTGCACTGACGCTGATAAAGGCCGATGATCCCAGGCCGGCCAGGGCCGGCTCGTCGATGAACATCAGGACCGGCATTCCGCTTTTTCGAGCCAGAAACCGGGTTTGCCAGGCAGCCTTCATGGCGCAGCCCTTGGCCACCATGTCGCGGATGGTGTTGTCAAAATATCCGGCCCTGCCGTCGCGGTCCTTGATGCCGGTGAGCATGGTGAAAGGTCCTGTGACCTGGCCCTTGACTGCGGTGAGATTATTTTTTTTGCCGGCCAGTGACCGGGCAAACAGGTAAAGCCCGCGGGCCCGCTCCTCGCTTGTGGCAAAGCGGGAGTTGTCCAGGGCTGAACCGTCTTCCATGACCGCAAGATAGTCTTCGTAGAAGGCCAGCATTTCTTCCTCAAATCCGGGATGCAGGATATCGTAAAACATCCTGTCACCAGGTTCATCCGCAGGCTCTTCAACGATACATGGCAGTCCTTCGGCGAACTGGGGAAGCATGCGCTCCATGGGGTTGGAGGGCAGCTGGGGCCAGAGCGGCACCTCCGGCGTGGCGCTGAATATCCACTCCAGGGCCTGTTCATGGTTGTCAAGCGGTACGGAACCGATCAGGACGGGAAGGCCGTCGGCTGTGAAGCGACCAGCGGTTTCAGCGGTCATGGTGTTTGTCCTCGGAAAATGTCGGCATCACGGATGACGTGCTTGGAAGCAGTTTCAGGGGCTATGCTCAAGGCAGATGGTCCATGATCAGTATACGGTTCTGTTTTCAGGCCACCTGTGAACAGGAACAGGGCCCCGGTCAGTATCTGTAACCTGGATTCCGGCCGTGGTCCGGTCCAGGTAAGTACTTTAGCGCAAACAATCATAATTAGTGCGAACCGCAATCGATGTCAATTTTTTTCCAGAACCGCCACGGACTCGATATGATGGGTCTGGGGAAACATATCCACCGGCAGGACCCGGGTCAGCTTGAAACGGCCATCTCCGGTCAGGAATCGCAGGTCGCGGGCCAGGGTGGCGGGGTCGCAGGAGACGTAGATGATTTTCTCAGGCTCAAGTTCGGGTAATAGATTGATATCCTTTCCGATCCCCTGTCTTGGCGGATCAAGAACGATGCAGTTGAAGCGCTCTTTGTTCCTGATCAGATCGCGCAGACCGCAAGTGGTGTCCACTGCCAGGAACCGGACCTGGTCAAGGCCTGCCGCGTCCCTGTTTTTTTTCGCCCAGGCAATGCTTGAGAGGTTGTGTTCGATACCGGTGACCCGCGTCCCCTGCATTCCCAGGGGGATGGAGAAGTTGCCGATACCGCAGTAAAGATCGAGAAGCGAGCCGGACCGGGCTTCGCCTGCCAGTCGGCAGACCTCCCTGACCAGCTGCTGGTTCTGTTTCGGGTTGACCTGGGAAAAACATTCCACTGACCAGGAAAGGGTGCAGGGTGCTCCGCTGTCCAGGTGCAGGCGCTGTTGCAGGACGGACGAATCCATATTCGCGGAGATGGGCTGAATCTTTTTTTTCCGGTATAGAAAAACCTGCCCCGGGATCAGCGGCGAGATGGTCTTCCGGATGCTGGCCGGGGAGATGTCGGCCTTCCCGTGCAGAGACAAAACACAGAAAAGGTTGCCATCCAGAGGAGACTCGAGCAGTTCGATTTCCCTGCATGCGGCGGAGATGCAAGCCAGATCTCCATGGTGGAGACCGGCAAGTGCCCGGTTCATGGCCGGGGAGACGAGCAGGCACTGTTTCACCGGGACCAGGCGGTGGCTGCGCGGCTGGAAGAATCCGGGCCTGCCGTCCCGGCCGAGCTGGAGGCGGATTCTGCTGCGGTAGCCTGTCTCTCTGGGTGACGCCATGGGGTGTGCAAGCGGTTCACCGGTGCCCCGGCCGAGGATACGTTCCAGGCAGTCGTGGACAATCTGTTTTTTTATTTCGAGCTGGAGCTCGTAGGCTGCGTGCTGCAGGTCACAGCCACCGCAGAGTCCATGCAGTTGGCAGGGCGGAGTGACCCGGCCGGGAGAGGGCGAGACGATTTGCTCTGCCCGACCTTCACGGTATCCCTTGTGGTGCCCTGTGATCCGGACCTTGACCGTCTCGCCTGGCAGGACATGATCAACCATGACCACCATACCGTCCGGCAGGCGGCCGAGCCCCCGGCCGCCGCTGATCATTTTTTCGATAACTATCTGGTAGAGCATTGGGTATGTTCCCGGCAAGTAAGAAGGGTTATGTTGCGCAGTGTAGCAGTTTGATGATACTATATGCAACAACTGCGCGGTCAGACATTGTTATGGACGGAAAAAAGAAAAAGATCAGGATACTTGTGGTTGACGATGAGCAGGTGCATCGGTATATGCTGACCTCTCTGCTCGGTGAGTGGGGTTGGCAGACGGAGGAGGCCGATGATGGTGCCACTGCAGTGACTGCCGTGGAGGAAGGCCCCTTTGACGCCATTCTCATGGACGTAAGGATGACCACAATGGACGGCATGGAGGCTCTGCAGCAGATACATGCCATCAATCCAGCTATTCCCGTGGTGATCATGACGGCTTATTCCTCGGTGGACTCAGCGGTCGAGGCTATCAAGATGGGGGCCCATGACTATCTGACCAAGCCTCTGGACTTCGATCGGCTGCGCCAGTCCCTGGAAGCGGCCATGCAGCACCGCAAGCCCGGTTTCAGCCCGGATGTTTCCGGCGAGACACCTTTTGGTGATGATTCGGAAATCATTGGCCGCTCCGCGCCCATGCGGGAGCTGTGGGACATGATCCTTCAGGTGGCGCCCACCGAGGCCAATGTCCTGATCACCGGCGAGTCCGGCACCGGTAAGGAGCTGGTTGCCTCTGCTCTGCATTATCGATCCGGTCGGGCTGGAGGAGCCTTTGTCAAGGTCAACTGTGCGGCCCTGGCGGAAAATCTGCTGGAGTCGGAGCTCTTTGGCCATGAGCGCGGTGCTTTCACCGGCGCTGACCGGCGCCGGGAGGGGCGGTTTGTCCAGGCCCAGGGCGGCACCCTTTTTCTCGATGAGATTGGAGAGACGACCCCTGCCATGCAGGCCAAGCTTCTTCGGGTGTTGCAGGAGCATGAGCTGCAGCGGGTGGGCGGTCAGGAAACCATCACCGTGGATGTACGGATAATCGCAGCCACCAATCGGGACCTTGAAGAGGAGGTTCACCGGGGGCGTTTCCGCGAGGACCTGTATTACCGGCTCAACGTGGTGGTGCTTGACGTGCCGCCCCTGCGTGAGCGTGCCGGGGATATTCCGCTGCTGGCAAAATATTTTCTCGACAGGTTTTCCCGCAAGAACAACCGTCATGTGGTGGGTATTACTCCGGAGTGCATGGACGTGCTCAACCGGTATCCCTGGCCTGGCAACGTGCGGGAACTGGAGAATTCCATCGAGCGGGGGGTGATTCTCATGCGCGGTGAATATCTTGATGTCCAGGGGCTGCCTTTGGCCATACAGCGCTGGGCTGGCCAGAATGAGCCGGAAGATCAGCCAGATCGCCCGGCGACCCTCAAGGATGCCGAACGGCTCCTTATAAAAGAGACCCTGAAAGAGACCGGCGGCAACCGCAGCGAAGCCGCGCGGCGTTTACAGATCACCAGGAAAACGCTTTTGAACAAGATCAAAAGTTACAACATCGACACCTGAGCCCAATGTCAAAAGTTACCGCGCAACAGCGCCAGAAGCAGGTTCTCTACGCGGTCATGTCCGTGTATCGTTTTCTGATTGCCGAGAGGGATCTTCCTTCTCTCCTCCAGGGAATCTGTGACCGGCTGGTGGGGACGGGGCTCAATCTGTCGGCCTGGCTGGTCCTTCTCGACGATGACCAGGGTGGAATCATTACCGCCGAGACCGGGCTTGGCGAGAGCTTCTCACCGGTCATGGAGAATCTGCGCCAGGGTGTTCTGCCGGCCTGCGGCCTTCGGGCCCTTGAGCAGCAGGGCGGGGCGGCCAGATTTTGCCCCGGCACTTCCTGTGAGAACTGTTCCCTGCCCCGTTGCCAGGGCGAGGGGCGTGCCATTGCCGTGCCCATTCGCTGCCGCCGTAACCTGTTCGGGTTCCTGGTGATACAGACGCCGGATGGGGTCCAGGTGATCGACAGGGAACTCGATCTCGTTACGGACCTGGCCGAAAGCATTGGCCAGGCCCTGCATAATTTGCTCCGCATGGAGGAATCACGGCTCAGGGAAAAGGAACTGCGGCGTGTCGAGGAACGATTTGAGCTAGCCCTGCACGCCTCGGACGCTGGATTGTGGGACTGGAATATAAAAACCGGAGAGATATTTACCAGCCCCTGCCGCAAAGGGGTTCTTGATTACCGGGAAAATGGCGGCGCACCGGGAACAGCCGACTGGGAAGGGTTGATTCACCCCGATGACAAGTCAAGGGTTCTTCAGGTTCTCAACGATCACCTGGCTGGAAAGACCGATGAGTACCGGATTGAATACCGGATCAAAAAAGAGGATGGTTCCTGGCGCTGGTTCCTGGACAGCGGCCGGGTGGTGGAAAGGGACGAGCAGGGGATGCCGGTACGGATGACCGGTACGCATCAGGATATTACCGTGCAGAAGGAGCAGGCCGAGATTCTGGTCCGGGTCCAGCGGCAGCTCCACGATGCGGTGGAAAGGGAACGGACTTTTCTGCAGACTGTCATTGACGGAGCCGCAGATTCGGTGATGGTTATAGACATGGAATATACCGTGTTGTTGATAAACGCCACCGCGGCCCGGATTATGAACGTTGGATCCAGCGAGGCCCGGGGCGGGAAATGCCATAAATTGTTTCATGGCAGCGAAACTCCCTGCACTGACAGGCGCTATCCCTGCCCCATTCAGGCGGTGCAGAAATCCGGCAAGCGGGTGACCCTGATTCATAATCCGCTCCATGGTAACAACATCAACAATACCTTTGAGATCGAGGTTACCCCGCTCAAAGATGCCAGTGGCAGAATCCGCGGGATTATTGAGGTCGCCCGCGATATCACCGACCGGCTGCGGATAGAAAAGGAGCTGCGGGAGAGCCAGTCCAGGCTCTACCACCTGGCCCACCATGATATCCTCACCGGGCTGCCCAACCGGCTGCTGTTTCGGGACCGGATGAAACAGGCGGTGGGCAAGGCCCAGCGTCATAACAGCCGGGTGGCCATATTGTTTCTTGATCTGGATAAATTCAAGGATATCAATGATACCCTGGGCCATGACGTGGGAGATCAGTTGCTGGTCGAGGTCGCCGGGCGTCTGCAGCGCCAGTGCCGCAAGACCGATACCGTGGCCCGATTCGGTGGTGATGAGTTTGTGTTCATTCTCGACGAGATCAAGGATAGTAACGGGGCTGCGGTGGTGGCCGAAAAGATTCTCAAGGCCATGAGTGAACCGGTAAGGGTAGGCTGTCACACCCTGCATATCACAACCAGTATCGGTATTGCCCTTTATCCGGACCATTCCGAGGATATGGATCAGGTCATGAAATACGCCGACATGGCATTGTACCAGGCCAAGTCCGAAGGGCGAAACAACTACCGGTTCTATGATCCGACCATGAGAGCGCCAGGCTGTTCTGAGCGTCCGGACGCGGACTGAGCAGGTATTGCCTCCCCGCCATCCTGTCACGTCCCGCTCCGGAGACCTTGCCAGGTGGGCAATGTTCCGGTCCAGGTGCATTGACGTCGACGCGAGGCTGTGGTAAGAGCCAGTATTTTAACCGCTCCAGGATGTCTTCTGTCGTATCCCCCTTGTCCAACGCGAGAAATCAGACGAGAGTCCAGCTGGCCGGATCGACAGTGGGAGATCCGGAGTTTTTTTTAGTAATACAAATCTTACACTCCGGCACAAGCCGGTTAAGGAGAATGAGGAATGCGTACGGATATCCTCCATATCGGCGCAGGTGAACTGACTTACGAAATCCGCAATATTGTCAATGTCGGGAACAAACTTCAGTCTCTTGGCGTCCATGTCAACTGGGAGAATATTGGCGATCCAGTGGCCAAGGGTGAGGAAATTCCCGAGTGGATGAAAGATATCGTGGCGGCGGCGGTACAGGAGGATGCCAGCTACGGTTACTGTCCCACCAAGGGTATTCTGGCCACGAGGGAGTATATTGCCGCTGAAACCAATGCCAAGGGAGGAGCTCAGATCGACCCGGAGGATATTATCTTCTTCAATGGGCTGGGCGATGCTATTTCCAAGGTTTTTGGTTTTCTCAAACGCACTGCCCGGGTGATCGTGCCCACGCCCAGCTATACTACACATTCGTCGGCCGAGGCCGCCCATGCCGGTGACCGTCCGGTGACCTATATCCTGGATCCCAATCACCTCTGGTATCCGGACCTGGAGGATATTGAGAATCACGTCAAGTACAATCCTGCGGTGGCTGGCATTCTGGTGATCAACCCCGACAATCCCACCGGGGCGGTGTATCCGGCCGATGTACTGCGGGCTATTGTCGACATCTGCGAGACCAATGATCTCTTTATCATCTGTGATGAAGTATACCAGAACATGACCTACAACGGCACCGAGGCGGTTCCCCTGTGCACGGTGATCGGGGACCGGGTCCCTGCTATCTGCATGCGCGGGATCTCAAAGGAGATGCCCTGGCCCGGTGGCCGGTGCGGCTGGATCGAAGTGTACAACGGGCATCGGGATCCCATGTTCGAGAAGTATATCAACTCCATCCTCAATGCCAAAATGGTGGAAGTCTGCTCGACCACTCTGCCGCAGATGGTTCTGCCACGGATCAAACAGCATCCGCTCTACCAGGAGTATTTGAATGAACGGATCCGCCGCTACGAAAAGTACTCCAATATCGCCTATGATATACTGAAAGGTGTTAAGGGCGTTCTTGTCAACCGCACCAACGGTGCCTTCTACATGAGCGTGGTCTTCGAAGACGGGCAGCTCAACCATGAACAGACCCTGCCCATTGAAAACGACGAGGTTCGCCACACAGTGGAGCAGATGGTCAATGGGCCTGATGTGTCGCCGGACAAGCGTTTCGTCTATTACCTGCTGGGTTCCACCGGAGTGTGCGTCGTGCCGCTGTCTTCGTTTGCCACCGACCTGCAGGGCTTTCGGGTGACCTTGCTGGAACGTGATGAGCAGGAGTTCATAAAGGTCTTCACCACCATTGCCGATGGTATCAAGTCGTACCTGGCTTCCGCCTGAGATGACTTGACGCCATCACTGACCCTCCCCGGGTCTGGAACGTTTTTGAATCCTTGTTCGGAAGCGGAGTTTGCCGATATTACAATATGGAGCCGCTGCCCTTGCCGGCAGCGGCTTTTTCTTTGTTTTTTCCATACTTCTCGGTCTTGACACCGGTTTGGCCTATACTTATTGTTGCGTCAGGTTTGGATCCCCTGCCTGTGCGACCAGCGGGAACCCAACCCTTTCCGGATCTGTTACCAACCTTTGCGGATGTTTTTCCGGAGTGCACAGGGATATCCTAATCAGCGGCTTGCTCTGCTGGTCTCCTGGATGGTGACAGATGGTTGCCCAATTGCCGCTGATTGAGGAAAAGACCTTGTTCGGAAAAGATAACCACTGAGGGAGATACGATAACGTGAGTGAGCATAATAAGAAATACCAGGATCAGGAAACTCAACAGGAAGACAGAGAAATGCCCGAAGGTCACTCCTCTGGCGAGGAAGCCGCAGACCGGTTAGAGGAAGCGACGGCCTCTGAAGCCGAAGCCTTGCGCCAGGAACTGGAGGAAACCAAGGATCGAATGCTCCGTATCGCTGCCGACGCTGACAACTTCAAGAAGCGGATGGAGCGGGAAAAGGAAAACCTGGTCAAGTACGCCGGAGAAAATATCCTTCGCGAGTTGCTCAGCACCGTGGACAACCTGGAGCGGGCCCTTGAGCAGGCTGCCGTCGAGACCGTGGATGTCGAGAAGAAGCTTGAGGCCCTGATCGAGGGTCTGGAGTTGACCCACAAGGGGTTGGTATCCACTTTGGAGAAGTTTGATGTCGAGCCTATTGAGTCGGTGGGCAAGGAGTTTAATCCCAACGAGCACGAGGCACTGACCATGGAGCAAAGTGATGATGTGCCCCAGGGCCACGTGGCCCGTGAATTTGTCAAAGGGTATCGATTCAAGGACCGGCTGCTGAGAGATGCCAAGGTGGCAGTATCCAGTGGCCCTGCTGTCAAAGAGGAAAATTAACTGGAATTCCGACCACCATCTTGACAAGGCGTAATTGATGCGCATTGTAAAGATGGCAGCTGGTAAGCAAGCAAAGATTCCGGGTAAGATGTACTCCAGGTAGGTGAAGATTCCGAATGGCAGAGGATCTGATGGAGTAAAGATTTCGGGCTTTGAGGTTACAGGCTGACTACTGAATATAAGGAGACAAGGAGACTTATCATGGGAAAAATAATAGGAATTGACCTGGGGACAACCAACTCGTGTGTCGCCGTCATGGAGGGCGGAGAGCCCAAGGTTATAGAGAACACTGAAGGAAATCGCACAACACCGTCGGTGGTTGCCTTTGCAGATAACGGTGAACGGCTGGTGGGGCAGGTGGCCAAACGCCAGGCTGTTACCAATCCAAACCGGACCCTGTTTGCCATCAAGCGGCTCATCGGCCGGAAGTACAGTGATCCTGAGGTGCAGAAATCCATCGAGATCAGTCCGTTCAAGATCGTGGAAGCTTCCAACGGCGACGCCGCGGTCGAGGTGGACGGAAAGGTGTACAGCCCGGCCGAGATTTCAGCCATGATTCTTGGCAAGTTGAAAAAGGATGCCGAGGAGTATTTCGGTGAACCGGTAACCGATGCGGTTATCACGGTTCCTGCCTACTTCAATGACTCCCAGCGTCAGGCCACCAAGGATGCGGGCAAGATTGCAGGCCTTGACGTAAAAAGGATCATCAACGAGCCCACTGCCGCATCCCTAGCGTACGGTCTTGACAAGAAAGGTGAAGAAAAGATTGCGGTCTTCGATCTGGGTGGTGGAACGTTCGACGTGTCCATCCTCGAGATCGGTGATGGCGTGTTCGAGGTAAAATCCACCAACGGCGACACTTTTCTTGGCGGTGAAGACTTTGACATGCGTATTGTCAACTGGCTGGCTGACGAATTCAAACGGGATCAGGGAGTTGATCTGCGCAACGACAACATGGCCCTGCAGCGACTCAAGGAAGAGGCGGAAAAGGCCAAGAAAGAGTTGTCCACCGCCATGGAGACTGACATCAATCTGCCCTTTATCACCGCGGACGCCACCGGGCCAAAACATCTGAACATGAAGCTGACCCGGGCCAAGCTGGAGAGTCTGGTCGAGGATTTGATTGAGCGGACCGAAGGCCCTTGCCGGACAGCGTTGCAGGATGCCGGGCTGAGCGCATCCGACATTGATGAGGTTATCCTGGTCGGTGGTATGACCCGGATGCCGAAAGTGCAGGAAAAGGTCAAGGAAATTTTTGGCAAGGAGCCGCATAAGGGTGTTAACCCGGATGAAGTGGTTGCCATTGGCGCAGCCATCCAGGCGGGTGTACTCAAGGGCGATGTCAAGGACGTCCTTCTGCTCGACGTGACCCCGCTGTCGCTGGGTATTGAGACCATGGGTGGTGTTATGACCAAGCTCATCGAGAAGAACACCACCGTACCGACCAAGAAGAGTCAGATCTTCTCCACCGCGGCCGACAACCAGCCGGCCGTATCTATCCATGTGCTCCAGGGTGAGCGCGAGATGGCGGCAGACAATAAGACCATCGGCCGCTTCGAGCTGACCGATATCCCTCCGGCACCGCGTGGCGTACCGCAGATCGAGGTCACCTTTGACCTGGATGCCAACGGTATCCTCCACGTGTCGGCCAAGGATCTTGGTACAGGCAAGGAACAGTCGATCCGGATTACGGCCTCTTCCGGTCTGACCGAGGAGGAAATCGAGCGGATGAAAAAGGACGCCGAACTCCATGCCGAAGAGGACAAGAAGCGCCGGGCCCTGGTCGAGGCCAAGAACAATGGCGACTCTCTGATCCACATGACTCAGAAGAGCCTGGGTGAGCTTGGTGACAAGGTGGATGCGGAGACCAAGGCCAATGTTGAGCGTGAGATTGAGAACCTGAAGAAAGCTCTTGAGGGTGATGACATCGATGCCATCAAGAAGGGCACCGATGCCCTGACCCAGGCCTCCCACAAACTGGCCGAGCTGATGTACGCTCAGGCCTCCCAGAATCAGGGAGCAGCCGGTGGCGGTGCAGCCGGTGCGGCAGGTGCGGGCGCAGCTGGAGGGGCCACGGGTACCGCCGGCAAGAAATCCGGAGGCAGCAGCGATGACGATGATGTTGTGGACGCTGACTTCGAAGAAGTGAAGTAAGTCATATTACTGTTTGTTCCAACAGGGAGTGCGGAGAAAATCTGCACTCCCTTTTTTTTTTATTTTAGGGTATAGGAGCAGGGCAGGTGGCGCACTGGTTACGGGCATCTTCTACCTGTACCGGCTGTGCGCGGTTTCTGCTTTCTCCGTGCACAGTGTCAGCCAACACTTCGTGGTGATACATGTCGCACCATGGTGCTGGTTTTTATCCCGTGGGTATATCTCTTTGCTCTTGAGGAGTGGACGTCATGTCCCATGCGCACCTGTGTTTTCCGGGAACAAGTATTTGTTGTCTGTGGTAACTAAATGAATTTATAGATATACATTGACAAGTAATCGGTATGGTGAGAGCAATGAAACGAATTCTTTCAGGTATTCAGCCTTCGGGCCAGCTGCACATCGGTAACTATTTCGGCATGATGAAGACCATGATCTCCAATATGGAGAACGCGGATCTCTATGTCTTTATCGTCGATCTCCACGCCCTTACCTCGGTGCATGACCGGGAGCGGTTGCGCCAGGGCACTCTGGAGGCGGCGGCGGATTTTCTGGCCCTGGGCCTGGATCCGGACCGGTGTACTTTCTGGGTTCAGTCAGATGTGCCTGAGGTTTGCGAACTGATGTGGGTGCTCTCCACCATGACCCCCATGGGGCTGCTGGAGCGGTGTCATTCCTACAAGGACAAGGTGGCCAAGGGCATTTCTCCCAGCCACGGCTTGTTCAGCTATCCGGTGCTGATGGCGGCCGACATCCTGCTCTACCAGGCGGAAATTGTGCCCGTTGGCAAGGATCAGAAGCAGCACCTGGAGGTGACCCGCGATATTGCCATCAAGTTCAACAACACCTATGGCGAAACCTTTGTCCTGCCCGAACCTGCCATCTCCGAATCCACCGCCATAGTTCCTGGTATTGACGGCCAGAAAATGTCCAAGTCCTATGGGAACACGATCCCGATCTTTCTGGATGACAAGGCGCTCAGAAAACGGGTCATGGCCATCCAGACCGATTCCACCCCGGTGGAGGATCCCAAGGATCCGGAGACGTGCAACCTGTTTGCCCTGTTCAAGCTTTTTGCCCCGGAAGACCGGTTGAAAGAGGTTTATGATCTTTATGTGAATGGCGGCGCCGCTTATGGCTATATCAAGCAGGAGTTGTTTGAGTTAATCCGCGATTATTTCGGCGATGCCCGGGCAAAAAAGAAAGAACTGCTTGAAAATCAGGATTACCTTCGCGAGGTGCTTGCTAAAGGAGCGGAAAAGGCCAGGGCCCATGCAGAACAAACATTGGCCCTGGTGCGCGACAGAGTCGGGCTCACCTATTGATTATAAGCGGGCTGTTCATGTACCAGGCTGCGGCCTTATCCAGGCCGGTACGAACTGAATATTCCGGTTCGTAGCCGATATTTTTTCTCGCCTTGCTGATATCGGCAAGAGAGTGGCGTACGTCGCCTGGACGGAAATCCCGGTATACTGGCTCTGCCTGTGCGGCATGGGGGAACTTCTCAGCGATCCTGTCTCGGATCATGTAAAAGAGTTCGTTTAAGCTGGTGCGCTCGCCAAAAGCGACGTTGTAGACCTGATCAGCTGCCTCGTCCCCGGCGGTGGCTGCCATCAGGTTGGCCTGCACACAGTTGTCGATGAAGCAGAAGTCCCTGCTGGTCTCTCCGTCCCCGTTGATGTACACGGGCTCATTCTTCATCAATCCGGCAAACCATTTGGGGATGACCGCGGCGTAGGAACCGGCCGGGTCCTGGCGCTGGCCGAAAATGTTGAAATAACGGAGCCCGATGGTCCTGAAACCATAGGTCCGGGCGAAAACCGAACTGTACAGTTCGTTGACCAGCTTGGTTACCGCGTATGGTGAAAGGGGATTGCCGATTTTGTTCTCCACCTTGGGCAGGTCAGGATGATCGCCATAGGTGGAGCTCGAGGCGGCGTAGACAAACCGCTTTACCTGGTTGTCCCGTGCTGCCACCAGCATGTTGAGGAAGCCGGAGATGTTGTTCTCGTTGGTGGTTACCGGATCTTCGATGGAGCGTGGTACCGAGCCCAGCGCGGCCTGGTGCAGGACATAATCCACTCCCCGGCAGGCCTGCTGGCAGGTGCCCAAGTCGCGGATGTCTCCTTCGATAAACCGGAACCGGTTCCACTGCTTTGCGGTGACCAGGCCCTGGACTTCGTCGAGATTATGCTGGAAACCGGTGGCAAAGTTGTCCAGCCCGACAACCTCCTGGTCCAGGCGGAGAAGGGTTTCGAGCAGGTTGGAGCCGATAAAGCCGGCCACGCCGGTGATCAGCCAGGTACAGGGCTTCTTTTTCAGGGTAGTTAGCCGCTGACTGTAAAGTGACATGTCCTTCCTTTGTGGTTGCGGAACTGGCGAATTCTGTATGTCAGAGTAGTCCTGGTCGGGATGTAATGTGGCATGGGCACGTGCTGTCTTTTACAGACCATGTCTCTCGATGTTTTTCCCTCTTATTTTTGTTTGTGCTGTTTTCCGGATGTTTTCCACTTGTTGTCGTCCAGAAGCAAAAAAATGGTCGGGACTATGTTTGGAACATCAATGGTGCTGCTGCCTGTGGGCATGTCGAGAAACGGGGTGTTTTCCGCAAAATATTCATGGCTGTCTGCATTGTTTATGGCCAGGTTAGGCAGGTTGTCCGCCAGGCGGCGGCAACCGTTCTGCCCATATATAAAATCGTTGGTTCCTGCCACAACCGTGAAGTGCGAGGTTTCGTGGACAATGGTTCCTGCCTGGGAATCCGTGCCGGTTACCTCGACCTCCCAGAAAACGTTACAGGGATGGATTTCGTATGGGATACTGGGATACACATATGCAAAATAGTTTTCGGTACAGTCACAGACAAAGGTGATCTGCTGGTTGCTCAGTGCGTCATCTATCTTGTTGAAATGTTCTTGAACGGTATCGTAACGGGAGGGCTCATACTCGCCAAACCATTCGAGATAGCGTTCTGCCAGGGCGCGCTTGTCGACCGGAGTGTCGGCAAGGTCCTGCCTGGCGATTCGGGCTATCTCCTGGCTTGCTGCCAGGGCGCTTTCAAGTATATATTGTTCGGTGACTGTACATCCGGAGTAGGCAGGGAGCTTGCTTTTTCTGGAGACAGGGCGGGGCGCAGTTACGAGATCTTCGAGGATATTGGACAGTATAAAGGATTTCAATGGCCCGTCTGTTTCAGGTATGGCTGTGGGATTCAGCCTGAATCGGATGGTATACCTTCCTGTTTTTCCGAAATCATAAAGTTTGGCAAGGTCAATGTCAGCTTCTATGCTTTTGCCCGGGCCCAGAATAAGGTAATCCTCCGCTTTCGGTGTTGTTCTCTTTATGAGTTTTCCAAAATATTGGACTTCCCGCCCGTCTCTCTGTACCGAAAACATATTGGTGCCGATTTCTTTTGCGAGAGGTGTGTGCCATTTCAGTATCCGAATTGTTCTGTCGGAAATGTTTTGTATGGAGACGTGAATCCGGTAACCCTTCCCTCGGTCGGTCTTGGATTTGCTTATCGTTATTTTCAGTCTTTCCTGCAAGGGAGATGCCCCCATGCTGCTGGCATGGGAGAAGGTTGCAAACAGAAACGGGATAATGGCGCAGATGATAAGCAGTGCTGTCTTCTGGATGAAATACATGGTGTTTCCTGATGTTGATTCTCGGGACCCGGTATGGATCGAAAGAGCGTAATTCGTTACCTGTCGGCCTTCCTTCCGGCCTGCAGTATTGTAAATGATCTGCGATCGGTTTCCTTTTGGTTTGAGGAGGCGGTGCGTTGTGTGAGATATGACTCTAAACTCTTTTGGTTCATGACGTAATAAATATTATCACTGATTAGTGGGTCAGTGCAAGAAAGGGTTCAGGTTTTTGGGATCGTTCCTGTCTTTTTGTGCAATTTTTTTGATAGAGGAAGGGGTGGGCGCAGGTTCACACCGGCTGCCTATTGGTCAGGTAGAGTCCGCAGAAGACCAGCAGGCCGCCGATATAAAGTGAGCTGTCCGGCCGTTCCCCAAGCAGAAGGATGCCCAGGCTGACCCCGGCCACCGGGACCAGGTTTACAAACAATGAGGCCCGTCCGGCGCCAAGTTCCTGCACTCCCTGGTAAAACCAGATAAAACCTATGGTGGTGCCGAAAATCGCCATATAGACCAGGCTGGCCAGAGCCCGGGGGCTGGCACCGGTGACCACGGGCGGGTGACCGGCCAGGAGCGCGGCAATAGTGAGAAATATTGCTCCGGCCACGCAGGAATAGGTCACTGCCACCAGCGGCGATATACGGAGGAGTTGTTTTTTGCCGATGATCGAATAGGCGGCCCAGCTTAATACGCAGCCCATCAGGGAAAGTTCTCCCGGACCGACATTTCCCTGAAGGATCTTCATGGGATGGCCGTGGGAGATGACGGTGACGGCCCCGGCCAGCGCCAGTGTTGCACCGATGCTGCGCTGGGTGCTGAACCGTTCGCCGAGAAGCGGGATAGCCAGCAGGGCCGTGACCACAGGGTTGGCGGCGATGATCATGGCGCCGCGACCGGCTTCCACGGTCTGCAGGCCGGTGAAAAAGAGGATGTTGTAGGCAAAGATTCCGGTCAGGCCAAGCAGAGCCATGGCCACCATCTGGCGCATGTCCAGGCGTGGCAGTTTCTTTTCCCTCAGCCAGGTGACCAGGAGGAGCATGGTGGAGGCAAGCAGGAAGCGTCCGGAAGCGGCTGCCAGGGGATGCATCTCCTCCGAGACCCAGCGGCCGGCAACAAAGGTGCCGCCCCAGAAGATCATGGTCAGGATCAGGCGGATGTACGTGGTGTTGATTGGCAACATCTGGGCTCCTGTTGTCCGGTGATTGAGTGCTTTCCGGTTGGTGGCAGGGGAGACGGCAGAAAGTGGAATAAAACAGAATAAAAAACGGCGGACCGTCAGGCCCGCCGTCAGTGTTCATGGCTGGTGAGCCGGTCCCGGGTTAGAAATCAACCAGTTCAACGTCAAAGACCAGCCAGGCACCGGGCGGGATCACGCCACCGGCGCCGCGGTCGCCGTAGGCCAGGTCCGGCGGAATGATCAGGATTCGCTTCTCGCCCCGTTTCATCTGGCTCAGAGCCTCGTCCCAGCCGCGGATCACCCGGCCGACACCCACTGGGAAGCTGATGGGTTCGCCGCGGTCATAGGAGGAGTCGAACGTGCGTCCGTTGGCCAGGAGCCGGCCGGTGTAATGGGCCTTCACTGTTGCGCCGGGTCTGGGAGTGTCCCCTTCGCCTTCCTTGACAACAACATAATAGAGGCCGGAGGCGGTTTTCCTGGCCTCGGGCCATTTCTCCTTGATCATCTCCCGGACCGCATCGGCTTCCTTCTGCCGGGCCTCTTCTTCTTTCTGTTTCAGGGCGGCAAGTGTTGCTTCAAAGGCCTTGTGATCGGTCTGGAACTCTTTGGCCTCTTTGCCAACCCGGATTATCTCGACCTTTTCTATTTTGTCGCCCTGTTTAATATTGTTTACTACGTTCTGGCCTTCCACAACCTCGCCGAAAATGGTGTGCTTGCCATTCAGGTGCGGTGTGGGGACATGGGTGATGAAAAACTGGCTGCCATTGGTGCCCGGGCCGGCATTGGCCATGGCCAGCAGTCCTGGCCGATTGAATTTGAGCTCTGGAACGATTTCATCAGGGAAGGTGTAATCCGGCCCTCCGGTTCCAGTACCCAGCGGGCAGCCGCCCTGGATCATGAAATCTTTGATCACACGGTGAAAGGTGAGGCCGTCATAGAAGTGAACGCCGGTGGGTTTCGCAGCCCCACCCAGGATCTGCGTGCCTTCGGCGAGGCCGACAAAGTTGATGACTGTGAGCGGGGTCTTGTCGTAATAGAGTTTGAGGAGAATGTCGCCTTTGGTGGTTATGAGTTTTGCATAGAGTCCGTCTTTCATGGTTTGTTCCTTTGCCTGTATGGCCTGGCCGGACAGGCAGAGCAGTCCTGTCAGGAGAAGTAAGAAAATGTTTCTGCGCATAATATGCTTGTGTCGCCGGTTCGGATTTTCCTGGTGAAAAACTATTGATTTCTTGCTGCCGGAGGATCCTGCTGCAACAGGTCTGCTTAACTATCCAGCTGATTCTTGTCAAGTAAAACTCTCTCCTGTTGCCCAGGTTGCATTGCCGGCAGACGGTGATTTGGCCTGGAAAAATTTGTCCGGGCCTGCTTTTCACGGTCAGGGGTTCGTTCCCTATTGACTCGGCATGGCAATCCTGTTTAAATAGGCTGATTTGTGTGCTGAGTTGCGAAATATGTGGTGGCAGGGCAGGAGGCGGATTGCTGTACAAGGTATACCGCATGGCGGGCAGGGTTGTCTGGTTGGCTCTCCTGCTGTCCTCTCCCCTGGTTAAAAAAATTGCTTCCAATGGCCTTGGATTCGGCCTGGCACAGCGCCTGGGCCGGTATCCTGAATTTGCTGACAAGCGACCCGGGGTGCCCAGGATATGGATTCATGCGGCTTCGGTCGGTGAGGTGAAGGCCGCCAGGGCTCTCATTGGCGGGTTGCGGGCCTGGTCTCGGGAACTGGAGATTGTTCTGACGACCATGACCCGGCAGGGGCAGCGGGTTGCCGCCAGGCAGCTGGCCGGTCAGGCCACCTGCCTGGTGGCGCCACTGGATGCGGCTCCTGCTGTACGCCTGGCGCAGTCGCACATACGACCTGACTGTTACATCTGTCTTGAAACCGAACTCTGGCCCGTGATGCTCTCGGACCTGTCCCATGCCGGAATTCCCATGCTGCTCCTCAATGGCAGAATGTCGGAGCGATCCAGCAGGCGGTACCGGCATCTTGGCTCACTTGTTCCACACGTTCTGGCCGGTTTTGTGCGTATCGGCGTGATAAGCGAAGCCGACCGGGCTCGTTTTCAGGCTCTGGGTGTGCCAGACGAAAAAATCGAGGTCACCGGTAACGTCAAGTACGACCCTGGAGACAAGGCAGACCCTGCAGATCGGGAGCGCTTCCGGAGGTTGCTGGGCGTGCGGGACGAGATCGTGTTTGTTTGCGGATCTACGCGCAGCGGTGAAGAATTATTGCTGGCTGATGTGGTACAGAACCTGCGCCAGACAAGCGGTCGGGGCATTGTCTGGGTCGTGGCGCCCCGGCATCTGGAACGGCTTGAGACAGTACGGCGGGAACTCTCGCTGCGGAGCCTGGAAAGTGATTTTTTTTCTGCCCTCCGGGGCGGCGCGGCCAGGCGTCACGGGGTGGTTCTGGTGGACACCCTGGGAGACCTGGCCGATCTGTATGCGGCCGGAGATTATCTGTTCTGCGGAGGCAGCCTGGTGGACAAGGGCGGCCACAACATCATGGAGGCGGTCCGCTGGGGCCGGCCGGTCTACTTCGGCCCGAGCATGAAGGATTTCCGGGATGCCGTGGAACTGGTAGTTCAGGGTGGCTGTGGATTCCAGGTAAGAGACACCCGGGAGTTGACCAGAACTCTGCGTGCCCACATGGCTGACCGGAAAAAATACAGTGCCATCTGTGCGGCCGCCCGCAGGGTATCAAGTGCCCAGAAAGGAGCTGCTCGACGCCAGGCGGCCATGGTAATGGATGTAATACAGCGTGCCGAATAAGTTGTTTTGCCAAGGTAAACCCGAAAGTCGCGCTTTCCTGGTTGAAGCGGGGCAGGACTTTCAACCCTAACGTAACAAAATATATGAAAGCAATGATTGCGCTTGAGGACGGAACAGTCCTCACCGGCAGGTCGTTCACCGGCCCTGGAGAAGCAGTGGGCGAGATCGTCTTCAACACCTCCATGAGCGGCTACCAGGAAATACTGACCGATCCATCGTATACCGGTCAGCTGGTGACTATGACCTATCCCCTGATCGGCAATTATGGTGTCAACGATGAGGATATGGAGTCGGCCGGAGTCCATCCCCGCGCCTTTTTGATGAAAGAATATCAGCGATTTCCGTCGAACTATCGGGCTACGGCCACCCTGGCGGAATTTCTTGAGAAGTACGGTATTCTCGGTATAGAAGGGGTGGATACCAGGATGTTGACCCGATTGATCCGTAACACCGGAGCCATGAAGGCCGTTATTTCCACCGAGGATCTTGACAGGGATTCGCTGGTCCGGAGGGCCAGGGAGTGGCCGGGCCTGGTGGGCAGGGACATGGTCGCCCGGGTGACCTGCGCCAGGCCATATGGCTGGACAGAGGCCGGACCGGTGGAAGGGGCCGGGTATCCGGAGGCGGACCAGAAGAGGTTCAAGGTTGTAGCCTATGATTTTGGCATCAAGTTCAATCAGTTGCGTATCCTGACCGAGCTTGGTTGTGCGGTCCAGGTTGTCCCGGCGACAACCTCGGCCGACGAGGTTTTGGCCCTGGAGCCCGACGGAATTTTCCTTTCCAACGGGCCCGGCGATCCGGCCGGGGTGGAGGGCGTGGTCGATAATGTCCGGCAGCTACTTGGCAAAAAGCCCATCTTCGGTATCTGTCTTGGCCACCAGATTTTGGGACTTGCTTTCGGTGGGTCGACATACAAGCTGAAATTTGGTCATCGAGGGGGTAATCAGCCGGTCAAGGATCTGGCCACCGGTAAGGTCGAGATCACCTCCCAGAACCATGGTTTTTGCGTAGACCCTGACAGTCTGCCCGCTGAGGTGGAAGTGACCCACATAAATCTCAACGATGGCAGCCTTGAGGGAATGCGGCATTCAAAGTATCCGGTGTTCTCCGTTCAGTATCACCCGGAGCATGCCCCGGGGCCGCATGATGCCCAGTATCTTTTTGATCGGTTTGTCGAACTTTTGGCCGATAACAACTGATATTGAATTATCCTTTTTCTGCAACCTGACATTTAAAACGATGCCTAAGCGTACAGATATACATAAGATTCTCATTATCGGCTCCGGGCCAATCATTATCAGCCAGGCCTGTGAGTTTGACTACTCCGGCACCCAGGCGGTCAAGGCCTTGAAAGAGGAGGGGTACGAGGTTGTCCTGATCAACTCCAATCCCGCCACCATCATGACCGATCCGGAATTGGCCGATCGAACCTATATCGAACCCATCACCCCGGAATGCGTGATTCGGGTGATAGAGCGCGAGCGTCCCGACGCCCTGTTGCCGACGCTGGGAGGGCAGACCGGGCTTAACACAGCCATCAAGGTCGCGGAAACCGGAACGCTGGACAAGTACGGGGTTGAACTGCTGGCCGCCAATATCGATGTTATCCGCAAGGCCGAGGGACGGGAGGAGTTTCGAGCCGCCATGCGCAAGATCGGTCTTAATGTGCCTGAATCGGCCATTGTCCATACCCTGGACGATGCCATGACCGCAGGTGAGACCATCGGTTTTCCGCTTATTGTCCGGCCCAGTTTCACCCTGGGTGGCACCGGTGGCGGAGTGGCCTATAACCGAAAGGAACTCAGGGATCTGGCCACTGCCGGGCTCGATTTGTCAATGACAACCGAGATCATGATTGAACGGAGCCTGCTCGGCTGGAAGGAGTATGAGCTCGAGGTCATGCGGGACCGCAATGACAATGTTGTCATTATCTGTGCCATCGAAAATATGGATGCCATGGGGGTCCACACAGGTGATTCCATCACCGTGGCTCCGGCTCAGACGCTTACCGACCGGGAGTACCAGGACATGCGCGATGCCGCCATTGCCATCATTCGGGAAATCGGGGTGGAAACGGGTGGCTCAAATGTGCAGTTTGCCGTCAATCCCGAAGATGGAGAGCTCATGGTCATCGAGATGAATCCGCGGGTCTCGCGTTCCTCTGCCCTGGCCTCAAAAGCAACCGGATTTCCCATCGCCAAGATAGCGGCCAAACTGGCGGTTGGTTATACTCTTGATGAAATTCCTAATGATATTACAAAAGAAACCTATGCCGCCTTCGAGCCGACCATTGATTACTGTGTGGTCAAAATTCCACGTTGGACTTTTGAAAAATTTCCTGAAGCCGAAGACACCCTGACCACGGCCATGAAGTCTGTCGGTGAGACCATGGCCATCGGACGGACTTTCAAAGAAGCGTTCCAAAAGGGGATTCGTTCCCTGGAAATCGGACGGATGGGCTTTGGCTTTGACGGTAAGGAAGAGCTGGCAGATATGCACTGGCGGGATCTGGAACAGGGATTGACCCGACCCAATTCCAGGCGGATTGCCTACCTGTTCGAGGCCCTGCGCAGGGATATGGATCTTGAACGGATCCACGAGCTGACCCATATCGATCCCTGGTTTCTGACCAACCTGCGAGATATAGTGGATACTGGAAAGAAGTTGTCGGACAAAGGATTTTCCGGACTTGACCAGGAGGTCCTGTATCAGGCCAAGCAGATTGGTTTTTCGGATGTGCAACTGGCGCAGATCACAGGTACCTCGGAGGATGATATCCGACAGCTCCGCAAAAAGGAAGGAATCGAGCCGGTATACAAGTTGGTCGATACCTGTGCGGCCGAGTTTGAATCCTACACACCCTACTATTATTCCACCTACGAACAGGAAGACGAGGCCAGGATAACCGACAGGAAGAAAATCATGATTCTTGGTGGCGGCCCTAACCGGATCGGCCAGGGCATCGAGTTTGACTACTGTTGTGTTCACGCTTCGTTTGCTCTCCGTGAAATCGGGGTCGAGTCGATCATGGTCAATTCCAATCCCGAAACGGTCTCCACGGACTACGACACTTCGGACAAGCTCTATTTCGAGCCCTTGACCCGGGAAGATGTGCTCAATATTATCGAACGGGAACAGCCAGACGGTGTTATTGTCCAGTTTGGCGGGCAGACACCGCTCAATCTCGCGGTACCTCTTGATCAGGCAGGAGTGAAGATTATCGGCACTCCCCCGGATGCCATTGACCGGGCCGAGGACCGCAAGCGTTTCCAGCAGTTCCTTCAGAAACTCGGATTACGCCAGCCGGAAAACGGTACAGTCCATACACTTGACGAGGCCCTGGCAGAAGCCGAGCGTATCGGGTACCCCGTGGTCGTGCGACCGTCCTATGTGCTCGGGGGCCGTGATATGCGTATTGTCTATAACGAGCAGGGAATCCGTGACTTTATGGCTATCCCCGGTATTGCCGGCGGCGAGCATCCTGTACTGCTGGACAAGTTTCTCAAGGATGCCATAGAAGTGGATGTGGATGCAGTATCCGATGGAAAGTTGACCGTGATCGGTGGAATCATGGAGCATATTGAAGAGGCCGGAATCCATTCCGGTGACTCGGCCTGTGTCCTGCCGCCCCATACCCTGTCCAGGGAAATGATTGCCGAGATTACCCGGGCCACCAAGGCCATGGCCGAAGAACTTGGGGTGGTCGGCCTTATGAATGTCCAGTACGCGGTTAAGGATGAGAATCTCTATGTGCTGGAGGTCAATCCCCGGGCGTCCCGGACCGTGCCCTTTGTCTCCAAGGCCACTGGAGTGCCGCTGGCCAAGATCGCCACCAAGGTGATGATGGGATTTAGTCTTCAACAACTCGGTTTCACAGAGGAAAAGCAGATTAGCCACTGGGCGGTGAAAGAGGCAGTGTTTCCCTTTGACCGGTTCGAAAACGTGGATACTCTGCTGGGTCCTGAAATGAAGTCCACCGGTGAAGTCATGGGTATCGATGATTCCCTGGGACTTGCGGTGGCTAAATCCCAGCAGGCCGCTGGCCAGGATCTGCCGCTGTCGGGCACGGTTTTTATCAGTGTGCGCAAGGGAGACAAGGAGGGCGTCCTTCCGGTGGCAGCCAAACTGAGGGAGATCGGTTTTTCTCTGGTGGCGACACGTGGTACGGCCCTGTTTCTCCAGGAGAACGGGGTCTTGTGCGAAAGGGTCAACAAGATTTCCCAGGGACGGCCCCATATTCTGGACAAGATCCAGGACGGTGCCATCCAGTGGATCATCAATACATCCTCAGGGTCACGGACCACCGAGGATTCCTACACCATTCGCCGGGCAGCACTTGATTTTCATATTCCCTATACAACAACTATTTCAGGAGCTTCATCCATTGTTCAGGCTATTGCCACCATCGGCAATCAGGAAATTGCTGTCAAGACGGTCCAGGAGTTTTCCGCCGACAATGAATAACGCATCCGGACGGGATGTCGGAAAACGACGGGGAGTGACCGGGGCCTCTTCTCCGGGTATTCCTGACCCTGGTATCTTCCCCCGGCACGGTTGCCGATTCTGAATCGCCTCTGGAAAAAAATAACAGTACACCACTTCTGACTTTGAAATCCTTAGTGCTCTTCCTGTATTTGATGATTATGTTATTGTGGAGTGCACACGTCGGGGGTCGGAGACGCCTGACCCCGTAAGGACTCTTACATTATATATTTTGGAGATTCTGTTTGAACACTTTCTATAAAAACCTGAGTATGTGGCTGGTGATTGGTCTGACCATGATCCTGCTTTTCAACCTGTTCAATAAACCGCAGGGTCAGCAGACCGCCATGACCTACTCCGAGTTCTGGTCCAGCGTGGAAAACGGGGTTATCAACAAGGTCACCATCCAGGGGGACAAAATCTATGGTATCAATGGCAATGGGCGACCCTTTGTCACCGTGGTGCCACCGGACCTCGAACTGATTCCCATGCTGCGGAAATCCGGGGTGGATATTACGGTCAAGGAACCGGAGCGGGAATCGCTGTGGATGTCCATCTTCATTTCCTGGTTTCCCATGCTGCTGCTTATTGGTGTGTGGATATTTTTCATGCGCCAGATGCAGATGGGGGGCAAGGGTGGAGCCTTGTCTTTTGGCAAGACCCGGGCCAAACTGCAGGGTGAAGGTGAGGTCAATATTACTTTCAAGGATGTGGCAGGCATCGATGAGGCCAAGGAAGAACTTGAAGAAATTGTCGATTTCCTGATGGATCCGCAGAAGTTCACCAGGCTTGGCGGGCGTATTCCAAAAGGTGTCTTGCTTGCCGGACCTCCAGGAACCGGCAAGACGCTTCTGGCCAAGGCCATTGCCGGCGAGGCCGGGGTGCCGTTTTTTACCATTTCAGGTTCTGACTTTGTCGAGATGTTCGTGGGGGTCGGCGCTTCACGGGTTCGTGACCTGTTCAATCAGGGCAAGAAACACGCTCCCTGTATTATTTTTATCGATGAGATAGACGCGGTTGGTCGTCACCGGGGAGCCGGACTGGGTGGTGGTCATGATGAACGCGAGCAGACTTTGAACCAGCTGCTGGTTGAAATGGATGGCTTCGAGGCCAACGAGGGGGTCATTATCATCGCGGCCACCAACAGGCCTGACGTCCTTGATCCTGCCCTTTTGCGGCCTGGTCGATTTGACCGGCAGGTGGTTGTGCCGATTCCTGATATCAAGGGCCGGGAAAAGATTCTCGAGATATACGGTCGAAAAACCAAAATGGCCGCTGATGTCGACTTTGCTGTCATTGCCCGAGGTACGCCCGGATTTTCCGGCGCTGATCTGGAAAATTTGATCAACGAGGCAGCACTCATGGCCGCCCGTGCCGGCGAGGAAGAGATCACTCTGGAGCGGCTCGAGCAGGCCAAGGACAAGATCATGATGGGTGCTGAACGCAAGTCCATGATCATAAGTGAAAAGGAAAAAGAGGTCACAGCCTACCACGAAGCCGGGCATGCACTGGTTGCCCGGTTGTTGCCGGATACCGATCCCATTCACAAGGTGACCATTATTCCGCGCGGCAGGGCGCTCGGCCTGACCATGCAGCTTCCTCTGGATGAGAAATATACCCATTCGAAAAAATATCTGCTTAACTCCATAGCTATCCTTTTTGGTGGCCGGATGGCTGAAAAATTGGTGTTTGATGAAGTTACCACCGGAGCCGGCAATGATCTCGAACGAGCTACCGAGCTGGCGAGAAAGATGGTCTGCGAGTGGGGCATGAGCGATGAGCTTGGCCCGTTGACGTATGGCAAGAAGGAGGAGCAGATCTTCCTTGGGCGGGAGATAGCCCAGCATCGGGATTATTCTGAATCCACCGCCCGGAAGATCGACGAGGCGGTCAAGAAGATTATCCTTGATGCCAGTTCCAAGGTTGAACTGCTGCTCGAGGAAAATCTCGATATCCTCAAGGCGGTGGCGAGGGAGCTTTTGGAGAAAGAGACGATCATGCTTGAGGACATCGACCGGATTATCAACGAGATGCGTCCGCCGGACGGGCAAGCGGAGGAATCCGTGCCAAAAGAACCGGCTCCGCAGCCAACCCAGCCTGCCGGTGAATCATCCGATCCTGTGCAGTCCGCCGAGGTGCGTGAGGATAAGAAATCGGAAGACAGCGGCCAGGACAACTCCCGTGAAGAGGAACCGAAGATCACCGGGGACGCTACGGTCTGAGCGGTCAGCGACAGTCTGGTTAAAACAGGTACATAAAAAGGCACAGGTTTTCCCTGTGCCTTTTGCGTGTTTCACTTTAAACCCACAAGTGAATGTCTCTTGGCATGGTAGCTGAAAAACCTGCAGTTCAGATTATGGGGATTCTCAACGTGACCCCGGATTCCTTTTCCGATGGCGGTCGTTTTACCTCCATGGATGATGTTGCAATCCAGGTTGAGGAGATGCTCTCCCAGGGGGTGGATATTATCGATGTTGGCGGGGAGTCCACCCGGCCCTTTGCCGATCCGGTTTCAGAGGACCAGGAGCTTGAGCGGGTCCTTCCCGCCATCGAGACCATCCGGCAACAGACCGATATCCCCATTTCCATTGATACTACCAAAGCCTCTGTGGCCCGAGCCGCGCTGGCTGCCGGGGCCAGCATGGTCAACGATATCTCTGCCCTGCGCCATGACCCGGAAATGATCGAGGTGGTGCGTTCGTATGACGGTCCGGTCATCATTATGCATATGCAGGGCACGCCCCGGACCATGCAACTCGATCCGCACTATGATGATGTGGTGGAAGATATCATCACCTTTTTTCAGGAGCGGATTGCCTGGATGAGCGAAGAACAGGGTATTGATCCACGGAGGATCATAATTGATCCCGGCATAGGCTTTGGCAAGACCCTGGAGCATAATCTTGAAATCCTGCGCAACGTGGCCCGGTTCCGGGCAACCGGTCACCGGGTGCTGATCGGTCATTCCCGCAAGTCCTTTTTTGACAAACTGTTCGGAATTCCCGTGACCGAACGGGACTGTCCCACCGCTGTGGTCTCGGCTCTCTGCTTCCTGCAGGGGGCGGATATCATCCGGGTCCATGATGTCAAGACCACCCGGCAGGCCCTGGAACTGGCGAGGCGGATCGGTTTGCCGACTTTGCCGGCCTGACCCCCTGTCACTTCGTCCGCAGCCGGTGGTGGTTCCTGGCCGGTTTATGGCTGTTGTTCCTGTTTTTCCCCGCCGGGCCCTGTTTTCTGTTTTGATGAATTTTTCTTGTTTTTTCTAAGATGGTTGTGCCACAGCCAACTTCGCTGAAGTTGGCCTGCCCTGGCGGACAACGGGACGATTTTTTAAGTGACGTAACCTCTGGCTCACGGTACTTCTATCCCAGAGTTTCCCGGAAATGCTTATCCGAAAATCGCCCATGGGCGTGGTGAGGTAGGTTGAAAAAAATGGACACCAATGTTTTTGTTATCTGACAAAACGGAGGTGTCAGCAATGGTAAAAGTTCCATACGGTCGGTATACCAAGGAGTTTCGTGAAGAGGCCACCTGTCTGGTC